>JAQFVP010000028.1 GCA_027942475.1 Simkania sp. | reverse complement strand
CGAAGGCCCCCATAAAGGTGCGCAGAGCTTCTTCCATGGAGGAAAATCCACCAGAGCCTGCTTGTCTCCCCCCCCCAGCGGCGCCGCTCAGGCCAGCAGAGCCATAATGATCGTATATCTGCCGTTTCTCTTTATCGCTGAGAATTTCGTATGCCTCAGACACTTGCTTAAACTTTTTTTCAGCTTGCGTATCTCCAGGATTCTTATCGGGATGGTATTTGACGGCAAGTTTGCGATAAGCCTTCTTGATATCTTCCGTGTTAGCTTGTCTCGGCACTCCGAGGACTTGGTAGTAATCCGTCATGTTGCGTTAAGTAATTGATTTTTTGATTTGGTAGACCTAATTTTAGCAAAGCTGCCAATTTTAGATCAATTTTTTAGCAGTTAAAATATCTAACTGCTAAAAAATTGGGGGTTAGCGGGATTTTTTCAGGCGGTATTTTAGAGCTGCTTTTGACTTTGCTCGCTTTTTTACAGAGGGTTTATCATAAAAACGGTGCGCTTTGGCCGATTTCATGATTCCCTCTTTGTCAATTTTTTTCTTTAAAACTCGGAGAGCCTTGTCTACCGACTCCCCTGTGCGCACTTTCACATTTGGCATATCTCAGTCACCTTAAGAGATTATAGTTTTCCCAAGTATCCTAGCTCTACAAAGAGCTTGCGTGAACCATTTTAAGCAAACAGAGACATATGATTCAACCATTTATTGCTGCGTGCCCCTTCAATTAAGGGGGTAAAAGCCCCCGCTTATTGCTCTTTTTTTTGCTTGGGCAAAGCCGCCCCCGTTCCTTTGATTGGAGGCAGGTATGCTCTCAAATCGAAAGGGGAGACTGTTTTCCCTTGGGCAAAAGAGTTCTCAAGGTGGCACACAAGGAAGGAGGTGTTGATGGGAGCGAGCAGGGTCGGTATGGGCAGGGAGGAGGGGTGGGGAGAGTAGAGCTGTTTTTCGCGCGCGCACCTGTTTAGTGGGAGTGTGAGCGAGGTAATGTCGGCGCCGTCATATGCGTAGATGCCACGAGATTTGGCGTCGATGAGCAGGAGAAATGGCTCGGATATCGGAGGGGTGTAGGCTAAGGGGCTCAGAAAGGGGACGAGGGGAATCTGATTGGCAAACGCAAGGGTTTTCGCCAAGCAAACGGCAACTCGAGTGCCCGTGAAGCTACCCGGCCCCCTTCCCACGCAGAGGAAGTGGAGGTCTTGCAAAGAAAGCTTTTGTGATTTGAGAAGCCCCTCTATGGCGGGAAGCAGATGGTTTTGCTCGCTGCGAGCGGGCAGATGAGTGGAAAAAGTGCGCTGTTTAACGCAGAGCAAGACAAAGCTTACTTCCAAGCTCATTTCAATGATTAAAAAGTTCACGTAGGTCATCTTAACAGATGGATCAATAAATCTTAAGTTGTAATTATTTCACTCTCCATCATAAATAAAAGTTAGATGAAGTTTGCCTATTATGGCCTATGTTGCTAAACTTAAAACGTAAAATTAATGTGAAGTGTTTAACCTGAAGGGGTTTTCCCTTGGCAAATCAAGATGATGATGAAGAGTTTCTCGAAAAAAAGCCTCTTGCTAAACCGAAAATCGACCTTTCTGACTCTCTAATTAATTCAGATTTAGAAAAATTAGCTGGAGAAAAAAAGAAAGTGGAAGTCAGTGAGCAGCTTCCCCTTGAGCTGTTTGTTCTTCCCTTAACGAGGCGCCCCTTTTTCCCCGGTATGGCAGCTCCTCTCGTCATCGAACCGGGGCCTTACTACGAAGTGCTCAAAATTGTGGCCAAGTCCTCCCACAAAATGCTTGGACTTTTCCTCACAAAAGAGGAAGAGGCTGATATTTACAAACTTTCTTACGATGGACTGAGCTCTGTGGGGGTGATGGCAAATATCTTGCGCATTGTTCCACTCGAGCAAGGGGGAGCGCAAGTAGTGCTCAACATGGAAGAGAGGATTGCGATTAGTGAGCCCATCAAAAAATCCAAGTATTTGCGCGTCAAAGTCTCCTATCATCGAGATACCATCACGCAGCAGCAATCCAAGGTGATCAAAGCCTACTCAATTAGCATTATCACAACCATCAAAGAGCTGCTTAAACTCAACCCCCTCTTCAAAGAAGAGTTGCAAATTTTCTTGGGTCACTCCGACTTCACCGAGCCCGGTAAGCTCGCCGATTTTGCAGTAGCTCTGACCACTGCCGGGCGCAAAGAGCTGCAAGAAATCTTGGAATCTTTTGACGTGCAGACTCGGATCGACAAGACGCTCATTCTGCTCAAAAAAGAGCTCGATTTGAGCAAACTGCAAAGCAGCATCAATCAAAAAATTGAAGCGACCATTTCCAAGACCCAAAGGGAGTTTTTTTTGCGTGAACAGCTCAAGACCATCAAAAAAGAGCTCGGACTGGAAAAAGATGATAAAACTTCAGATACCGAAAAGTTTCAAGAGCGTCTACGAGGTAAAACAGTTCCGGAAGATGTACAAAAAGTAATTGAAGAGGAGATTGAAAAGCTCAATGTGCTGGAAGTGCAGTCTGCCGAATATTCTGTGTCTCGCAACTACCTCGATTGGTTGACCCAAGTCCCCTGGGGCGTTTGTAGTGAGGAAAATCACGATCTCGAACAAGCCGAAAAGATCTTAGAAGAGGATCACCACGGACTCAAAGATATCAAAGAGCGAATACTCGAATTTATAGGGGTGGGGAAACTGACCAAGGGGATCAAAGGGAGTATCATCTGTTTTGTCGGCCCCCCAGGCGTGGGTAAAACAAGCATTGGAAGGAGCATTGCCAGAGCGATCAATCGGAAGTTTTTCCGTTTCTCTGTCGGGGGTATGCGGGATGAAGCGGAAATTAAGGGGCATCGCAGAACGTATGTGGGAGCAATGCCCGGCAAGATGATTCAAGCACTAAAATATACACAGACCATGAACCCCGTAATCATGATTGATGAAGTGGACAAGATGGGGGCGAGTTATCAGGGGGACCCGGCATCAGCGCTACTCGAAGTGCTTGATGCCGAGCAAAACAAAGACTTTCTCGATCACTACCTCGATGTCCGATGTGATCTGTCCGATGTGCTTTTTATCGTAACGGCCAATGTGTTAGACACCATTCCGGGGCCACTGCGGGATCGGATGGATGTGCTCCGCCTTTCCGGTTATATCAAAGAAGAAAAGGTGCAAATTGCCAGAAAATACTTGATCGTAAAAAATCGGAAAAAACATGGATTAAAAAGCAATCAAATTGCGTTTAGCGCCCCTGCGATTAGGGAGATCATTGAAAAATACGCCCGTGAAGCTGGTGTGCGAAATCTCGAAAACAATCTCAAAAAAATCATTCGAAAAGTGGCCCTTGAGATTGTAAAAAGTGAGCAGAGCAAAAAAGGGAAAAAAGTAAAAAATGTGAAGATCACAGAAAAGAACTTGGAAAAGTATTTGGGCAAACCACTGTTTACTTCTGATCGCTACTACGAAAAGACCCCTGTCGGAGTGTGCACAGGGCTTGCTTGGACAGCAATGGGAGGAGCGACTCTTTATGTAGAGGCGATTGATACTCCAAATGAAAAAACAGAGATGAAGTTAACTGGACAAGCTGGAGATGTGATGAAAGAGTCTGCCCAAATCGCTTGGAGTTATGCGGCGAGTGAGGCCAAAATCTACGCCCCAGACTTCCCCTTTTTCAAACACAAGCAGGTGCACGTGCACATCCCGGAAGGAGCCACACCCAAAGATGGGCCTTCGGCTGGGATTACGATGGTCACGGCGCTTTTCTCTTTGCTTACAAGTACACCTGTTGTCAAAGATTTGGGCATGACGGGAGAACTTACTTTGACTGGAAAGATCCTCCCCATCGGAGGGCTCAAAGAAAAACTCATCGCCGCCAAACGCTCAAAACTTAAGACACTGATTTTCCCCAAGGAAAACAAGCGGGACTATGAAGAGCTACCCGCTTATTTAAAAAAGGGGTTGACAGTTCATTTTGTCGATAGGTACGACCAGGTGTACCGCTTGGCCCTTTTAAGTGAAAAGAGCGGGAGAAAAAAATGAAAGTTCCTCCCAATGAGCTTGCCCTTCGAGTGGCGTCCATTCGAAGAAAAAATCAAACAATTGTCACGCTCAACGGATCGTTTGACCTGCTCCACGCCGGACATGTTCATATCATCTTTGAGGCAAAAAAGCAGGCAGACCATTTGATGGTTTTGCTCAACAGCGATTTGAGTATCAAAGCATACAAACACCCCGATCGTCCCATACAACCGCTTGAGCACCGCCTCACTTTGATCTGCGCTTTGAAGCCAGTAGATGATGTTACTTGGTTTGACCAAGTTGATCCTTGCTCTATTTTAGAGATCATCAAACCGGATGTGCACGTGAATGGATCTGATTATGGCTCCCATTGCATCGAAGCTCCGACTGTCAAAAAGTATGGAGGAAAAATGCACATCGTCGACCTCATTCCCAACCTGTCGACCACATCCCTCATTAAAAAGATCAAACCTTTTAGATAAAAGGAAGTGGTATGCGTCTTTTAGGTAGGATCGAAGATCGGAAGCAGTTTGTTGTTTTCCACGCATTTTTAGAGCAGCAGGGCATTCACACTAAACTCGAATCAACCAATCAAACTGGGATCTTTGATATTTGGATCAAAGAAGAGGATGAGTTTGCAAAAGCTCAGGCCCTGCTAACCGAGTATCTCGAAGATCCTAAAAATGAAAAATTTCAGACCACTCCCCCCCCCTTAGATCAAGCCAAGCCCGATCTGATTACGCCCCTTCCTACGCACAGCAAGAGCCGCCGCGTTGCAAGGCATATAAAAGCGCCTATAACCGCTTCTATCATTATACTCTGCGCTCTTTTCTACGCTTGGAACGGATATCAATACAAAAAGCTCGCTGCAGAAAAATCGGGCGCTGTTTTTTATGGCCTCACCCCCCTTTTTATGCACCTTTGCTACGACCTTCCCCCCTCTTTCCCCCTTTATGTACAATTTTTCAAGGGACGATCGGTCGATTCTGTAAAAGAGCTTGAAAAGCTAGCCAAAGAAAACCAAACCTTTCAAAAAATTCAAAAGATCCCCTATTGGCAAGGGGTATACCACTTGCTGTTAACCAAATCAAATATCCGTTCAGAGCTCTCTGTTCCCCTTTTTATCAAAATCAGACAAAAACAGTTTTGGCGACTTGTTACACCCGTTTTGATGCATGGCAATTTCTTTCACATTTTCTTCAATATGCTTTGGCTCTACTTGCTGGGCAAGCAGATAGAAGAGAGGATCAAACGGTGGCAGTATTTAAGTATTACGTTGATGATTGCCGTTTTTTCTAACACATTGCAGTATGTGGTGAGCGGCCCCCTTTTTCTCGGTTATTCCGGGGTGATCACAGGTCTTGCGGGATTTATTTGGGTGCGGCAAAAAAAAGCCCCTTGGGAGGGGTACTCGGTCAGCCGGGGGACGCTAATCTTTCTCATGGTCTACATTTTTGGAATGCTCGCCCTAGGGATCATCTCTTTTTTCTTAAGCAAAGCGACCATGAGTAATCTGCAGTTTAATATTGCCAATACAGCTCATGTTTCAGGGGCCATGATAGGGGCCATTTTTGGACGGATCTCTCCTCTATCCCGAGCAAAGCTATGAGCGTGCGTGATTTGATTATTTTAGGCTGCTCTTCTCAGCAGCCCACCCGGCTCCGCAATCACGGTGCCTACCTCCTCCGTTGGAATCAACAGGGGTTTCTTTTTGACCCCGGAGAGGGAACCCAAAGACAGTTTATTTATGCGGGCGTTGCCCCGAGCTGCGTTAATCGCATCTTTGTCAGCCATTTTCATGGGGATCATTGTTTGGGGCTCGGGTCTATGTTGATGCGCCTTAATCTCGATAAAGTGGAGCATGTCATCCATTGCTATTACCCCGCATCGGGCAAGGTTTATTTTGATCGTTTGCGCTATGGAACGATCTATCACGACCGCCTTCGGATCATCGAATACCCCATCAAAGAGGGTGGTGTGGTGCATACAGATAAAGATTTCACCGTGGAAGCGGCTTTTTTGGATCACGGTGTAGAAAATGTGGGCTACCGCATCCGGGAAGCTGATGTGATCAAATTTGAAAAAAAAAAACTCAGCGAGGCCAAAATCAAAGGGCCGCTCGTCCGAGAGCTCGCGACGCATAAAAAGATTTGTATCGGGGGAAAGACCATCCATTTAGAAGAGGTCAGTTATGTGCGCAAAGGGAATGTTTTTGCCATTGTGATCGATACTAAACCCTGTCCAAGCGCAGTCGATTTGGCTCGAGGATCCAAACTCTTTCTCTGTGAAAGCACCTATTTAGAAGAGCACAAAGAGCTCGCATTGCGCCATGATCATATGACGGCCAGACAGGCCGCTGAGATTGCAAAAAAGGCAGGGGCGGAGCAGCTCATCCTCACGCACTTTTCCGCCCGTTACCGAGATCTATCCCCTTTTGTCGAAGAGGCCAAAGCAATTTTTCCAAACGTCGATGTCGCCGACGATTTCAAACGGTTTCCCTTTAATAGGTAAGCTTTTTTTCCTAGCGAAAAGAACATTGCATCAATTCGACAAAAGCCAAAAATCCAAATAGGATGAAAAAGAGGTAGAGAAAAGAGGGGAAGGGGATCTTTAGTGGGATTGCAGCGAGCACGCAAAACTGCGCAGCCGTCGTAATTTTTCCCCAGCGGATCGCTTGCATTTTACATCTCTTCAAACTACCTTTCAGAGCCAAATAAAGCAAAAAGAGCACCAAAGAAAAGTCTCGCATCAACATGGTTCCCGTTTGCCAAAGCTCGATTTGATTTTCGATCATGAGCACGTACAGGGCGATGTAGACAAAAATTTTGTCCATGATCGGATCGAGCACCGCGCCAAATCGGGAAGTGTAACGGTACCGCCTCGCTAAGTACCCGTCGATGCAGTCTGTGAGCATGGCCAAGGCAACGACCGACACCCTGAGCAGGGAGTTGTCAATGATAAAAAGGAGGGCAAGGGGGGCGCGTAAGAGCGAAAGACTGTTGGGTGGATTTAACATCGGTTTATAGATAGAGCCTCTTGTTTAAAGCGCCTGCTTCTTCTTTCGTTTTTTATACCAAACAAAGCTAATTAACGTCACACCGAAAACTAAAAATAGGGCAATATTGATCATTTTCATTTTTTGCATGAGAAGGGTGTAATTTTGCCCGATACTGAAAAAAATAGTAAAGCAAATCGTGACCCAAAGGGGGCAAGCGATTAGATCGCGCAGGGCAAACGTGCAGAAAGGGCTGCGGCTCATTCCCGTTGTAATAAAAATGCAATTGCGCACTCCGAAGGGAATAAACCGTCCACAGAGCAGGGTTAAAAAACCATGTTTCTGATAAAACGCGTGGATCCTTTGAAGCCGCTTTTGAGGTAACATTTTAGCAAAAAACCGCCATGTAAGAAGTTTTTTACCCAGAAAACGGCCGATTCCATAGGCAATCCAAGCGGAGAAGTAGGTGCCGACGAGCAAGCTAAGGTAGAGCAACAAAGTGCGCTCTGGGATCAAGGTGGCAGCCAAAAAAGAGGTGAAGATGAGGACCAAGTCAATGCTAATCGGCAGGCTGCAGCCGGCAAGCAAAAGCGTCCCTAAAATAATCCAATGGGCTTGATACCTGTTTGCTAAAATAAATTCAACGATTGATTGCATAGACACTATTATTACACACAATCATATAAAAACAGATAAAAATAGATAAATTTTTATTTTTTAACTATTTTTTAAATTTCTTAAAAAAGGATGCCCAAGCAAGATGAGATCTCAAATCGATTCTACTAGTGGTTTTTTATCGGAATGTGGGACTTTTTTGGTTTCTCGAATGGTTAATTTTTCTTTGGCCAAGACGAGATGATTGAACTGTCTCCCAAGCGATTGCGCCGTTCCAATCCATCCTAAGACAATACCCAAGAGGAGAAATGCAACATAGGGCGTGCTGAGTGAAATGGAGCCGAGGAGCATGAGAAATCCGCTGTGCAAAAGGGACCCACCCGACTTGCCCAGCCGAGATCCAATCCCATCGATCGCCGCCTTCCCTTTGAGTTTCGATTCCGGATCGAGGGGGATAAGAGCAATTTCTTTGGTAGCATCAAAAACCGTATATTTACAAACGCGTGAAAATACGTTTTGGATCGCACCGAGCAAAACCCCTAAGGAAGAAGAGGTGAGGCCGAGCATGGTTGCGCAGTTGGTGCAAAAGGGGTGATTTTTGCAAAAAACAGACACAAAAAAGAGAATCCCCGTAGTGAGCAAAGCAATCGGTGTGATGAGTGCGCTGAAAGTCCAGCTCCATCGCCTGATCAAGGGGTTACAGACGAAAAAAGCAAATATAGTGGAGGTCCAGCCAATCGCAACAAGGACCTTACCCATATAGGCATTGAAGTTGTTGGGGTCGGGGTAAAGCTCTCGCACTTGCCCTTTCCAAATAATTTCGACCATGTTGATGGAAATGTTGAAGGCAACCACAATGATTGCAATCGAGATGAGATATTTGGATTTGATCAGGTAAGAAAAATTTTTCCTGATCCCGAGTTTCATAGATTTTCTCTGTGCGGCGCGCTCTTCTTGAATTTTTTTCAGCTTTTGATCTGTTTGGATCACCTTTTTGTGGTACCAGCGAAAGATCCCAATTGTCACAAGCCCCGCTCCCAAGATGGCAAACGTGGCAAGGCCAAGCGACTGTCCCCACTGATTTTCCCCGAGCAAGCGGTATAGCCCCAAATTGGGCCTGGATAAAAGTATGGTGATGTAGCCGGATAGGATTGCGGAGATGTTTGCTCCAACTGTGAGGATAACGTAGTATCTCTTGGCCTCTCCAACCGAGGTGATTTCATTGACAAATCCCCAAAACATCACAGACATCACGGCGGTTCCCCACATTTCTGAAATCACGTAAAAAAGGGTATAAGACCAGTAGCGAAAAATTCCAACGAGCCCGGAAAACCCCTGAGGCAGTCGGGATTGCACTGCATCGGCGAGTTTTGTGGGGTGGATCGTATCTCTTAATGGATAAAGAACAAAGGTAAACAGGAGAAAAAAGGCGAGAAACCCCCCAATCATTATATAAAAGACCCGCTCTTGGCTATACCGATTGAAGAGCCTGGTCAGTACATAGGTCATGAGCAGGGCCGCGGGAAGGATGATGTAGAGTTTGATGAAAGGGATCACCTCGGCGCCTGCTTTAGGGGCGGTGATCACAAGGGTATCTTTTATCGCTTTTAAGATACTATAATTAAAGCAAATACAGGCAAATATGCAAAAAAGGGGTAAAAATTTTTTTATTTCGTGCCTATGGATAGGCCAGAGGTAAAGGTGCCATTTGCCACGCCTCAAATTAGATGACGTCGACATACACCCCCACAAGGCCTCCACGCACTAGATCGATCGATCTTTTTGAGATCGGATGATCAGCAAAGAAACTACTTGGTACGTATAAAAAAAAAGGCATCAATTGACGAGAGGGGAAAAACTTCATTTCCAAAGCCGCCCTCTTTTAAAAGGTTTTTTTATCAAGATTGATTTCCTTCGTCTGCTCTGTATTATAGCAAGTATGAGTTATTATGCAAGGCAGCCTCTTTGCATAGGCGAGATATAAATAGGTAAAGTGGGCACTAAGAAACTACTCTTTTTTTTCACTAAGCGCATCGATTCCCGGTAGGTGGCCAAATGCAAGATATTCTAAAGCAGCGCCCCCTCCGGAAGAGAGGTGGGTAAACCCCCCTTCCATCCCCTGCTCGCGGACTGCAGCCAAAGAGTCCCCCCCTCCCACAACCGATATGCAGTCTATGTTGTGTAGAAGGGCAGCTAGATGGCGCGTGCCCTCGGCAAAAGGGGGAATTTCGAAGATCCCCATAGGACCGTTCCAAAATATTGCCTTTCCCTTCTCGAGCTTTTGTTTCCAATTTTTGATCGTCTGGGGACCAATATCCACGCCTCGCCACCCCTTTGGAATGCCACTTCCCTTTGCTTGGACCACTTTGTGCTCGATAGGATGTAGATCTTTTCTCGCAATGACCCAGTCGCTGGGAAGGTGGAGTGGAATGGCTCTTGTTTCAAAGGTCTTTAACAGGGTCTTTGCTAGATCGAGATGATCCTCTTCAAAAGGGGAATCGCCGATCGAATCGTTTTTGCATTTCGCAAAGGCAAATGCCATGCCCCCCCCAATAAAGAGGGCGTCGACAACGCCTACTAAAGCCTGCACGGCCTTGATTTTTGTACTCACTTTTGACCCGCCGATGATCGCATACAAAGGGCGCTTTTTCTTTTGCAAGAGCAAAGAGAAGAAGGCCACCTCCTTTGCCATCAAAAACCCCATCCCATTACTGTTTGGAAACTCTTGCGCAAGCAAAGCTACTGATGTGTGGACGCGGTGCGCTGTGGCGAAGGCATCGTTGATATACAAAGACCCCAAGGCAGCAATTTTTTTAGCGAGGGTGGGGTCTCGATCGGGGTGCTCTTCTCCGATGTAAAAGCGGATGTTTTCGAGAAGCAGCGCTTCCCCTTTTTGCAAAGCATGGCACCGCTGCTCCGTTTCTGCCCCAACGGCATCTGGAGAAAATTGCACAGCTTGCCCTAAAAGGGTAGAGAGATGGTCGGCAATCGGTTTGAGCGTGAGCTTTGGAACTTTTTGCCCTTTGGGACGCCCTAAATGGCTGATCAAAATCAGCCGTCCCCCCCGATTGAGGATGTATTGAATTGAAGGAAGAGAGAGGCGGATGCGCAGATCATCTCGCACGCACCCATCTTGCATAGGCACGTTGAAATCGACGCGCATCAGCACCGCTTTTTCATAAAAGTCGAGCTGATCAAGTGTGCACTTCATAGGTTAGAAAAGGGGTTTCCGGCTTGGAGAAAAGGTTTGCCTGTTCTTCTCTTCTTGATCTCTTTTTTTAGAGAAAAAAGCAAATCTTTATCAAATTTTTGCCTCACTCCCCACATTAAGTATTCCAGAGGAATCTCTTTGAACGCGCGCCCTTTGTGCTTGCCCAAAGGCATTGTTTTGAGTTGAATCGGCTGCTCGAGCCGTTTGATCAGCTCTTCGGTCGTTTTAAATGATTTGGAGAGCCGTTTAAACACCTCGATATTTACATGCACATCATTCATGGCGCGGTGCGCTCCGTTTGACTTGATACGGAAGTGTGAGCGGAGCATATCCAGTGAGTTACTTGGACTTTCCCCGTACAGGCGCGCCAAACGGAGGGTATCGACACGCACAGACTCAGAGAGGGTAGAGGGGATACAAAACTTTCGCGTCGCCGCTTCGATCATTGCAATATCAAAACCGATGCCGTGCCCAATCACTACGTAATTGGAAAAAAGGGCGAGGTATGAGGGCAACACCTGCTCAATTTTTGGTTTTCCCCGAACCATTTCATCCGTAATGTGGTGGATCTTTGTCGAGTACTGAGGAATAGGACAGCTTGGTTGAATCAAATCTTCTTTGCATTTTTGCACCCCTTCGAACGTAAAAATTGCAGCGGCAATTTCAATAATTTCGTCCGTTTTTGGGTCGAGTCCGGTTGTTTCACAATCAAAGCAAACAAAAAGATCTTTTTGAATTAATCCCATATTTTCCCGTTGATCATTTCGATGAGCTTACGTCTACATCTCCCATCTTTGACAGAATAGTGCAATGCAAAGAGCACTTTAGAAGATTTTTCTTGTCCGAGTGTCTGTGTAATGAGACAGGCCTGTTTCTCCCTTTCTTTTTGTTTGAGCTTGTCTGTTTTTGTCAAAATGAGGAGAAAAGGGATCTGGTGGAAAGAGGCAAAGTCAAACAAAGCAATATCCTCTTTGCTCGGCACATGCCTGATATCGAGGAGAAAGAGGAGCAGGCGATACGCGGTGGGGGTTTGAAAATAGCTCTCCAAGCAATGGGCCCATGTGCGCCGCGTCGATTGGGCTACCTGTGCATACCCATAGCCCGGCAAATCGACGAGAAGCACCTTTTCATCGACAAAAAAGTAATTGATCCGCCCTGTTTTCCCCGGGGTGGAAGAGACTTTGGCGAGGGAGCGGATGTTTACCAAATGGTTGAGCAAAGAGGATTTGCCCACATTGGAGCGACCTACAATGGCTATTTCGGGTAGATCTTTCCATTTAGGAGGAAGAGAAGATGTGCTCTTCTCGAGCTTTGAGGTGATAAAGCGGGCCTGTTTAAATGGGACTTTCTTCATATTCCACGCTGAGTTCTCGCCTGTTTTGTCCGAGGTGTTTGATTCTTACCTTGAGCGCATTTGCGGGCAGAATGGGCTCAATCTTTTCCGCCCACTCAACACAACACACCCCTTCACAGTCAAAATATTCATCAAACCCCCGCTCGAGAAAATCTTCGTGGTCTCTCAGTCGGTAAAGATCGAAATGGTGGAGTACGATCTTTCCCCTGTATGAGCTGAGATAGGTAAAAGTAGGACTTACCACTTGGCGCGGATCGATACCCACAAGGCGGCGCGCTACCCCTTTGATCAGAGTTGTTTTGCCGGTTCCAAGCCCTCCAAAAAGGCAAACAAGTGAACCAGGAATGAGCTCAGAAGCTAAGCAAGCGCCAAACCTCTGCGTCTCCCCCGCCGAGCTACTCACTTTATTTACTTTCTTCGACCCACCTTTTGACATGCGTTGAAAACTCCTCATAGGTGTTCATCGCCTCGACAAAAGAGCTTATCTTGGCTTCATCTAATTGCTGCTCAATAAACTCTAGGAAGTGCTTTTCAATCTGAAACCGATTTTGGCGCGGCACTTCAGTAAAAGCAATTTCTTTGAGCTGGTTTTTCTCAAAATCCTCGATTACCGCTTGTTTACTGTTGAAGAGTTTACCCGTGATGCCCGAAGAAAAGACCGTTTTGCTAATCGGCTCTTTTCTCTTTTCCACATAATTTTTGATTACCTCTGGGTCTTCCGACACAAAAAACCGTTTAACGCGCACTCCGTCGATCCGTTCTTTGTTTTCTTTGCACTTGGATACCCAGTCGTAAATCGCATCCTGAGGGTTGGGGTGGGTATTGTCTCCAAAAGCCTTTCCAGTAAAGGGGCAGATGTAGATTTTTTTTGTTTTGTTGTTGACTGGTGGGGTCCCAACTTGAATTTTAATTTCGGTCTTGCGCCACAGTTTCCCCTCTTTTTCGACCCTACTCAAAATGGTTTGTTTACTTTGGTAAATCATTTTTTCACGAACAAACAAAACGGGGCAGATGTTATGTTTTTTTTCTAAAAAGAAAAAATAGGTAGCCAAAAGGTCCGGTTTTTTACTTTTACCGATGAATTCGGCTAGAAAGCGCTTTATGTCTTGTGCGATAACAGATTCTACCACTTGCTCTATTCCATGCATTTCAAAGGGGCGAGTGTATCTGATGCGGCGATTATCACGCAAGGCAAACCAAATGCGTCTCCGACCGAAAGAGCCCACACTTTTAGCCGGGAAAGCGCAGCTTTTTCCGTTGTAGACTCTACTTTTTTTTTGACCTAATTTAAAAGGGCTTGCCACCTGTAGACCTAAAATGGGAAGCTTGGGTAAAATAGGGCTCGTTCTTCTGCCCATTTTCTCTTTCCACCCTCAAATGGAGACTTCATGGACCATTTGCTCTCTTTTTTGCGCAGTCAAGCCGCTCAAGTGATTGCGCAGTGCTTTGAAAATGAGAAGATCACGCACTCCCAATTTGTAGATGTCGCGCCCACTGCCCAAGAGCAGTTCGGTCACTACCAGTGTAATTCGGCGCTGAAACTAGGGCGTGCGCTCTGCATACCCCCGCGCACGGTAGCTGAGAAAATGATCGAGGCGTGGAAGGGGCTGGAGCGCACCATGATTGAGAAGTGGGAGGTTGCAGGGCCCGGGTTCATCAACCTCACACTGCGCATTTCTTTCCTTTCAGAAAAGCTCACCCTCCTTTTGAAAGATGAGCATTTGGGCGTTGCACCCCCCTTTAAAAAGCAAAAAATCATTATCGACTTTTCCTCTCCCAACATCGCCAAAGAATTGCACGTGGGTCACTTGCGCTCTACTATCCTCGGGGACTGCCTCGCGCGCCTTTTTGAATTTTTAGGACATGAGGTGGTGCGCCTCAACCACGTGGGGGACTTTGGAACCCAATTTGGAATGTTGATTGCCTACTTGCAAGAGCATTGTCCAAACGCCCTTGTTCGAGCCGAAAAGACCGATCTCTTTTCTCTGATGAACTGGTACCGCGCTGCAAAAAAGTGTTTTGACTTGGACCCCGCCTTTAAAAAAAGGGCGCAGCAACAGGTCACCGCACTGCAAAAAAATGAGCAAAACGCCCTTTGTGCATGGGAGAAGATCTGTGAGATTTCCCGCCGGGGGTTTCAAGAGATTTACGATTTTTTAGATGTAAAGCTCATTGAAAGGGGGGAGTCTTTTTACAGCGAGTATTTGCCTCAAATCCTAGAAGATTGTGAAAAAAAAGGGTGCATTCAAGTATCGGACGGAGCGCGGTGTCTTTTTTTAGAGGGATTCACTTCGAAGGAGGGGACTCCCCTTCCGATGATTTTGCAAAAATCGGATGGGGGATACAACTATTCCACAACCGATCTGGCCGCCTTAAAGCAGCGGATAGTAGAGGAAAAAGCGGATCGGATCATCTACGTGGTGGATGCAGGGCAACAGCTGCACTTTCAAATGGTATTTAAAGCTGCGCAAAAACTTGGCTACTACCGAGCGCAAGATGTGCAAATCGAGCATGTTCCGTTTGGCCTCGTCTTGGGCCCCGACGGAAAAAAATACAAAACTCGCTCGGGTGAGACAGAAAGGCTCATCGATCTTTTGCAAAAAGCGGTAGCCTGTGCGCGGGACATTTTGGTCGATCGGCTCAAAGAGACCCCTTCAGAGGAAATAGATGAGCTTGCCCACATTTTGGGGATAAACGCCGTCAAGTACTCCGATCTCGCCTGCCACCGCCTAAAAGACTACTCGTTTAGCTACGAGCGCATGCTGAAATTCGAGGGCAATACGGCCGCCTTTCTCCTGTACGCTTATGTGCGCATTCAGGGGATCAAGAGAAGAGTAGGGAAGAAAAAGAGCGAGCAAGAAAAAGAGATTAGACTGACCCATCCGACAGAAATCGGATTGGGTTTGCATCTGCTCCGTTTTAAAGAGGTGTTAGACCTCATGGATAAGACCCTTTTGCCCAACTATTTATCCGATTATCTCCACGCACTCGCGGAAAAGTTCCACGCTTTTTTTCGGGACTGCAGAGTGGAAGGCGCCGCAGAGGAGAGTTCTCGCCTTTTGCTTTGCGAGCTAACAGCTCGCTTTTTGAAAGGGGGACTGCACCTTCTCGGTTTGCGCACGATGTGGCACATGTGAAAACGGAAGCCGCGTTAAAAGTTCCAACTCAAATTGAGCGTGGCTTCTTGCAGATATGTAGAGCCCGAGACATTTGCTTCATACCCTAGTGCACAAGAAAAACCATCTTGGTATTGGATCTGCCATCCCGCTCCTATGACAATTTGCCCTTTGAAGCGGTGATAGCTTGTCAAGTCTGCAGACTCCGGGGCCAATCTCTCGCTTTGAAGGCGCATGTGATATCGTTCTTGACGCAGTGGGATCTCTTTTACCCAACCAACGTATACGGAGGGAAAAAATAACATCTCCTTCGCACTAAACTGATACATCAGTTTAAGGAGCGCTTCTGGCCGAAAAAAGGAGGAAGATTTGCGCGCAATGGATAGATTGAGCGCATCTGCTTTGAATTCTCGGTAAGAACTTTCGAAGATGTTGACAAAGTCGAGGCGCAGGGAAGGGATAAAGTAAAGGCGGTCCATAAATTTGCCCGGAAATTGCAACTTGAGCGCTCCATGCAACCCGAGCAAAAGATCCAAGCTTTGGTGATTGCTCGTTGCTTTTTTGTGAAAGTTTGAGAATTTGATGTTTCGATCTATGTCATACAGACTTGCACCTGCGCAAACTATTGCTCCTCCATGTCCGTATTTTCCGATGTAGCTTAAGGAGGGAGCCACATACACAGACTGAATGGCGCCGCTTCCCCGATTTTGACGCCACTTTAGATTGGAATGGGTGTATCCCACACCTAAGCCTAGTGTGACAGATCGAGGGCTCGTTTTTTGATAGCCCAATGCAAATCCCAGCGTGCGGCTGTTAAAGGGGAGCTCTGTTACCTTTTCATCTTGTTTATAGTAATACCCCATGGGACTGATCCAAAAGTTTTTTTCCTCGGGGATTTGACTCATGACCCGCCCCATCCGCACACTGGACTGCATACTGACGAGGGGAACGGCTCCGAGCTGCTGAGGACCGAGCTTGAGCAGATTGCGTGCAAACATCTCTTTGGCAGGCGCTGCAATGAGTGTGTTGAGCACAGATTTGAGCTCGTCTGATAATTTGTCTATGTTGTCAAACAGGTAGTTTGCAATCACTTTTGCATTTCCCTTGAGCTGTTTTTGATCAATGGGAAGCACTACGAGTCCCCGAGGGAGGACCAAATTGATCTTTTCATTCCCGTACTTTATATCTGCAGGTGAAAGACGGTATGGACCAAAATGCACATCAGAGAACCGGCCTGCGCCTTCAATTGCTTGGAGGTCCTTGCGGAGGAATTCATACTCCTTATACGGATCGTAGATCCCCAGGTCGGGCTTGAAAAGTAGATGACTCTTATCTTCTAATGTGACCTTCCCCGTTACTTTAAGAACGCTATACTGTCCCGATTTGCTCACCTCAATCTGTAAAGTCGCTCCACTCTTTTGCACATACTCTCCACAACTCAACTCGCCGATCGAAAAGCCCGGTTTAACCACCCCCCTGTTTTCTATTTTTTTATACTCCGCATTGCCGACCAATCTCCCCTCGGGTGCTACGATAATGGGGACCTCAGTTCCTGCTGCGCTTAGCGGATTCGAACCAAAAGTGCCCTCTTGCACTGTGATCAACGTGTCTGTAATGTCGATGGGATCCTTGCTCAAGAGGAGGCATGTACCGCTGCCCTTTTTGGTAATATTTGTATCTGCTGCATGTAAATTGCTTAGCGCCAAATTTTTACTTTCTATTACCTCAACAGTAAAGGTGTTGTTGCCGTTATTAGCTCTAATAGGTTTATTGATTGTTCCAGAGGCTCGTAATGTACTATTCCCTTCGAACAAGACGTCCTCTTGTTCATCTCCCAGGTTATCATCAGAAAAAATCTCTAGAGTGCCCGCGGAAACTGTGAGTAAACCATCCCACTCACTATTGTTCCCAGACAGTGTGAGCACCTTATCCGCACCTGTTTTAGTAATGCGCCCTGTGGTCGCAGGCGAGGTAACCAAACTTCCGGAAAAGTGTCCACTTGAGATCTCTAATGTTCCTCGAGAAACGGGAAGATATCCAAATTCTATGTTCCCAGCCCCATGTAAAGACTCAATCTTGCTCTTTCTGTCCGAATTTTGAATTCTAAGTGTTCCCTGCTCCCCAATGGTAAGCCGACCCGTGCCCAAAGGCTTTTCAGAAGATCCTATGTCTACTTTCCCCTCATCGATAAATGTCTTTCCCGCGTAATCATTAGCAGCCTGACCACCTAGGGCGTAGGAGAGCACAAGCGTCCCTTGGCCCTTTTTCCTAAACACACCACTCTCTGCTCCTGAAAGTTTTCCACTCAAAAAAACCGCGGTCCCTTCATCGGGCGCTTCGATCGTTGCATTTGACAGTTGGATCTGCTTGTTAGACACAAAGCCGCCACCCAAAGCAAAAACCCCACCGCTTAATACAATCTCATCTGTGTTCGTGAGCTGAGTGTCTCCCTCTACAAACAACTTGCCCGCTGAAAGAATGGTCTTTCCCGTGTAGGTATTTACTCCCTTGAGTGTGAGCGTTCCCTCCCCCTTTTTTTCAAGCCCCCCATCGTCCGAAGCAATCCCTTCTTTGTTATTACTCTCGATCTCTTTGAGGGTGATGTCTTCCTTTGAGTCAATAATGAGTGTGGATCCCGACATCATGAAGATGTCTTTGCCTTTTTCCTTTCCGTTTTGTGATGGAGCTACTGGATTTGGGGCGTTTGGACCGAGAAATTTTCCAGCCTCCACTTTGTTTCCCTCAAATGTGATCTTTCCCTTGAGCGTGAGTGTGGCTCCTTCCTGAATAAATACGCCTCCTCCGAGCCCCGCCCCTGCGCCGCTACCCCCCGCTTGATCAGGATCCGCTGTGCCTTGGCCACCCCCATATTTACTCTTTCCCCCTTTGACGTTAGGTTCGCCAGGATCAAGACTTAGGACATAATTTCCCCCACGACCCCCTCCCTT
>JAQFVP010000027.1 GCA_027942475.1 Simkania sp. | reverse complement strand
CGCTGTGCATGTATCGAACACCACATCCTCCAAGACGACTACAGCATTTTCTTGTACAAAAAGCCCTCCTCCAGCTCCGAGCCCTCCTCCTCCATGACCTCCGCTGCCCCCTACATTCGCTTTGCCCCCATCTCCTCCTTTTGCATATCCGTTTTTAATTGTCAGATTTTTGATAGTAACGGTTGGACGACTTTCTCCTTCGGTGGATCCTCTGACAAAAAATCCAGGATAGTAATTGTTGTTGTCCGGATCGTTGTTTATAGTCAAAATAAACGAACCTCCGTCTTTACCTTGAATAACCTTTGTAGATTTGTCATCAGTGGGTCTTAACATCTTATCTGCATTGATTGGACTGAGAAAAAGATTAAAGTTGAAGTTCTGTGTAATGTCGATTGTTTCGGTTCCTTTTTCGATGGCTTCGTTTAATTCCCCTGCATTGGCCACATCTTTCTGATCAGCCATCAATGGGAGGTGTACTAAGCAATTGATGCAAAAAATACAAAAAATAAGAAAAGGGTAATACAACATGCAAGGCCTCTTGGTTATCGTAAGCAACGAGAGTTAAATCTCGGTATGCATTAGGGGGTTTCGGACACTTTTTCTATGTCAATTTTTTTCTTGATATCAATTTTTTTTTATTATGTATAGATTTTTTTAAATTTGAGAAAAGATGCGCTGCATAACCCATGTTTTTTGGTGCCTTCCTAATTGCACGGATCATTGCCGAGAGCTTTGTGCATAGAGCTTGTGGCAAGATGCCGAGCTTAAGGTAAGGCGCGCAGAATGTTTGCGTGCATCTTATCTTTTCTTAAGACTTAAGGTTGGAGGTCTGCATATCGAAAGTCAGAAATGCCCAGAGGAGAAATTTCTACATTGCGTAAACGGGGATTGATCAAATAAAGCGCTTGGTAATGATTGATCGGAGCAATGGGCATCTCTTCTGCGAGCACTTGCTCCGCTTGGTTAAGCAATTCTTCCCTCTCCTTTTTTGAAACAGAAAAAAAGGATTTTTCAATCAGCTCTTGAAATTGGGGATTTTCCCAACAGCCATAATTTCGCGAGCTATCTTTGGTTATGAAACGTTCCAGAAAACTCATCCTATCATAAAACTGGGCAATCCAAGACATCTGCGCAAATGCAAATTCTTTTGTGCGCAGTTTCTCTAAAAAAGATTTTATCTCCATCGATCGTAGAGGGACCTCCACACCCAAAACCTCTTTCCACTGGCTTTGTAAAACTTGGGCAATTCTGCGCTGGAGCTCCGAAGCAAAGAAAAGGTAGGTGGGGGGTTGAAACTGCTGTTTTTCGATCCCGAGCTCGCCCAGCCCTATTTTCAGTTCTTGTTTCGCTTTTTCACTGTCTCCATCTGTGAAAAAGTTTGATTCACATCCGTTTTTTAAAACAGGTGGGACAGGGCCGGTTGCAACTTGGTCAAACATTTGTGTGACATGTTGAATAATTAATTTGCGATTGATCGCGTAAGCAAAGGCTCTCCGGATATGCCGATTTCCAAAGAAAGGGTCCTTAGTGTTAAAACTACAAAGGTTTGTTCCGGCAATAGGGTGCACCCTGAGGGTGTTTGCTTTGATCAAACTGGGTATGGAATCGATAGGCAAAGGGGAGGTCAGCCCACCGACCCAGTCTAGCGCCCCCTTTTCAAAAAGATGGAGGACCGTTTTTTCTTCCGAGATGAGTTTGATGCAAATTTTTTCGATGTTGACCTTTTTTGCATTCCAAAAATAGGGGTTTTTTCGGACGGCTATTTCGTAGTTATCTCGCCAAGAAACCATCTGAAAAGGGCCGTTTGTCACCATCTCCTTCCCCTCTTTCCACGGCTGTACCTCTCTCCCTCCCATAGGGACCGGAAAATAGGTAGCAAAGGCTGTGAGCTCCAAAAAATAGGGGAGGGGCTTTTCGAGCTCGACAATCAGGGTGTGATCGTCAGATGCATGCACTCCGATTGAGCTTAGCTCATAATCCCCTTGCTTTGCCCTTTTTGCGTGCAAGATAGGAAAGAGCAAATGAGAAGCTGGGGAGGGGAAATCGGGAGAGAGCAGAGATTTCCACGACGCTTCAAAATCGTGGGCGGTCAAAGGGGCGCCGCTCGACCAAAAGCTCTTTTTTAAACGAAAAGTGTAGATCAGGCGGTTTTTTGAAATGTGGACCGATTTAGCGATCCCAAAAGAGAGGCTGCCGTCCGGCTCAAGTCTCATAAGACCTTCATAAAGCATAAAGTGCAAGCTGCTTGAAAATGGGTCGGTCCTTTTTCTAGGGTCAATGCTTAAAGGCTCGTAGAGAAAGTTGGTGCAGATCTTTTTGGGCAAGGGTGGTTTGTCCGGTGGCCTTGTGCAAGAAAAGCACATCAAGAGAGTGCAAAGCAGGCAAAAGGGGTATTTAAGATATTTCATGCTGCGATCGATTTTAGGATGATCTCGGCTCAGCTTTATAGCAAAACTTTAGATAAACCAACAGATTTTTAATTTTTTACCTAATTAATTTTGAGTTATTTGCAATTAATATCATTAATTATTTATTAATAATAAATTTGATAATAAAAAACATATTGATTCATAATTAATATGTGGAGGTAAGGCCTCAATGGGGGGTGCGCTCGGCGCTGTTCGCTACTTCAAGTGTGCATTGCTTTTGTTTCAATCTGCTTAAAGCTCTCGGCACGCTCGATCTTATACGATAAGTCCTAAAATCAAGGTATGCAAAGATGAAAAAGGGTTCCAAAGCAGAGGAACAAATGACCATCATGGATGCTGTGGACAATTTGTCGAGCATGATCGAAGTGGACATCGAATCTGAGCATGAAGGGCTCGGCAGAGGGGTCAAGGAGAACTTAAAAAATTTTAAGGATCTAAAAGAGAGCGCAAAAGCACAGACACTCCAAACCGTCAAAGGCACTTTTACAACGATCCATAAATACCTCAAGCATGTATACAAGCAGGATAAAAGTCACCTGCAAGATCTTGAAACGCAAAGGGGAATTAAGGCCATCATGGTCCTGGCCGGGGAAGCTGCCGATAAGCTTGGGAGCTGCGCGTCCGTTTTCCAGCACACCCAAAAGGGAGCAAAGGGGGAGGGGCTCAAAGAGTATACAAGCTTGAAGAGCTTTTACTTAAGTAAGATTGTCAAACGGTTTCAGATATCTTTAAAGTCTGAAGAGCATTGGGAAAAAGTGTGGGGGGGGGATGATGAGGAAGCGATAGATATCGAGCGTTTGGGTTTAAAAGACTTAGAGACTGTCAAGCGGGATAGAAACTACGAATTGTTCCATATCCGAAAAGAGGGTGGAGCGCCCCTTTTTAATAGAAATTTGCTCCGTCATATCCGGCTTGTGAGCGATTTCGATCAGCTGATTAGCTTGGATTCAGGCAAAGACCCCCTTTTGCACATCAGTGTGCTGTTGGACAGAAGAGCCCAACATGTTGCGAACGAAATTCGAAAAGCAACGCAAAAAGAGATGAATCGTTTTTATGTGGATGCGCTGCACTACCGAGATGTTCCGTTGGTGCGTCTGATGGATAAAGTGACGATGTCTTTACTTTTGACGTCCAATCCCGCCCACTTAATTCAGGACAAAAAAAACAAAGCCTGCGTCCATTATTTGCACGATTTTCAGTTCTTTTTAAGAGAAATTTTAACCTCTACAGAATACACCCGATTAATGTCCCACTCTTTAGAAAATACAGATGACTTGTCTAGATCTTTGGTGTCGCTCGTGCATGCATACTGCTTTGCATTTTTCATCCAGGTGGAAAATCAGGGGGGGGTAGTCGATTACATCAAAGATTTGATGCAAACAAGCAATCAAGGGCAAAAAGTTGCGAGAGGGAAAATAAGTGATGCAGCGACATGTTGGAGTGATTTAATCGATACATACGATGGCTTGTCCGCGATTTTGAAAAAATATCCCAATGGACCATTTTTTAAAACGCTCGATGTATTTCGCAAAAAGGGGGAAAAAGAGGGGTTTGATCCCATATATCAAGGGAATCTCCCTTCTTATCAATTTACCTGTTCAAGCAAATCTTTTGATGCGAAGTGCTTGAGATTGCCTTGCCCTACCTGCCATTTTCAAATTGATAAAGCAAAGGTGATCGAAGAGTTCAAAGGATATTTATCTTACTTAAAACAAAAAGAGCTGGGAACCCACCTTTTATTCAATTTGCAAGATAGAACTTCTTGGCAAGAGTGTGCGCGTTGCAAGGCTTTGGAGGAGCTGACCAAAGAGCCCAAGTACGCAGACCAATTCATTTTGGTCACATTGCCCAAACAAACCGCTTTTTATTTCCAAACCGATGACTACAAAGAGATGAGTCAAAGCAAAGAATTTTTGCAGGTGCTTAAAGAACAAATTCAGTCTCAAGAGGATTGTGGGTTTTTCTTTTCTAAAAAACTTGCAAAGAAAGAGTTAAAACCTTTTTTCGAAAAAATGCCCCTTTTGATCCATAAATGGATTTTCAATTCTCAAGAAAGTTTGTCGAGGAGGGAAAGGCTCGATTTTATTGAAATATTTTATCAACTGCTCATAGTGAAAGTGCTCGATTTGATCAAGCCGACCTTTTTTAGTTTTACGTGCAAAGATGCAGTCGATGTGGGTCCTGTAAATACTGTGGGGTTTTACTCGACTTTGAAAATGATGAGCAAAAAGGGCGGCTACGACAATAAGGAGCAAGATCGATTGCTTTGGATGCTCTACTCTCCCTCTCTTATGATACGGGAAAGGCTCACAGATGAACAAAGAGTAAGCCGTATGATGAGCGCGATGACCTCTCTTTATAAGGGGTGCGCGAAAGACTGGAAGGGGTTTGTGCAGGCACTCAAACCATTATATGGGAACCCCTCGCCGCTTGAGGAAATTGAGCTTTAAGAGCTATTATTCATTGGCCTCCTGCGTCGCTTCCATGAGCTGCCTATTATAAAGTTGCAAGTTGTTATACAGGGCCTGCGCGCGGTTGAGTAGATCGGAAAAGTCTCGCTTGAAAAGGGGACTTTCCAAGATCTTTTCCCTTTCTACATTATTTTCAGCCCGATCAATGAGCATCGAGAGGCGCGACATGGACATGTTGATGAGGTCTACTTCTTTGGTAAAGTAGCTTCGAAAGTTTTGCGGGCTGCGCAAGGCATCGAGCTCTCTTATCTGTTTGAGACGTGAGCGTTGCCATTCTTTGTTGAGATTAAAAAACACTCCATAGTAATTCACATCATTCATCAAGGTGTTGACCTTGCTGAGAATTGCGGTTATGAGCAAATAGGTGTCATTATCCATGAAAAGGTGGCCTAGCGTTCCCTTGCCTTGGGCGAGCCGCTTGCTCACCGAGCTCAGTGATTGGGTAATTTTTTCTACTTTTTGGATGGTGAGAGCGATATTTTCAAACGCATTTTCCTGTATTAATTGCTTAATTGAATACTTGAGTTCTTGCATGACCGAGGAGAAATTTTGCGCACCAACATTGATCGTTTCAATAAAACCGCTCTGCACGATGCGGGAAAAAGCGTTGGCCGTCTCTCCCATCGCATCATCAAAAGAGCGGATTGCGGAGCCCATTTCTTGTCCGTGCTCATCGATCCACGAGATCACTTTTTCCAGCGCTTCCTCCACCTTATCGGCGAGCTGTGAAATCTCAACGAAGGCGGTTTCGAGTGGATCGGTAGATTCTGCATAAATCGGTATTTTTGGGGAAATAGGGGATGGCTCTACCCCCTTTGGTGGTGCTCGAGGAATGATAGCAATCGATTTTTCCCCCAAAAGCCCTGAAGTTTGAATGGAGACTTCATCTGTATTGTACACTTTAACGCTCGAATCAACGTGCAAAATCAGTTGGTAAAAGTAGACTTGACCGAGCTCATCTGTCGGTTGCTCCCGCGCTTGGGGGATCTGCTCAATCGCCACGACCTCTCCCACCGGCTTGCCGGCAAACATCACCCGGGTCCCTACGTACAGGCCATTGATGTTGGAGAAGCGAACGATGAGCTGTTCTTTGCCATCCCCAACACTTGGTTCTAGAAAGAGAATAATGCCCACAATAAGAGCGCAGGCAACAACCACAAAGAGCCCGATGAGAGTGTTTTTCATATAGCTAATCATTTTCTCCTAAAAGCGCTTGGGCCCTTGGTTGTCATCTCTTTTAAAAACTCAATTATGGGATCTTTTATCTGCAAAAAAGCCTTTGGCTCGTCGATATACGCAATTTTCCCCTCTTTGTGAAGTGCTAATCGGTCCCCAACAAAAAGGGCAGAGAAGATATCATGTGTTACCACAATACTCGTAGAGCGCAGCTGCTCTTGTGTTTTGAGAATGAGCTCATTGATTTGCATCGCTGTGATGGGGTCAAGACCTGTGGTGGGTTCGTCATAAAGCAAGTATTGTGGTCGGTAGACAATAAGGCGTGCCAAGCCCGCCCGTTTTCTCATTCCACCTGACAAATCTGAAGGCATTTTTTCCTGCACTCCCGAAAGACCAACCATGTCTAAAGCATGGGTAACCATATCGGAAATTTCTGTTTTTGAATAGCGCTCCCCTGTGTGCGCCTTTCCGTTTTGCTTGAGGTAAAAAGCGGTGTTTTCTTCCACATTCATCGAATCAAAAAGAGCGGCCCCCTGAAATAGCATTCCCATTTTCTGTGCGGCCTTGTACCGTTTTTCTCCGTGTAAATCTGAAATGCGGACCCCATCTACCTCAATATACCCCCTGTCTGCTTTTGCAATGCCGATGATGTGTTTTAAGAGGACGCTTTTCCCCACACCCGAGCGGCCGAGAATCACGAGGGTTTCCCCCTTTTTTACCTCGAGCGTCAACCCCTTTAAGACCTGATTCACTTCGTAGCGTTTCCAAAGGTCATGAATAGTAATCATGCAAACCACCCCGTCGCATTTTGGAGCAGGTTCAAACCGAGAGTGATCAAAAAATTGGTAAACAAAATAAATGTGTAGCAAATCACCACACTGTTTGTCGTCGATCGGCCCACTCCCTGGGCACCACCTCTCGTTTTTAACCCTTTGTAACAGGAAATAGTCACAATTAAAACCCCGAAAATGAACGATTTCACGACGCCCGTAAACAGATCAAAATTTTTCATGTAGATGGGCATCGGATCGAAATAGGTGGTCGGGGGCATGTGAAAATAAAATACCGAGATCAAATATCCCCCAAAAATCCCCATAAAAATGCTAAAGATCGTGAGCAAAGGCATCATGAGCATCCCGGAGAGGAACCGAGGTGCAATCAAGTAACGATGGGGATTGACGGCCATGGTCTCTAGCGCATCGATTTGCTCAGTAACGCCCATGGTGCCGATTTCGGCGCACATAGCGGCTCCGACCCTTCCCGTAACCATAAAGGCGGTCAAGACAGGGCCTAGCTCAGTGATCATCGCCTTGCCTACCATCAATCCGGTTGCCCCCGCAAGCCCTTTGTCGCTGAGCTGAAAAAAGGACTGCGCTGCCAACACAAGCCCTGTGGAAAATCCCGTCATAGCAACAACGGGTAGAGATAACACGCCGATGTTATAGAGTTGTTCCCGAATCAAGAGCCAACCGGGGGGCCGCTTTACTGTGCTCAAGAAAACTTCCCAAATCAAGGTGATGTATTCACCTATTGAAACGAGAAAGTGAAGTTTTCCAGATAGAAATTGCATTTGATTCGGGTTATGTACACAAAAGCGCAGTTGTAATAAAACTCGTGACTACTCCCTCGCCTAAAGAGGAAGGCTTCTAGGGGCGCTACTTACGGCCCTAGTCCGAGGGCCAAAATATTCTTAAGACGCTTTATCAGTGGAAAAAAAGGGCATTGCTCATGCTTCGCCGCTCCAAAAACTCGCTCTGTAGCCATCGGCACTGGTCTAACCGTCACTGCAAAATCCGCTTTTGTTTTTTATTGGGCCGAAGTCTGAAAACAAACAATCCTCTTTTCTTCATACTGGGCATGATATCATTTAGGCCTGTGAAAAATCAAAAGAAAATTACAACATTTGAAAGAGAAAGTTTTGATAGAGAGGCGAGCTTTCATCCCGCCCCTTAAGCAAGCGGGAAAACCCACCTGATCTAAGTCTATTAAAGCGAAAAGATGCTCTTAAATATGCGAAAAAGTAGAGTTACGATGCGCTGCTTCTTTTCCACCCTTCCGCAGTCAAAAGGCGTGTGTGTTTTACCTCAGTCGATTTTTCTTGAGGTTTGGGCTGCACTTTCTTTTGCTGTCTGTCCGCCCTTTTTTTGGGCAAAATGTCTGTCTGCTTTGGGTCTAAATTTTCCGTAACTGGCTTGTTTTCTTTTCGATGAAAAATTTTTTTTAAAAACATAAAAAACCAACACTTGTTTAATCTTAAATATATTTTAAAATATAATTAAATGCAATTAGATTTAAATATTAAAATTATTTGCTATTTAATATAATCCACGCCCCAATTACACACTGTTTATAAAAAACCGATCCGTTTAGGGAGGTCTTGTAAAATATTTTTCAAATTGATCTTTGGGCTAGATAGTTTGGTTATCAATACTTTAAAGAAATTTTTTCCTGTAGGCCAAGTAAAGTAGCTTGTTTGGAAATCACCTGATTGTGTACATTGATGCGCCACTTTGTGGGGTATTAGCTCAGTGGTAAGAGCGCCACGTTGACATCGTGGAAGTCAGCTGTTCAAATCAGCTATACCCCATTTTTTGTGGTAACTTTGATCAACTCAGGCGCTTTTTTGTTGACCGCCCCTCTGCTTGCCCCCCTAAAAATCCGTCAGAGCGCTGCTCAGCTACTCGCTGCCGCAGTCTCTGAGCTGTGTCCAAGTGCATTTCCCCTGGAGGGGCGCCCAACTTCTATCGGATTTGCTTACGATTTTTGCTTCCAAGAGCCCTTCTCAAGAAATGCTACCTTGCTTAGAACAGAGGATGCAGCAAATCATTGGGGAAAACCTCAAAATTACCCACCGGGAGATGGTGCCCGAAAATGCGGCAAAGTTTTTTCGCTCTTTGCCTCGCTATTACCCATCCCTCTTTGCTAAAACGGATCCAAGGCCCCTTGTCGATCTATTCGAAATGGGGGGGTTTGTCGACCTTTGCCCCGCCCCTTATGCTCGCTCAAGCGGGGAAATTGGGTTTGTTAAACTCATCAAAGCAGCTGATCGCCCCCCCATTACATACCGAAAAGCAAAGAGACAAGTTACCCGCATTACGGGTGTAATTGGAAAAGATAAACCCACCCTAAAACTTTTGTTAAAAGAAAAAAACCTCCTTTTAGATGCTGAGCACCAGAGATATGGAACAAAAAATGGGTACTTTTTTATTCATGTGGAAAGGGGAAAGGATCTCAGGGAAATGCACCGCTGTTTTTGGTTGGATAAGGGGGAAAAACTGCGAGATATGCTTACCACTTTCTGGAAAAATGCCCATAAAAACGAAGGCTATCAATTGATCCATACCCAGGGAAATGATCTGTTAAAAAATCATTTAGCATTTTTTCAGCTCGTGCAAAAAAAGTGCGGAGAAAAAACGCACAAATTCGCCGAATGTAGCCGCATAATTTCAGAAAAAGGGGTAGATCAATGGCAAGGGCTTTTTGTATCACAAGATGACCAGTTCGATCGCGCGCACATTTTTTGCTCGGAAAAAAATGTCTACTCTGAGCTAATTGCTGCGCTCAATTTTATCCAAAACACCCTCGCACTATTTCATTTTGAAACTGAAATGGAAATTTTTATTTCAGATACACATAGAGAAATAAAAATGCTTTTGCAAATCACCTGCCGGGGAAAGAGGATGAGAATAAAAGAAACATCAAACCATCCCACTCGGATCGTCTGGAAGGTTACAGATCGATTTGGAAACAAGCGGTGCGGCCCTTTTTTAGAACTTAGAAAGGGAAAAGGGGTGTGGATCATCATCCATTCCCTCTTTTATCGATGGGGGTGGCTTATCGCCTTGATGATGGAGGGGTGGGGGGTAAATTTTGAAAAACTGATAAAAGGTATCGCAAAAAAACAAAACTTGAATAAAATGTAAGGATTGGTTTAGGATTTTTTTCTAATTAGGAAGATATTGCTTGAAGATTAACAGTGAAATACGCTCTCTCAAAGTTCGTTTAATTGGGAA
This sequence comes from Simkania sp., assembly GCA_027942475.1. Classification (GTDB taxonomy): domain Bacteria; phylum Chlamydiota; class Chlamydiia; order Chlamydiales; family Simkaniaceae; genus JANQSR01. Next base: position 8,532 of record JAQFVP010000027.1, on the reverse strand, counting down.
AGATGGAAATCAGGTGGGGATTGTCCCAATCAAGGATGCCCTCTTACATGCTGAAAAGGCGGGTCTCGATCTCGTCGAAATTTCTCCTCATGCGGCCCCCCCGGTCTGCAAAGTCATTGATTACGGAAAATACCGTTATCAGATGACCAAAAAAGAGCGTGAAAACAAAAAAGCGCAGCATCAAGCCAAGCTAAAGGAGATCAAGATCAAGCCCAATATCGATGAGCACGATCTGATGACTAAAATCAAGCATGCAAAAGAATTTATTGAAAAAGGGAATAAAGTGCGCGTTACTTGCATGTTTAGGGGGCGCGAAATCACTCGTCCAGAGCTCGGTACAAAAGTCACCCAGCGGTTTATCGATGAACTAGGCAGAGTTGCCCAAATAGAAACGCCACCCAAACAGGTGGGGCGGCATCTGAGTTTGGTTCTCGCCCCCCAAGGGAGAAAGTAATGTCAAGGGAGAATGCGTTATGCCAAAAGTAAAGACGAAAAAATCTATAAAAAAGCGATTTAAATTGACGGGAACGGGCAAGTTAATGCGCTGTAAGCAGGGCCGCCGCCATATTTTGACGAAAAAAACCTCAAAGCGGAAGCGCCACTTAAAAAAAGCGGTCGCAATGAGCCCGGCCTTTGCTCAGACCTACAAACGGCTTGCACGTATTGCCTAATTACTCAGGGAGTGTACAATGACTCGAGCTAAATGCGCGGTCTCTTCGAGACGCCGAAGAAAAAAAATCTTAAAGCGGGCAAAAGGGTTTGTCGGTGATCGTAAAAACCATATTCGCTTGACAAAAGATGCCGTGATGAAGGCGCTTGCTTTCAACTACGCACACCGCAAAAAGAAAAAAGGAAGTTTTAGACGCCTTTGGATTACACGCATTTCCATAGCTGCAAAGATCAACGGGATTTCTTACAGCAAGTTGATGAATGGCTTGAAAAAGTCTGACTGCGACATCAATCGCAAATTGCTCTCAGATTTGGCCATCCAAGACCCCAAAGGGTTTTCTTTCTTGGTCGATCGCGCCAAACAAGTCCTTGTTTAGGTTCAAATAAGTGTAGGGGTTGAGGTTGCAAAAGGAGATTCGAGATCTAAAGCAAACCTTTGAAAAAGAGATCGAGCAGGTAAAAAACGCCAAAGCGCTCCGCGATCTCAAAGTCAGGTATCTCGGAAAAAAAGGTCCCGTGCAAGCGATGATGAAATTGCTTCGAGTCGCCCCCCCCCAAGAGCGCCCCCTTTTTGGTCAGCAAATAAACAGTCTGAAACAGGAAATTACCCAAATTGTCGAGCGCAAGCTCGTTTGCATGGAAAAAGAGGAGCTTTGCAGAGAGTTGGAGCGAGATGCAATCGACGTCACGCTCCCAGGAAGGCGCCGTTTTTGCAAAGCCAAGCACCCGTTAACTCAGATGCTCGATGAAATTGCGCATGTTTTATCGCACATGGGATTTTCCATTCAACACTCCCCTGAAATTGAAAGTGAATATTATAACTATGGGGGTCTCAACTATCCCCCTGATCACCCCGCTCGCGACATGCAAGATACTTTTTATCTCAAAGATGATGTCTTGCTCCGCTCCCATACTACCGCCTTTCAACAGCATATCATGGAAAAGCAGCAGGTACCCATACGGGTGGTCTCTTTGGGAAAATGTTATCGCAATGAAACAGTGACTGCTCGTTCCCATGTTTTTTTTCACCAAGTGGATGCCCTTTATATTGATAAACAGGTCACTCTCTCCGATTTACTCACGACGATGGAAATTTTTTACACGCGGATCTTTCGTCGAAAGGTGGATATGCGAGTCCGCGCAAGTTATTTCCCTTTTGTTGAACCCGGCGTAGAAATCGATATTAGTTGCAGCGCTTGTGATCAAAAAGGGTGTCAACTGTGTAAATTTGCCGGGTGGCTTGAGGTGTGTGGCGCGGGAATGGTGCATCCGGAGGTGTTGAAAGCGGGTGGTCTCGATCCCGAAGTGTATACTGGATATGCCTGGGGCAGTGGTATTGAGCGTTTATTGCAGCTGCGCCACGCTATTGAAGATATCCGCGTTTTTACGGAAAATGATATGCGCTTTCTATCTGAGTTTAAATAAATCAAAATGGCGAAAACCACTTTTCATATTTTTTAAAAAGGGATAAGCTTGCTGTTTGAAAAAATGGGAAACCATCTGGAAGAGTGGCAGAGTGGCCGAATGCATCTGTCTTGAAAACAGAAGTCCTGCAAGGGACCGGGGGTTCGAATCCCTCCTCTTCCGTTCATCACTTTTTGTTTTCCTTTTTTTCTGATTTTATAGAAAAATGCCCCTCTAACCACTCTCTGCAGAGCAGATAGACGGCGGACACAACAAAGAAAACGTTCAAAAGAATTTTCCAGGGGATGTCAAACTTGATCAAGGAAAAAAACCCTACAAATACAATCAGAGTAAAGAGTGAGTCCCAACACCGCTTTTCCAAAAACTGCTTGATCGCAAGGGGCAGGCCCAAAACGAGCAGGCTATATGGCCACCATGCTTTGAAGTATATCATACAAGCAATCCCGAGTAAAAACAGGGCAAAGGCGAGTAACAAAATCGATTTTTTTGAGGAAAAAGGGGTTTGCATCAGCTCTTTCTAGTGTAAAACGGGGCGCTTTTTTTTGGTCGTTTTCTTGTGTTTGGGCAGGAAAAACAAACCTCTGCTCGTGGAAATAATTGATTCGGGGTATGAGCGCATTTTTTCAATGTGGGTGTGGGGAAAAAACGCAGCGAGAATGTGGGGCATATCATTGCCCGAGTCTGCCATTTGCGCAGCGCTATAAAGACAAAGACCCACCCCTAATCCAATACCGTATCCCTCAAAAGAGGCGATGTTCCCCTTGATGGTGGTCTTGAAATCATTGCTTTTGAGCTTTTGTTTGCCGATATATTTTTGCAAGGTAAAGAAATCCATGTTTTCTACATGGGTTCCATCATGAATGCGCAAAGCGTAGACTTTACTAGAAAAATTGTCGACAAAAAGATCAATCCCTGTAACCCGATTGACTTTGGCAACTTTTGCCAATTCTTGCGTATTGATCGTAAAAGCCCACCGAGTCTCCTCTCGCTCTTTGGCAGCAAAAACTGAGTCGACTCCCTGCGGGGTGGGCATGCTTTCCCGAAAAATCGCTTGGTAAGGCGCCGTCTTCCCACCGCAGTGCTCAGTCCAGGTGGATGGAAAAGGCTGGTCTTCAAATGTCATGATCAAATGACGCGTATCATCAATTGCGCGCTCAATGGGCAGGTTTTGATAGATTAGTCCCATCCCTTCATATCCAATTTTCTGGGCATCGATATGCCAAAAAGAGTCTTGATTAAACAGCGCTTTGTAATAAGCATCTGTGCGGGCAATAATTGCAACGCAGTCCATCACCGATCCGGGATAAACAAAGGGAAAACTTTGAGGAAGAGTGCACTTGAGAAAGTCTTCTACGCTGATCTCGTTGATCACATGCAATTTGCCCTCTACGTGGTAAAGCTCGATGATGCCTGGATACTGCACCCCATTTACAAGCAGGGTGGAGTTGGGATCATTGGGGGCGATCTGCAGCTGGAAAATGCCCCAAAAATTTTCTCCCCACTTGATTCCCTCTTTGTGAGGGTAGAGGTAAAAACGTTTGCCTTTGCGCCCCGAGCTGAGCTTTTTTCCATTTTCTGGATTGATGACTTGAAAACGGCCCCGAGCTTCAAAGAGAACGCCGCTGGAGTTTTTTTGAATGAGAACTTTGATTGTTGCGGGTTTTTGTCCTTTTTTCAGCAAGGTCCCAACCTCTGATTGATGGGCAAAGAGGAGAAAGGAGTAAAAAAAGCAAAAAAGAAATGGGGTGAACCTGAAGATTGTCACTGTTTAAGCTCCGTCTTTTGATTGATAAGAGTGGCCAAAATGTTGAAAGGCCAATTGAGTTGCTTCTCTCCCCCTAGGAGTTCTTCTTAAGAGTCCCTGCATGATCAGAAAAGGCTCATTGACCTCCTCGAGTGAAGAGGGCTCTTCTCCAATGGCCACTGCAATCGTAGTGATGCCCACCGGCCCTCCTTGGTGGCATTCAATGATGTGTTTGAGTAGACGTTTGTCTATCTCATTTAAGCCGCGAGAGTCAATATCGAGCATTTCCAAAGCGCTGCGCGTTGCCACCTTGTCCAAACAGTTGTTTGTGCGCATTTGCGCATAATCCCGTACCCATTTGAGTAAATTATTGGCTGTCCTGGGCGTTCCCCGCGAACGGATGGCAATTTCCATGAGAGAGTCCCTATCGACCTCAACAGAGAGAATAGAGGAAGAGCGGTGTAAAATCTCAGCGAGCAATTCGGGCTCATAGTAGTCGAGACGGGTTGTAAAACCAAATCTAGAGCGCAAAGGGGAGCTCAAAAGGCCAATTTGCGTTGTGGCAGCAAGTAGCGTAAAGGGATCTAGTCTGTATTGCACGGTCCGAGCTTGTGGGCCTGAATCTAAAATAAGATCAATACAAAAGTCTTCCATTGCAGAGTAGAGATATTCTTCTACATGTCGGTTTAAACGGTGCACTTCATCAATAAAAAGAATGTCCCCTTTTTCCAAACTGGTCAAAATACCGGCTAGATCGGCTGGCTTGTCTATTGAGGGGCCCGATGTAACGACGATGCGCGACGTTAGCTCTTTTGCGATAATATGGGCGAGCGTTGTTTTACCGAGTCCCGGAGGACCGTAAAAAAGAGCGTGGCCAAGGGGTTCTCCCCGTTTTTTTGCCGCTCCGACAAATACATCGAGCCGTTCACATACTCGGTCTTGCCCGGTGAACTGTTTAAAAGTAGTGGGGCGTAGCTGTTTTTCTAATTTTCCGTTTTTTTTGGCCCAAGAAGACTGACAAGAAGACTGAATAGCGGGTTGATTCATAAAACAGCGCGCCTTAATTTATAATTGAATACGAAAAAATACTAGCAGGAAAAGGATTTCGCACGCTATACCTATCTCTTAGACAAATCAAAAAACGCCAAGGTGCTCAAATGACTTTAAAATCGGACCGCTGGATTCGCAAGATGGCCACACAGCAAAGAATGATTGAACCTTTTGTGGACACACAAGTTCGCCGCGTCGGTGATCAGAAGGTCATTAGCTACGGTCTTTCGAGTTATGGATACGATGTGCGCGTCGGCTCTCACTTCAAAGTGTTTACAAATGCCCATTGCTCTTTGATTGATCCGAAAAAGTTTCCGATAAACTCGTTTGTTACTATCGAAAACGACACATGCACCATCCCTCCGAATTCCTTTGCCCTCGCCTCTAGCTTAGAATATTTTCGTATTCCGCGCAATGTCTTGACTGTTTGTATGGGGAAATCGACCTATGCTCGTTGTGGAGTGATTGTCAATGTCACCCCTTTCGAACCGGATTGGGAAGGATGGGTTACACTGGAAATTTCCAATACCACCCCCCTTCCGGTTGTCATCTACGCCAACGAGGGAATTGCACAAGTGATTTTTTTAGAGGCAAATCAGGTGTGTGAAACCTCTTATGCCGACCGCGAGGGCAAGTATATGAAACAGTCGGGAATCACCATTCCACTCATGTAAAAAAGATGCAGCGAAAGTTTAGTTCCCAAGTCAGCAAAAAGAGTGCGTTTGCTTTCCTTTTGAAGAATTGGTGGGTAGGTGTGTTGATCACAATGGGGATTGCTATCCACGTCCAAGCTTTGGATCGAAAAAATCAATGCATCCGCGCTCTTGAAAACAAAGTAGTCTTTCTAAAAGAAGAAAAGAGTCGAGCTTTGGAAAAAAAAGAGCAGCTCAAAATACGCACACAGATGTTTGATGATCCCGAGTGGATGCTCCTTGTTTTAAAACAAAGGTTGGGCTTGGTGGAAGAGGGGGAGATCAAGGTAATTTTTACAAAGAAAAAGCTGTGTCCTTTGCCCTGATTATTGCTTTTATCATTTTTATTGTGATTTCGGGAATACTTTCGGCATCAGAAACAGCCTTTTTTTCCCTCTCTTCCATGCAAGTGCGCGCTTACCGGTATGGAAATGATCCCAGGTCTAAGCTCATCGCCCACCTCCTATCTACTCCGCGTCAGCTGCTCGTGACCATCCTTATGCTCAATGTGTTAGTAAACATTTTGATTCAAAATATCGCATCCGGTCTATTTGAAACGTTTGGAAGCTGGGGCCTTTCTGTGGGTGTGCCCCTGGTGCTGATCTTAATTTTTGGCGAAGTGATTCCCAAGTCCATTGCCTACTCGATGAATACTTGGATTGCTCGCCATATCGCCCCTTTCATTCACCTGATGGAAATCACTTTAAAGCCGATACGGGGATGCGTTACATGTGTTGCAAGTGGGATCTCCCGTTTTTTCTTTTTTTTTCTCAGTCATAAAAAAGAGATCTCTACCGAAGAGTTAAAACATGCTCTTCATACTTCACAAAAGAGGGGGACAGTTTCCCAAATGGAGGCATATCTGGTGCGAGGCTACCTCAATTTAGAGGAAAGTGTGGTCAAAGAATTGATGTCTCCAAGAGGAGAAGTCCTTTTCTTTGACATCAACGACCCCCTCGAGAAACTCGTTGATCTGTTTGTCGATGAGGAGTGTACCCGCATTCCGGTTTGCGACCACTCGATTGAAAATCTCATGGGGATTATGACAAGTGGCAGCTTTTTTTTGCATCAAAGTCGGATCAAAACAACTCGGGAACTCATCCCTTTTTTGAGAAAAGCTCATTTTATTCCCGAATCTATGCCCTGTCCATCCGCTCTCCAACAGTGCTATGAAAAAGAGACGAGTATTATGATTGTCGTGGATGAGTATGGATTAATCTCTGGATTATTAACGCTCGAAGATCTTGTCGAGGCGGTGGTGGGCCAGATTGTAGACCGCAGAGATCCTCACAAACACTACACCCGCTCTTCAGAAGAGATTGTCATTGCGAGTGGCAAGATGGAACTTACTGAGTTTGAAGAGATCTTTGATACGCACTTAAACAGTCCAAATAACATGGCCACTTTGGGGGGATGGTTGACAGAACAAATGGGGGACATTCCAAAAAGTGGGAGTAGGTACCAGACGAGAGACTTTTTTTTTCATATTTTAGCATCCGATTTCAATCGGGTCCGTCGCGTGTACATCCGCCGACTTCGCACGAAAAAAAAGAGGGGCAGCAAAGAGATTGGATGATTCCTGGAAGCAGTTTCTCTTTTTGTTAATCACCGCCCTTGCGATTCAAGGGTTTTATTCCATGCTCGAGATGGCGTGTGTTTCCTTTAACCGGGTTCGGCTCGAGTATTATGTCAGCAAAAATCATGTGCGTGCCAGATGGCTGAGTAAATTGCTCGACAATCCCGCTCGCTTGTTTGCAACCACCCTGATTGGAACCAATGCCGCCATGCAGTTTGGTTCGGAGTGCGCTCGTCGCCTCTATTCTTCTATGGATCTCAATCCGGATTGGTCCGCCTTACCTCAGGTCTTTGTTGTGCTGATGTTTGCTGAATTATCCCCGATGTTTGCTGCCCGTCGCTACGCGGAACCGGTTTCCATGTTGGGGATTTTTCCTCTGTATGTCACCTCAATTATTCTCAGGCCCATCACAGCTGTTCTCGCAACACTTGCCTATCTAGCCAACCGATGTTTCGGTGTAAGGCCCTCTTCTTTTATTCTCTCGAGAGAGGAACTGCGGTGCGCCATCGAAGAGAGGGACGATCCACCTCATCAAACGCAAATAGGTGGTTTTGACACGGTATTGCCCAAAATTTTTTCGTTAAAGTCTAAAACGGCGCGCGATTTAATGGACCCTATAAAGGAAAGCAAGCTGATCTCATCCAATGCGACGGTGGAAGATCTTCGCTCCGTCTTGGGCTTAAAAGTAGCGGCATTTGTCCCTTTGTATCACAGAAGTAAACAAAATATCGTTGCGGTTGTCTTTCCACGGGACTTGCTGCGCTGCTCAAATGGAGCTTATTTACGCGCCCATGCCCGCTCTCCTTGGTTTGTCACAGAAAAAAGATCGATTCTCGAAATCATTAGAGAATTTCGCCGTAACAACCAAAGCCTTGCCGTTGTTTTGAATGACAAGGGGACGACTGTGGGCATTTTAACACTCGATGCAGTTGTGGATGAAATATTTGGACAAAGGGATGATTGGGTTTCATTAGAAGGGCGCAGCCTCAAAAGGGATCGAGTGTTTGTGGACCGCTCCTTTCCGGGTCATACCAAAGTATCTGATATCAATTTGTGGTTTACCCTCTCTCTTCCAGGCAAAGAGGACGAAACCCTCGAAGGACTGATGGCTCGACTTCTCGGGCACCGCCCCGAAAAAGGAGAAGCAATCAAGTTGGGAAATATTGAACTAATGATCGAAGAGACCTCCTTAATTGGGGGAAAAACCATATCGATCCGATCCGTTTGATGATCCACTGTTTTCAGACGAGACAGCAAACGGTTTGTTTGCTTTGCACTTTGTCAATAATTGATTTTGCAACGATAAGCACCTCTTTTTCTGTGTTCATCCGACTGACAGAAAAGCGCAGCGAGCAATGAGCCTCTTTTCTCGGAAT
>JAQFVP010000026.1 GCA_027942475.1 Simkania sp. | reverse complement strand
TGACCTTGGGCTCCGTACCCGAAGGGCGGACGATGAGCTTGCTTTCATCTTGTAGCGAAAAAATAAGAATATTTGACTTGGGAAGGGATAGTCTCTCTTTTTTCCCCGAAAAAGCCCATGTTTTGCAGCCAGTTTGGTAATCTTCTAGAGCATGCACGCGCTGGCCCCCAATCTCAGTGGGGGGATGGCTTCTCATATTTGACATCGTCCTCTCCATCCGTTTTGTTTCCGTATGACTATGACCAAAAGAGATGGACAGCTGCTTTTCATGAAAAAGACCGAAGCTGTGGTAGATTGTATAAAGCAAATCGATCAGAGTTTTTCCTTTTATTTTTTGTTGCAGGGCCATTTCGGATAAAAGGCAAGCCGCACCGACCGCATCTTTATCCCGAGCGTATGTGCCATACAAGTAGCCCAAAGACTCTTCTGCACCAAACAAAAAGGAAAAAGATCCATTTTCCCATTGCCGAATCTTTTCTCCGATATATTTAAACCCCGTAAGTACGCGAAAGCAATGAATACCAAAGGTGGAGGCGATCATTGTTACGAGATCGGTTGTGACAATACTCGTAATAATGGCGCCCTTTTTGGGCATCTTGTTTAATTTGCGTAAGGTATCACAGATATAAAAAACGCAGAGGGCGGCAATTTGGTTGCCATTGAGAATCATCGCTCGATCTTGGTGGTACACGACAACACCTATTCGGTCCGCATCGGGATCGGTTGCGAAAAAAAGGTCCCCTTTTTCTCGCGTAAGTTGGGTTGATCCCATGGCGAGCGCTTCTGCCCGCTCTGGATTGGGAGAGGTCACGCAGGGGAAAGATCCGTCTGGAATGCTTTGTTTTTCCACGAGGGAGATATTGGAAAAACCCCATATCTTGAGCGCTTTAGGGATGAAATTCATTCCCACTCCATGCAAACTCGAGTAAACGATATGTACGCTTTGACCTAGACGTTTGTTTTCTTCTGGATAATTTTGTAGAAGCGCCAGCGCGTCTTGGTAGGCCTTTTCGACTTTTTGTTTTACTGTGTGAATGAGAGGGTGCGTAAAAGGGGCAAGTTGGACTTTTTGCTGGCTCGTTATTTTTGCCACTTCCTCTATGATGTTGATGTCGTGGGGTGGGACGACCTGCGCTCCGTCTTCCCAATACACTTTGTATCCATTGTACTCTTTCGGATTATGCGAAGCCGTAATCATCACGGCAGCTATGCAGCCTAAATAACGACAACCAAAAGAGACGTAAGGGGTTGGACACGGATCTTTGCTTATATGAGCTTTGATTTTGTTCGCAGCAAAAACACGTGCGGTCTCCTCTGCAAACTGGCGGGAGTTATGTCGATAATCGTATCCGATAAAGACCTGCGGCCTCTTGTTTACTTTTTGCTTGAGAATATATTGGGCAAGCCCCTGGGTGGCTGCTCGCACAGTATAGCAATTGATCCGGCTTGTGCCGATCCCCATCAGGCCACGCATCCCTCCTGTACCAAAAGAAATGGGCGCGCCAAATAGGTCAAAGAGCGTTTTTGGATCGTGGTCGAGAAGATGCTTTACTTCGGAGATGGTCTCTTTGTCAAAAGGGGGTGCAAGCCACTCTTCGATTTGGCTTTGCACTTTTGGAGAAAAAAAATAATCCACGAGAAAATCTTTGTTTATGTTTGGTCTTATGTCAAAAGGTCCACTTCAACGGAAGAAAGGGGTAAGACAAGACGCCAAATTGTGTTTTTTCCCCTCCCCTTTTTCTTCAGCGCATCTGCTTTTCAACTGCGCTCAAAGGCCAATCGAATGTATGCGTTTCGATCTGTGACCACAACTTGCCTCCCCACTCAAACACAGTGACATCGCATCCCCTTTCCCCGAGGTGAAGAAGGTAACACGAACCATTTCGATAGGCTGTTGACCCACTGTCCAAAACAATGGGCAGTCCATTTCGCCTAAGATCTTTTATGTACCGCTTGTGTGTGTGGCCGTGCAAGTAAAGCTGAATATTAGGGTGCATTTGGATAATTTTTTGTAAAACCGGTCCTCTGATGAGGCGTCTTTTAGGTCTTTCAATCTGAGCAAAGGGAAAGTGGTTGACGAGGAGAATTTTATCTGTTGCAGGGATCTCTTTGAGAAGATCTGTCAAAGCGACTTCCACTTTTTTTGCAAAGTATCCATTTGAAGAGACCAAAGGGGTTGCTAAAGTGGTGTCCATTAAAACAAGCCACCAATCGGGGTTGATTTTTTTCGCAGTCACCCCGTGATCGGCTAGATTGTAATGCAGTTCTTTTGAATGTTTTTTTGCAAAATAGTGGTAAAAAATTTTTTTTTGATAGGCGCGTTGGGTGTAGTGGTCGTGATTTCCCGGAATTAAATAGAGGTTGAGCCCCCCCTTTTGCAATTCGGAGACAAATGCCTGGGCTAATTCAAACTCTTGTTTGGAAGAGGTTGTGGTCAAATCACCCGAAATAATGACATCTGTGACCTTTTTTTCCTTGAAAAGGGTGATCAGAGCATACGGGCCTTCTGGGGAATAGTCAGAATCCCGGTTAAAAATAAAGTTGAAATTTCCGAGCCAGGCTTTGGAAAAAAACTGCCCTAGACCTTTAGAAATTTTTGAAAAATGTAAGTCTGAGATATGTGCAATACGCAATGGAAAAAATGCCACCTTTTGATGATTATTTTGCCTAGATTTTACCCAATTCTGAGTTAAAAACTATATCACTTCTTTCGGTTGAACAAGCGAAACTTTTGCAATTTTTTTCTTAGCCGGTTCGCTGCAGATAAAGTTTTTTTTTGGATATGTGCTGCCCAATGCTCACCCTCTTGATGAAGGCTTTCGGGGTTTACTTTTCCCTCCATTTCACCTGGGATATTTAAATGATGTTTGTGTTTTGAAGCCGCTTTTGCTCTGGCAATTTTTGAGACGCGGGGAGAGGTTAGGTAGGTTTTTTTTTGTTTTTCCGATATCCGGTGCGCCCCTTTTGCCTCTGCTCCTTCTTGTCTTGCTCGTCGAATTGCTTTTTCTTTTTCGTGCTTTAGATGGTGGGGGGAATTATGCACCTGTTGGGTCCTTTTATCTCTTTTATTTCAATTTACTAACCGGAATATTTTCCCGCAATTAAATTATTTATTATTACTCATTAAAAATATAAAAAATTATAATTGGCTTTTTTTAAAAAATTAATAGAAGGTGTGCAATAAAAAACCGATTTTGATTCGTCGGCTGGATAGAAAAAGTCATAAGAAATAGATTTTCATCAAATTAACCAGTGAAAAAAGAGCACACGCGCAAACGGAAAGCCGGTGAAAATCGCTCCGTTTCTCTGCCATAAGCAAGAAGTTTGATTTTCCAACAATTAAGGTAAAAATTGTCCAAAAACAAGTAAGGCCCAAAATAGTAGCAAAGATGAATAAAAGGGGCTCAAAATGAATGAGGCCTTGAGAATAGGGATTAAGCGCAATGACAAAACCACTGTAGCTCAATGCGGTAAAAGGGTTGAACGAGGTAGATATAAATAGTTTAAAAAATATGTGGGTAGGGTGTTTGCTGAGCCTTAGGCCTACCGATTCGTCTTGGGGCGCGCGATGCATGAAAATAGCCGCAATAAACAAAAAGACGGATCCTATAAAGGAGACAATCTTTGAACTAATCCCGATCTTTTTGTAGGTAAAAAAGAGCAAGTAGGCGGCAATAGCGAGCCAGATTGTTTGAGCAAGTAGAATTCCCAACATGGCAAAACATCCACATTTCATATTTCTTTGAGTGATGCAATGGGACACTATGGTGAGCTCTTTGAGCAAGACAAGTGAAGATATGGCTCCCACAAACAGCCCCTTTAAGGCTATGAGTAGTGTAAGTTTCATCTGGTTCTAAGCAATTGTTTCCTGATCAATTTTTGGTATACAACAGGGGCAGTGGAAGAATCAACCCCTTCCTGTGGGGCCCATCAAGTTTTGGATTCAATAAGACAGATCCATGTGGATGCGCATAAAATGACGAAATACCCGTTTGGTTGAGATAAACGAGTGCTCTTTCTTTTTATGAAAACAAAACCATCTACAGGGACAGGCCAGGGGGGGTGGAGTGACAATATGTGCAAAAAACCAGTCGGGGCGCCTTAAAGCCACTTGTTTGGGATAGGAAGGGATGATCAGGGTGGGGATATGCAAATTAGATGCTAAATGCCCAACGTCTGACTCGTGGGCAATGAGCAAGCTAGATTCATACACATAGGCGGCGAGATGGCTCAGCGTGGGAAATGTGGGAAGCAAAAAATCGCCGTTCAAAAGGGAAAGCCAGCGTATGCGCTTTTTTACATGATGGACAATAAAAGCAATTTCATACCCTTTTTCTGCAATCATAGAGGCGAGCTTGATGAACTTTTGCTCCTTCCAGGTGTTATTAGAAGTTTTTCCGATCGGATCGATCAAGATCCGTTTGCCGTTTTGTTTTCTTTTGAGCTCTTTTGGAACAATGAGCCCATTGTTTTTAGAAATCTGTTTGCATTGCAAAAGGGACGCTACCGAAGTTGCGATGTTTTCAACCATTGATTTTGATTGGTCAAACACCCGGTCCCATGAGGTGAGTGCTGGGTGCTTGTCCCTTTGGTAATGAGAATAAAAAACACTTAAATTATGAATATGACCCTTTTTATAGAGCTCGATAATTTTGTGGGCAAGCGGACTGTGATCGTATTGCAAGATCACGAGATTGTACTCACTAAGCGTTTGCTCCGATCCATGTAAAAGAGCCCTTTTTCTTAAATGATGACTTGGAAACCATTTATTCATCTCACACAGCCCGTCTTGGTACGTACTTACTGTGTACCCTTTAGCAAACAGGCGGTGGGATGCCACCATCATCAAAAGAGTATCATCTATCCCTTCAGAACAAATTACCGCAGCTTTCATAGAGCATGCTCTAGCTTGTGGAAGGCCTTGAGCACTCGGGATACGGATACAAAGCGTTGCCAAAGATGATCTCTTACCCTCAAACCGATCCCTTTGAAATTTGGTAAAGAAAAGGGGAGAGTGGCGATTTGCCCCTCTGCCCAATCAGGCCGCCAGCACCTCACTCTTTTGGGATTTCCCGAAATAGTCAAAGTGGGAATGCCTAGGTTAGAAGCTAAATGCCCGATTCCCGAATCATTGCCTATAAAAAATCCGGACTCATATAGATACGTGCTCAGCTCGTGTAAATCAACAATCTTGGGAAGATGAAACCCCTGGCGCTTTACATCAGGCCACTCGCAGCGCTCCTTTGCGCTCATGGCAAATCCGACCTGATACCCCTGCGCTTTTAGTTTTTGAGCCAAGAGCAGAAATTGTGCGGGCAACCAATTGCGAATCCGGTCACTACTCGTCGGATGGATCACTACCCTTTTGGGATGTCTGCGATACACCCCCTTCTCAGGCAAAACAATGCCGTTTTTTTTTGTGACATTTTTGAGCGCAAAAGTCGTTTGGCATCCTATACATAGGTTAGTGGCTACGGGGAGTTTGGGATCAAAGAGAAAATCCCCTTTTTGGAATAGAGGAGAGGGGGTGGGGAAGAAAAAGGTGCCACCTGTTAGCTTCCCCACTTGGCGCAATTTGGCCAAAGCATACGCCCTGCTCGAATGATCGTTTTGGATAATGACTTTATCAAAGTCTTGATAGACCTTTTCAAGAGATTCCAAAGGGGGATGGGGGAATATGGGGACGTTTTTGAAAAGAGGGGAAAGCTGTTTAAACTCATCGTGAAATAAACATGTTTGGTAGGTAGATAGGTGCATTTGATAGGCCACAATCATCATGAGAAGAGCATCGCCCAACCCCTTCGGAGAAATAATTGCCACTTTCTTCATCTTCGGGTGACTACTCTTCCTCTTCCACTTGGTCCGTGATCAAAACCTCTGAACTTAAAATGATACCGGCCGTGGAAACGGCGAACTGCAGTGCATTTTTCACCACTTTTGTCGGATCGAAGAGCTCGGGGACGCCGAGCTTTGCTATTTTGCTCATCAAATCATTATAGTCTACGCTTTCTGCCTGACCAAGCAGTTTCTTTAAACTGCTTGCCCCCTTTTTGCCATAGCTTTTTAGTATTTCTGTAAAAGGTACTCTGCACGCTCGCGCGACAATTTTCCTCCCTACCTCCTCACCCGGACAAAATGCCATTTGATCGAGCAATTGACTCGCGTGCATGAGAGCCACTCCACCACCTGGAACGCACCCGCTTTTTCGAGCCAAGCGCATCGCATGGATACTTTTTTCAAAGATCTGCTTTTTTTTACCCATTTCTGACTTGGTTGCAGCTCCTAATCGAATAATAGCCACGCTCTTTTGGATGGCTTTTTTTGGATATGTGTGGCCGATAATAATCGTTTTGTCTTTATCGATCTTGAGTTTTTCCACTTGCCCGATCATGTCAATGGTGGCATTGTGCAGACTCATCCCCTTCCCTTTGTAGATAATTGTGGCTCCAGTCAATAGGGCGATATCTTGAAGGATTGCTTGCTGGCTTTCATGCACATCGGAAAGGTTGATGGCAGCTATCTGCATGATACCATGTAGTTTATTCATGACAAGTGTGGAGAGTGCATCCCCTTCAATTTCTTTCGCGATAATAAGAAGTGGCTGCATCTGGAAAGGGATCTTTTCCAAAAGGGGCAAGGTGTCTTGAAGGGTGGAGAGCGTTCCATCAATCATGAGCAAGGCGGTTTGATTCATCTCAACGCACATCGTTTTGGCATCTGTGCAGAAATAAGGGCTGGCATAGCCGCAGTCGAGCTGAACTCCCTCTACTAATTCGATGCTTGTTTCCGCTCCTTCCCCTTCTTCTACAACAATCACACCCGACATCCCGATCTGGTTGAAGGCGTGGGAGATGATTTTGCCCACCTCTTTGTTCCCAGATGCAGATGCCGTGGCAACCCCTTTTATCGAATTGGTTTCTACTGGGATGGCAAGCTCATCAATTGCTTTGAGAGCATGACAGAGGGCCTTTTCCATACCGCGCTTGATCACCATCGGGTTGACACCTGATAAAGCATGGCGCAACCCCTCTTTGACCAGGGCGTTTAGCAAGATAATGCCCGTTGCCGTGCCGTCACCAGACACATTTTTGATGTTTCTGGCCATATCTTGTCCTAGCAAAACACCCATATTAGCATAAGGGTCTTTGAGCATAGTGCGATCGGCAACACCGCTCCCATCAACTACTCTTTGAGAAGAAGCCCAAATCGATAGGCATTGATCCCTTTGAGGCCCCAGTATTCCACGAACCGCATTGGCCAGCTCGTCTATTCCTTCTTGTAATTTTGCTTGTGCTGCCTTGCCAAAGAGAAGTCTTTTGGGCATTGGATTTATCCATGTCTATTCCTTGTTTTTACTTATACCGAGATATTTGTAAAAAATGAAGTAAGCAAGTAAGGCTTTTGTTTAAAAGATTTTTTTTCTCTAAACGCTTATATACAAGCGGCTTTCATAGATTTTTCGCCCTAAAATTGCACATGCATGCAAATAGGGTGAAAAAAGCCCTGCGCCATCAAATTGGTTTGGTAGAAGGCAGGGTATGCAAGGGGTTTGCCGTGCCCTTTTTTCGCCTTTTCCGGGTTTTCCCCCTCTCCAAGCGGTTGGGTTTTTCCAGCGGCAGACCCATATCTTTGCCAATCACTTCGTGCAGCGTTTCAACAGCCATAAAGGCTGTTGGGTCCTCCTTGATCACAATCTCTTTAAGGTCTGTTAGATCGAGACGCTCGACAATGACAAAGAGGATTTCTCTCATATTTCCCGTATACCCCCCCCTTCCGTACATAATTGTGAGCCCAAGGCCGAGTTCGTGCATGACAACATCTCTAATCTCTTTGGATTTTTTAGAAATAATTGTCACCGATTTTAGCTCATCAAGACCAACGATCACAATGTCCATTACTTTGAAGGCGACGAGGTAGGTCACAAGAGAGCGGAAGGCGACGTGCCAATCGACAAAAATCCACCCATAAAGCGCAAAGATGAGAAGGTTAATAGAAAAGATTACTTGGCCAATAGTAAACCCCCTTTTACGGCTGATAATAATAGCTAGAACTTCAGATCCATCCAGACATCCCCCGGATCGGATGATCAGACCCGCTCCCACACCCAAGATAGTGCCCCCAATGAGCATAAGCTCTAAATCATCTAATTCAAATATGGGAGAGGATTCTAGAATAAATAGACAACTAGCAAACAAAACGGCGGCGAAGATCATCTGGATAAAGAAAGTGCGCCGAATGTACTTGTATGAGAGATAAATAAAGGGGGCAGTCAGGCATAAAAAATAAAGGGGAAAAAGGGAACGGGATGTGATTTTAATCAAAATCATCGCGATGCCGATAATTCCGCCGTCGATCAAGTAATTCGGGAGGAGAAAAGCATGGATGGCAAATGCGGAGAGAAAAGCGCCAAGCGCAGTGCAGAGAAAAGAAAAAGCCTTCTGTTTGCGCTTTTGTGAATATGCCATTGATCTCCGTTTGTTAAATTTGCAGTAGTATAAAGTTCCCAATGCCTAAAGTAAAGGGGGAAACCCCCTTTCAAAACAAAGGCAAAGATGCAAGCTTGAGCCCACACCAAAGGGTGCGCTGGGCAGCAAAGATAAGAGCTTACGCGAGAGACGGGACTCGAACCCGCAGCCCCCAGCGTGACAGGCTGGTGCTCTAGCCATTGAGCTACTCCCGCGCACGTAAGCTGATTTGATGGGTGCAACAGGATTCGAACCTATGACCACCTGTGTGTAAAACAGGAGCTCTAAACCGGACTGAGCTATGCACCCCTTGAGGTAGACTACGAATCTACTAGAGCAGCCGCATTTTTCTCAAGATCATTCTCTTTTGCGCTTTCACTTAAGATGCTCGATAAAGTATTTTGAGATCTTCCAAAAGGCGGATGTAAAGCGACTTAGGACCTATCACTTCTTAATTTTCTTTTGAGAAAACAAATAAATGGACAGACTTCCGATGGCACATCCGGGGATCAAAGAGGAAACGCTTGTATTGAAAAGGGGCCAAATAAAAGCAGTGAGGCCTCCAGATAAGATTCCAGCCCACGCCCCGTATTGATTTGCCTTTTTTGAATAGAGGGAAAAAAGGATGAGAGGACCAAAAGAGGATCCGAGGCCGGTCCAAGCGTAAAATACGAGCTCGTAAATTGTATTGATTCTAAAAAAAGCGAACAAAAAAGCGATGCCTGCCACTAAGAGGACAAACAGGCGAGAGATCCAAATTAATTCCCTCGAACTCGCTGTTTTGCGGAAGATCCGCTTGTACACATCCTCTGTTAAGCTCGAAACCAAGACCAAAACCTGTGAGTCCATCGTGGACACTGTGGCCGCCAATATAGCGCAAAGCACAAAGGAGGCGATGAGCGGGACGAAACTTTCCTTGACCATCAGAATAAAAGCGAGCTCTGGATTGCTGAGTGCTCCTTTAAAGTAGGCCAAGGCGGTCAAACCAATGAGTGTGGCGGCACTCATTGTAATAATTTGCCAGCTGACTCCGATGGCCATAGACTTGGGGATCTCTTTCACTTTGCGAATTCCCATAAATTTTGTAATGATATGGGGTTGACCAAAGTACCCGAGCCCCCAACCGAAAAAGCCGATGAAAACCTTCCAAAGAGTGGCGGGTTTGAAATCGGGTAATAAAGAGCGGGGAAGCTGGTTTGCATTGAGCGCAGCCGAGATGCCCGTTACTCCATTGATTTTTGGGAGCACGATCAGAGGCACTGCGACGATTACGACCATCAAAAAAAGACCTTGGAAAAGATCTAGCCAAGCAAGCGTTCTATATCCACCGAGGCAAAGGTAGGGGATGATCATCAAAATGCCCACCATCGTCCCGATTGTATAAGGAATATTAAAAAGCGTTTCCAATAACAGGCCCAGCCCAACAAGTCCCGCAGAAATATAGACCGTGTAGAAAATAAAAAACATCGCAGCAGTAAAGATTCTGATCAGTCCCGATGTATCTTGAAAACGGCTTTCAAAAAAAGAAGAAAGGGTTAAGCTGTTGTACTTTTCCGTTTGTTTGCGCAGTCGCGGCGCTACCAATGCCCAGTTGAGAAACATAAAGAAGGTAAGCCCAATCGCGTACCAAGCGTTAAAAATCCCGCCCAAGTAAATGGCCGCCGGAAAACCCATGAAAAGCCAACTGCTCATGTCGCTCGCATGTGCTGCCAGGGCTGTGACATAAAAATTTAATGATCGACCCCCGATAATGAAGTCGATTGATGTTTGACGACGGCGGTGAGACCAAATTCCGATCGTCAACAAGATAGCTAAATAAATGGAAATGGGAAGAATCTCTGAAATGGTAATCATAATTTCATCGCCTTTTTGGAGCCGTATGTATGGGAGGCCAGTGCTAGGTTGGAACTTGCATGTGGGAACACTTCTTCTATCTGCGTGAGTAGCTGCTTGACTGTAGAGCGTTTTGAGCGGCTTCCCACTGGGCATCGGCAGGTAACGCGCGCAAAGCCGTATTGTTTGGCAAATGTGGTGATCTCCTGTTCGGGGATGTAGATCAAGGGGCGAATGATTGTGACTTGGTAGTCTCGCATAAGGATTTTAGGGAGCATGGCCGCAAACTCCCCTTTGTGCAAAAGATTCAAAAGAAGTGTTTGAATGCTATCGTCTTGATGGTGTCCAAAGGCAATAGTTGAGATGTTCTTTTTTTTTGCCGCATTAAAAAGTAGCTTGCGCCGTTCGCGCGAGCAACTGTAGCAAGCAAGCGTTTTTTCTTCCCTTTTTTCAGGCTCACTGATGAGCAGAGGAACGCGCAATCCATTGCAAATGGTTTGCAAAAAACCACTGTCCAAAGAGGCGCCACAAGAAAACTCTCCTGATACGTGTAGTGCGGTGAGTGGCAGATCGGGAAATCCCCTTCCTAAAATGGCTTTTAGCATGAAAAGAAGGGACAAGCTATCTTTTCCCCCGCTCAAGGCGATAGCTAAACCCGCTGTATGGTCAAGCATGGAAAAGTCAAAAAGCGCTTTGCGACACTTGCTTTCCATTTTCTTGCCTGTCGACGTCCAGGGAGGTTGTGGAATAGACATGCTTCAAAAATTATTGTTGGTACTAACTTGTTAAAGTGCATAATGATACCAAAATCACTTATAATTACTCAATATAATATTGTTGATATAGAGGATCGTAAAAAATGAAAGTGGGGCGAAATAAATTTTGTCCTTGTGGCTCAGGAAAAAAGTTTAAAAAGTGTTGTGCACAAAAATCAGTGATGCAAAAATGCACTTTTTCAGACCTAAATCCCAAAACGCGCGGGGGTCTAGATAAAGTTTTTGGATTGGTTACAAAGCAAGCAGAGCAGGAAAGTGCTCGGAGTTTATTTGCTTCGTTAAAAAGTCGGGTTTCCAAATCTTTTGGGAAGGGAAAGCAATCTAAATCGAGACCTTCAAAAGGTGGTGAGAGTTGAATTTAAAACAAGTGATTTGTTAGATTTGCTACTCAATTGCTGGAGTAGCTCAATTTGGTAGAGCACCCGACTTGTAATCGGACGGTTGAGGGTTCAAGTCCTTTCTCCAGCAAATTTTTTTTTGTTTATCGGGGGGTGTCGCATAGTGGCAATTGCAATGGACTGTAAATCCATCGACTCCGGTCTCCGCCAGTTCGAGTCTGGCCGCCCCCAATTTCTCTTATGAAAAATGCCTTTTCTCTCCTCCTTTTTATAGACAAACAAATAAAAACCAGCAAACGGATCATGCTTAATTTCGTATCTTCTAGGCTTAAAAAAGGGGGCACGAGCCATCCATTTCATAATTTCTCCCTTAAAGTAAAATTTATGTTCTGAAGTTACATCAGCCCATTTTCCATTGGACATCTTCTGCTCTAAGTAGAAGTGAGGTTGATCCCAGTGGGGATGCTGCGTATCAAATCCTATCTCTCAAATCCCTGATTTGCCTTACAGCGTAAAATCTTTTCCGAAATAGGATGCTTTGGCTCTTTGATCCTTGAGGAGCTCTGAGATGGTCCCTTTCATGACCGCCTTTCCCTCTTGGATTAAATAGCTGCAATCGACGACCGAAGACATTTCTCGGGCATTGTGATCGGTGATCAGGATGCTGATGTTTTTCTTCTTGAGGTGGTGGATTATCCGTTTCAAGTCGTTGATTGTGATGGGATCGATATTTGCAAATGGTTCATCCAAAAGCAAAAAAGTGGGGCTAGTCACCAGTGCGCGCGTAATTTCCAAGCGCCTCCGTTCCCCTCCAGATAGGGTGAATGCCCGTTTTTTCGCCAATTTTTCCAAATGAAGTTCTTCAAGTAGCTTTTCCAATCGATCTTTTTTCTCTGCTTTTGAAATGGGCAACGTTTCTAAAATGCAAAGGATGTTTTGTTCCACGCTGAGCTGGGCAAAAATGGAAGGTTCCTGAGCTAAATAGCCCATCCCTTTGCGAGCTCTTTTGTGGATGGGTAGATGGGTAATATCTTCCTTTTCGAAAATGACTTGGCCACTATCTGGCCTGATCAGACCCATTGTCATGTAAAACGCGGTTGTTTTTCCCGCACCGTTTGGCCCAAGAAGGCCTACTACTTCCCCTTTTTGTACTTGAAAAGAGAGATCATCGACCACTTTTTTGCCTGCATAAGCTTTGGTAAGGCGATCTACTTTAAGAGACATTACTTTCCTCCCTTTTTTGATGTGGTAATCTTATTTGATGAACCAAGCAAAATAGCAAATGGAAAATACCTACTCGGGGTTCTGATCTTTGTGCGCTCATTGCACCGCGTGACCGCGAACATAGGCTTTGAAATTTTCTGCGTGAAAGTGGGGGGGATGCTCTTTAAGAGAAATGGAGAAGCGCCTTGCACCCCCTCTTAAAAAAGCATCTTTGAAATCGAGGTCTGTTTTCAAAGTTTTCCCGGGGAGTTTAAAGCATGCAAGCAACACTTGATTGGCATCAAAGCGCTGGGATGCGTACAGATATCTTCCCTGATTTGACTGAAACCACTGCACTTCTTGATGCGGCTTTTCTCCCGTCTCAATCCGTTTTTGAAAGTAACATGTCATCCCTTGCATCTCTTCTATTAGCTCAAAGGTTTTCCCTTTGGGCTCGGCTGTCAAGATCGAGCGAGGACTGGTGACTCTGTGGTGGAAACGGACCTGCCCTCCATCTATCCAAAGATCTTTTTGCACGCCGGTGCGGATTTGTCTTGGCAACTGCGTTTTTACCCTTTCGGGTATGATCTCTCTTGGGGACTTTGAAGAGATTTCCCAAACGATCAATGCGACAAAGCCCCCTATTACCATAAAGAAAAGGGCAAGAGTTAAGAGAGATTTTTTTGTAAGCATGGCGCAAGACGGATGCATTCATACACAGATTTGGCAATAGGCAAAAAAGAGCTCAGATCTTCGAGTAACATGACTGAGTCTTTGTCACTTTTTGCCCGCTCGGGGCAGTCGTGCGATTCGATGTAAAGCAGGTCCGCTCCCGCTGCAAGAGCCGCTTTGGCAAGCGTTGGAATAAATTCCCTTTCTCCCCCCGATCGGCCTTTCAATCCCCCTGGGAGTTGGACTGCATGAGATGCGTCAAAGCAGACGGGAAATCCGAATTTTTGCATGATAGGAATTGTGCGCATGTCGCAGACCAGATTGTGGTATCCAAAAGTGGTCCCCCGTTCTGTGAGAAGAATCTGTTTATTGCCCGTCGCAACTATTTTCTCAGCGGCGCATCCCATCTCCCAAGGAGACATAAATTGCCCTTTTTTGATATTAACCACCGCGCCCGTTTGACCCGCCGCAATAAGGAGGTCGGTTTGACGGCATAAAAAGGCGGGGATTTGCAACACATCGCACACAGTCGCCACCTCTTTCGCCTCTTCGGGGCAGTGGATGTCGGAAAGAATCGGAAGAGAGTGCGTTTGTTTGACCTTTTGGAGAATGGCAAGCCCTTTGTCCATACCCGGACCCCGGTAAGAGGTGAAGGAGGAGCGGTTCCCTTTATCGTAGCTCGATTTGTAGATGAGCTGGATATCGGCATAATCGCAGATCTCTTTGAGCTTTCCAGCGGTGTCTATGGCATGCCCCTCGCTCTCGATGACGCAAGGCCCTGAAACCAAAACGAGAGTCGCCTCGTTTGACAGAGTTACATTTCCCACTTTTTGCGGTCTAAAAGTCACTATTTGATCTCCTGCTCACTGTGCCCCAAGCTAATATACTTGAAAATCATTTTTCTGATGCATAAAATCTCAAATCTTACTATGGATTGATAGCTCAGATGGATAGAGCACCCGCCTTCTAAGCGGGCGGTCGCAGGTTCGAGTCCTGCTCAGTCCGTTTGCTTAAGTATTTGGGTAGAATCTAATGGTACTTCTTGGAGATTTTGCACTGCAGATGGCCACTTTTTCTGATCTAGAAAGTGTCATTGAGTCTTTTGATAACCAAGCTTTTAGACTTTTAAATGTGCAGGAAAAAAATAATGCCGTGAATCAGGCTCTCTTTGAGCTCGTGAAAAAACATAGTGCATCCAACTTCTTGCTCAGTGCGGTCATCGATTACATTACCCGAATTCGGCATGAAAAAATTTTACAAGGGTATACTTTTTCCAATTTTGAGCTTTGGCTCAATCAGTTTTCGGGCCTTTCTCCACAGGAAAATTACGCAATTCGCGCCAAAATTGCGGGCAAGCATGTTCCTCGCGATGCATACCAAATTTATTTCCCGATTGGGATGGGAAAGAGGTATTGGGGAACCCATTTTGTCACTGCCCACACCTCACCCGATCTGGACACAACCGTAGCCTCTTTTTGGGGGTGGATGGACTCTTTTGCCGCGCGCGTTGGAGATGGGCTCCATATTTGGAATGTGCCAGGAGGACCTCCCTATAGTCAAGTCGAGGTGGCCTTGCTCTTCAACAAACTTTTTGGCGATGAGATTTTTAATTGTGTGGCCAAAACCCGTCTATCCCTCACCCTTACGAGTTTGGACCTCATGTCTCAAAAAAACATGAGTCGCAAGCAAGCCCAAGATATGGCGCTGAATTTTGATCATGAGCGGACGCGCAATGCACTCATTGTAGTGAGTAAAAAGGGGCATTACCTCGGAGACTGGCGCTCTATCGATGTGGAAGGAGTGCGTCAGATTGTTATGTCACTCAATAACTGTCTAATGTGGCTTGAATCTAACTTGCACATTCAATTGATCTCCTGTTTTGCCCAAACCGATTTACTCGTTAGCCATGTCGCCCGGATGATTGGAGACACGCTCGGTGTGCAGATAGGGCAGTGTGAACCTGCAAAAGAATTGCCGCACAGACAGCTTCAATTTGTGGATGATTACCTTGTCAAAGTGCTCGGCGTCAAGCAAGGAGTCCAGGCTACTTTTGAAGATTTTGCCCTTGCTATGGAAAAGACAGGGGTGATCAATTTTACCCAAATTGTCACCTGGTTAAAGGCGCTGATCGAATCGGACATGTTCGATGAAAGCGGCAAATTGATCGAAAATCGCCCCTACATTTTTACGCAACTTGAAGTATTTGTAAAAATGCTTGCCGAAACGTTTCAAAATATGCGCCATTTTGTGGACCGTTTGGAAGTGGCTTTTAAAATCAAGACAGACGTATTTGGCTTCGTTCCTCAGTATCTTACCCATCGCACCGATGTGGAGGAAATCAAAGCAAAAATCGGGAGATACACCTACTTGACAGTGAATCTGACAGATGTCAAAGGGGGCCTCGTGCCCATTGGGCTCGTTCAAGCAGCCGATTTGCAAAAAAAACCGCTCGGTACGGTCACCTTACGTGATTTTTGTAACCGCGAAGAGATGAACATCCCCTCTTATTTGGAGGTGATTAGCGTGATTGATCACCATAAGAGCACTCTTGTGACAAATGCTGCTCCTCGCGCTTTGATTAGCGATGCCCAAGCCTCCAATACCCTCGTTGCAGACATGGCATTTGAGATCAACGACCGGTATGGGACGGGTGGAATGAGTGAGCTCCAAGTGGATGAGCAACTCAAAAAAGTAAAAAGGGACTGGGCAAATCCTGCGAATATCCGTTTGACCAAGAGGCTTTTGCAAAAAAAAGAGGTGTTTCATACAGATCCTAAATACTATATTGACCCCCAGAGAGAATTCGTCGAATACCTCCACTTTGTGTATGCTATTTTGGATGATACCGATCTTCTCACAAAAGTCTCCCGCTTGGATGTGGAGTGTATGGCATCACTTCTCAACCGCCTCAAATCTCTTGTAGAGAAAAAAGAGGTGGAAATTGTTCATTTTGATGATATTAAAGAGGGCACTGCATTTACTCAGCAAGCGGCTTTGCGACTCCTTCAAAATCAGGATTTTTATTCGCTTTATAGTAAGGTGTACTTGCACAAAGAAAAGGGAGTAGCGCACAATTTGAATCAGTGCGTCGATGGGCTCAAGTCAAATATCTTTAGTGATGTCAAGACTCTCAATCAATGCAATCGGGTGAGTCAAACAAAAATTTTTGCGCGCAACTACACGCTGTTTGACCAGCATGCCTCAAAGCTTCGTCATATCTGGTATCAAAACGCTCTGAGCGCCTATGAAAACAACCGTGAACTCCTTTTGCATTTGCACATGGTTTCGACGGTAACGAGTGGAGATGATCTTTTTAAAGGAAAGCAAATTTCTTACTGGCATAAAGATGAGCTATGGGTGTGGATTCCCAAGACAGAGGGCGCTATTGAAAAGCTCAAGCTGTTTCTCACTTCACTTAAAGAGTCCCCTTGGACAAGAGCCATTGAGCACTGGGAAGCGGATTTCATCGGTGAGCGGGCCAAAGAGTTTTCTCAAATTTTTACCGAGAGTTTTTTCAAAATGAGCCATTCTCTGCTAGAACTTTCCTCGGAAGAAAAGCCCCTTTCGATTGCTATTCTCAAATATGATGCAGGTCGTTTGAATTCACGTAAGGGGATGATTGCACCCTATCTCCCCAAACTCGAAAACTGACCGAAGCATCAAAAAATCTCGTATTTTTTCCCACTGAGATGCTAGAGTTGGCATTGAGAGAGAAGGTGGTTGGCTTACAATATACCAAGCAGGGTCAGTCTCTTCAAAAAAGGGGTGCCCAAAAAGCGGGAGATAAATAAATGACAGAAAGTAATGGGGTTTCCCCTCCAAATCCAAGCGCAAAAGGGTTTGCACCTCATACAAAACCTTTTGAGCAAATTAATACGGGTATGGATAGTGCGTATCGAGTCAAGGGAAATACGGCTGTTCGAAGCTGGGCCAAGCACTGGTACCCCCATATGACAGATCAGCAACTCGATACATTTGTCAAAAGATTTTTATCTACCCTTTTCAATGAATTGAGCGCGCAGGTCAAAAGGGAGATGGAAAGGGCGAAAAAAGCGGCGCGCAAGCTCAAAAAAGCAGAAGAAGGGGAAGAGTAAGCAAGGGAAATAGGGTTAAAAACTTTTTACAAAAAAACGCCCATAGCTTTGCTTCTTGAGATCTACTCTTTGTTTGCGCTACCATATCTGGTATGCCATCACATCTCACGCGCCACTTTACTTTTCAGGCCAAACAATCTGATCGGTTAGACAAATTGCTCGTCTCAGAGCTTCCTTCCTATTCACGTGCGCACTTCCACTATTTAATTCGGATGAAAGCGGTTTTTATCAATGGTGCTTTGGCCAAAAAAGGGTATTGCCCAAAAGTGGGGGATCGCATTGAGGTGGCGCTTCTTGACGCGGAAGAGATCGACCCAATTCCCGAATCGATTCCCCTCAATATAATATTTGAAGATGAGCATTTGATTTGCGTTAACAAGCCTGCGGGAATGGTGGTGCACCCCTCTCCAGGCCACCTTAAAAACACATTTGTTCACGCACTTCTCAATCACTGCTCAAATATCCTCTTGCCGGGAGAAAAACATCGCCCTGGCGTTGTGCATCGTCTCGACAAAGACACATCTGGGGTACTTCTCGCAGCAAAGTCGGCCAAAGCATATGAAAAGCTTATGGTTCAATTCAAAGAGCGTATGGTGGAAAAAGAGTATTTTGCCATCACGGTTGGGCACCCCACTGCCGGCGTAATTCGCTCCTGCATTGGTCGAGACCCTTTTTGCCGCAAAAAAATGGCAGTGTCAGAGCAGGGAAGAGAGGCAACAACGATGATTACCCCTTTGGAGAGGCAACAACATTTTTCTTTTATTTCCGCTCGGTTGCTTACCGGGCGTACACATCAAATACGGGTGCATTTAAGGCACAACCACACCCCCGTTTTGGGTGATTCTACCTATGGCTTTGCCAAAATCAATGCGAGATACAAAGTAACGCGCCAGCAGCTCCATGCGGCCCATATTCGGTTTATCCATCCCGTTCACAATGAAATGATGGGGTTTTCAGCACCCCTGCCTCCCGATATGAAAAAGCGATCGGAAGAGCTCTTTTCAGATAGCTTATCATCCATCTAGCAATTATCTAGATTTATATACATGAATTTCTTATGATAGGGGGATCGAAGTCGGACTAAGTAGAGTTTCTGTGATTTCCGTTCTGAATTTAAGTGCAAGGATCGAGCTATGAAAGAGTTTGTTGAGTATATTGTAAAAAATCTTGTTGATCACCCAGACAAAGTCAAGATCAACGAAGTTGGTGGTACACATACCCTGGTAATCGAGCTGAGAGTTGAAAAAGCTGATATTGGTAAGATCATCGGAAAAAAAGGAAAAACAATTAATGCGATTCGCACCCTCTTGATGTCAGTTGCCAGCCGCAATGATATGCGAGTGAACCTCGAAATTCTGGAAGACGGTGCTTCTGTCGAAGCGTAAAAGCGCTTTTTCCTTTTTCGAAACGATCCGATTTTACCTGGCGCATGCTCTGAGCCAAGCTATCTCCTCTTTCCACATAGTATCCCCGTTGGGAGTTTCCAGATATTTGGGAATATTGCCTAGCCGCTTTTGTTGCATCATAGAGCGAAACCCCTCTGATCCAATTTCCCCCTGCCCTAGGGAAGCATGCCTATCTTTTCGGGACCCGATGGGATGCTTAGAATCGTTGACATGGATTGCTTTTAAATAACTCAGACCAATGATACGGTCAAATTCTGCAAGAGTGTGGTCCCAGGCCCTTTGGTTTCTAATATCATAACCGGCAGCGAAAGCGTGACAGGTATCTAAACAGACTCCAACAGGTAATATACCTTTGACCCCTTGAATGATGTGTGCGAGGTGCTCAAAGCGGTGCCCTACGCAGGTCCCTTGCCCGGCTGTTGTTTCAATCAATAAAATCAGATCTGGGCCTTGTTCAAACAGGTGTTGCACTTTGAAAAGGCTGTCAATGATTCGGTTTAAGCAGTTTTCTTCCGTGTCACCAGTGGCAGCTCCAGGATGAAAATTGAGAAAGCTGATTTTGAGCCTTATGCAGCGCTCAATCTCTTTTTTAAAGGCTTGGATACTGCGATCGAGCGTCTCTTGTTTCGGGGATCCGAGATTGATGAGGTAACTGTCATGACTCATGATTTTTTGGATATTCAAACGGGAGAGGGTTTCGTGCCACTGCGTCTCTTGCTCTGAAGAAATGGGGTTATGAGACCATCTTTTTTGATTAGCGGTGAAAATCTGGATTGTGGTAGCACCGATCTCTTGCCCGCGCAAGAGAGCGTGATATAACCCCTTACTAATTGACATATGCGCGCCGATCAATAGGCTATCTGGATTGGGCATGTAGATTTAGTGTGTATGCGCCAAAAACTCGCAAACGAGGGCAATGTTAATGGGTAAGGGAAGAACAATCTGGTCCACTCCTGGGCTAGAGAGGAGTTGCCCTGTCAAGGTTTTCTCATCCCTTGTGAGATAATCGGGGAGAGTGCGGGCTGTGTTAGACAGGGCCTCTTGAATGATCTTCATGTTTCTCGACTTTGGTTTGATCGATATCGACATGCCTGGTCTGACGTAAAAAGAGCGGATATCAACTTTTTTCCCATTTACGAGTACGTGGCTGTGGGAAACGATCTGTTGCGCCTGAAAAATGGTTGAGGCAAAGGAGAGCTTGTAGACGAGATTGTCCAAACGGCAATCGAGCCTTTCCAGGAGAAGGTGAGCAGTGTTCCCTTTTTTATGCACTGCGTCGTGATAATAGCGCAGCAACTGTTTGTCTGTGAGCATCCCATAGACGGCCTTGAGTTTTTGCTTTTCCTCCAACTGAATACCATAATCTGATTTTTTTCTCCTCTTGAGTCCGTGCATACCCGGAGGGCTGAGTTTGTGCAGCAGAGGATTTCTCAAGCGGCCGAAAATGTTGACACCGAAGCGTCTGGCGATGCGATTTTTAGGACCTGTGTAACGTGACATTGTCAAAACCTCGGAAGACTTTTGGAGGAAATTTAACTCAATAACCCGATTTTTTGCAAGAAAAAAATACAAGGTGCCCGGACCTATGCTTCATCCTATCCTTAAAGACGAGATCTACCGAAGAGTAGCCCTCGCACTATCTTTGCATACGAAAATCTCACAAGGCTTAGACCTTTTCTTTGAGAAGGGCACCCCTTTTTGATGATACCTATAACACCTATTCGGCTCCCCGAAGAGAAAAATGCGCCTTCACTCAACTATAATCCCTAAGCGGATACTTTTTTCTTAAGCTCAGTAAATATTTTTTTGAAAAAAATCATTTTGATTATAAAATAAACAATTTGCATGCATCACATCTCAGGAAAAAGTGAAAAAAATCAAAGACCTCATCTACTACATTCTCTTAGTAAATGTGCCCTCTTTGTTTGCTCATCCAGTCTACTCTGCATCCTTTGTAGCAAAAGATCAAACGATGTGGACGGAATATGACTGGAATACAGCTGCGGGCATTCAAACCCAAAAAACATGGGAAATGCCCACTACATATGATGAAGTCATCGACATGCTGGAAGAGTTAGAGTC
>JAQFVP010000025.1 GCA_027942475.1 Simkania sp. | reverse complement strand
GGGTTCGTATCGATGCTTCGCAAACAAGAAGAAAGCCCAAATAAGGAATCCTTAAAGAGAATTTTGTCCGCTTCAGAGCCTTATAAAAATGATCTCACTAAGCAACTAGACGAAGCTCCGTTAGTGCATAGAAACGTTTTGCCAGAGGCGTCTTTGCAGTTTCACAAAGACTATCTTACCAAAACGCTGCAAGAAACTTGGCCGAGCCACTTATCTCCAAAGCAGCTGTTCGAAGAAATTGCTTCCAGGGGATATCGAGGTACATGTAAAGAGGTGGAAGTGTTTTTGATGATGATTTCCAAATAGAGAAAATTGTAATGGGGTTTAGAGGGGAATATCGAAAGTGGTGTAAAAAAGATCTGGATGGGCAGGCTAGCGCAAAAGGCTCCTTAAGCCATATAATCCAAGATCCAATTACAGCCAGATGGGCAACTTAAGAAAAAATCAAAGAGACTTGGCCCAAATCCCGCATGGGAAACCGATTTTTTGAAGAAATTAAAGCAAGGGGGTATCAAGGTTCATTTAAAACCGTGAAAACATATCTCTGTAGGGTGCGCAAAGAGTGCGAGTTCCCAAAAGAGATATCTCTTTCCTATTACAAGGGCTATATAAAAAAGCGTTTGGAGGAAGTTCAGCCTAGTTGTGTATCTGCAAAAAAACTATTTCATGAGATTACAGCCAAGGGATATCGAGGATCGTTTAGCACGCTACGAGGATTCTTGTGCACATTGCGCAAAAAGGTAAAGATGACAAGAAAGATCTCCTTGCATTTTCACAAAGACTATCTTATTAAAAGGATAGAGAATGCTGCGCCCAACTTTGTGCCGACAAAGCAGCTTCTTAAAGAAATCAGGGACCAGGGATATCGAGGATCGCTCAGATCGCTCCAGGAATTCTTGTCCACAGTTCGCAACAAAGAAGAGATGTTAGGCAAGAATCCTTTGTGTGATTACAAAGCAAAGATCCACAAAAGCATGTCCTCAGAGAAATTCTTGCAGTTTCACAAGAATTATATACTTAAAAGAGTAAAGGAGACTTGCCCTGACTATTTATCGACAAAGCAGATTTTTGAAGAAATTACAGCGAGAGGGTATCGGGGATCGGTTAGGACATTGCAGGCATTTTTGTCAACAAATCGGAAGAAAAGCGAAACCTCCTTGGAGCGGCATAAAGACTATCTCATGCAAAAAGTAGGAAGATATCAAGGATCGCTTAGCATGCCCCAGCGATTCTTATCAGAAATTCCACAAAAGAAAGAGGCATTTTTGCAGTCTCACAAAGACTATCTTATTCAAAAAGTAGAAAAGCTTTCACCCGACTGCGTATCGGCAAAACAGCTCTTCGAGGACATGACTGCCAGGGGGTATCGAGGTACACACAAAGAGATAGAGGTATTTTTGATGATGATTTCCAAATAGAGAAAATTGTGTGTGTGCCCTCCCTTATGCATTTTTTGCATCGCAGCGCTTTTGAAATTTCAATACGCTGTGCAAAGCAAGTGCAGTGAAAGGCAATTCGGGCACTCTTATTACAAAAAAGGTTAACCAAAAAAGAAAGAAAAAGCTCAACTATCTATACTCATAGCAACTTTGCATAAGGGACACAATTTTATGTGCACATTTCCTCAGATGAGCATCAACCAAACCAAAGCGCACTCATCTTTTCAGCTTGCGGTAGATATCAGCCCTAACCTGGATGTCTCTTGCCAAAGTCGGGTGCAAAAGATGAGCAGAAAACGCTTTAATGTGCATCTCTCGGGGGACAAACAGCAAAACAATGTATTGCAAAAGCATCTTTTTCCCGGAAGAGATAAAAAAAATACGCCAAGCGAGACCCGTGTGTTTTTTCACAAAGACTATCTTATTAAAAGATTAAAGGATCCTGCGCCTGACTTTGCGTCGACAAAAAAGCTTTTTGAAGAGATTACAGCCAGAGGGTATCAGGGGTCGCTTAGAACGCTGCAGCGATTCTTGTCAGAAACTCTCAACAAAAAAGAGGTGTCAAAAAAGGCATTTTTAGAGTTTCACAAAAAATATCTTACTAAAAGAGTAGAGGATGCTGCGCCTGACTTTGTGTCGACAAAAAAGCTTTTTGAAGAGATTACGGCCAGAGGGTATCAGGGGTCGCTTAGCACGCTCCGGAAATTCTTGTGCACAGTTCGCAAAAAAGCAAAGATAACAAAAAACACTCTCTTGTGTTTTCACAAAGACTATCTTATTAAAAGATTAGAGGATACTATGCCCAACTATGTGTCGACGAGAAAGCTTTTTGAAGAGATTACAGCTAAGGGGTATCGAGGATCGATCATCACGCTTCGGAGATTTTTGTCCACAGTTCGCAAAAAAGAAGAGATGCCGAGTGAGGCCCCCTTATGTTTTCACAAAGAGTATCTTACTAAAAGAGTAGAGGATACTTGGCCCAAATATGTGTCAACAAGAAAGCTTTTTGAAGAGATTACAGCCAGAGGGTATCAGGGGTCGCTTAGAACGCTCCGACGATTCTTGTCAGAAACTTTCAAAAAGAAAGAGGTGTCAAAAGGGGCATTTTTAGAGTTTCACAAAGACTATCTTATTCAAACAGTAGAAAAGCTTTCACCAGACCGTGTATCGGCAAAACAGCTCTTCAAAGAAATGAGTACCAGGGGGTATCGAGGTACACATAAGGAGATAGAAGTATTTTTGATGATGATTTCCAAATAGAAAAAATGATGTGTCTCGCCTCTGTCTTTAGGCAAATGAGTCCGAACTGGTGGCTTGATTTTTCCAAAGGAAAATCGTAAAGTTTTTGCTTAGTCTGTTCAGATTGGATGCTTTAAAAGCAGTCTGTAAATAGCCTTTGCCTGTAAGAGGAAAAAGGTTCACTGCCTGCTGCGTTGGGCATTTGTTCTTGTACATTTTTGAAATTATTAAAAGGTTGTCGATCAAACCATGTTTAAGCCCTCTTTTGAGTCATCGATACAAATCACACCCCCTGTAGAAGCTTTTCATCCCGATTATGTGGAAGAAGATTTTTTTTCTTCTCCTTTTTTTTCACCCCTTTCTTTGAAGGTCTTCACACATGGGGTTTCTTTCTATCCACAAGTTGACAAAGCTTGTCATGAGTCTCCTGCTATCAAACTTTTACAGAAAAAACATACAACTCATCACCCCCAATCTCTCGCAAAAGAGGATAAATCAACAAAGATCAAGGCAAATAAAACAAAATTATTAGAGAGATCCAAGAGATCCACAGGCTTGTACAGGAGCTACTTAAAAAAGAGAATCGAAGAGACGGGGGGCTATATATCGACAAAGCAATTGCTTGAAGAAATTAGAGTGAGAGGGTACTTGGGGGGGATCAGGGCAATGCAGCAATGCTGTGCACAGATAACAGGGGGAGTATCCTTAATCAGGGAGACACCCTTGGATTCTTACAGGAATTATCTAAAAAAGCGAATAGAAGAAACCGATTCTGGTGATGTATCGGCAAAGCATCTGTTTGAAGAAATCAAAGAGAAGGGTTACCTAGGATCGTTTAGCACGATGCAACAGTATTTGTCGATGATACGAAAGAAAAAAAATAAGCCACAAGAGGCGTTTTTACAGTTTCATAAAAACTATCTGAATGAAAGATTTGAGCAGGCTCTGCCAGGCTCTGTACCTCCAAAGCAGCTATTTGAAGAAATAAAAGCAAGAGGGTATCAAGGATCGTGTAAGACAATGCGGACATTTTTATCTGCCATTCGGAAGATACAAGGTGCACCAAAAGATTATCTGAAAAACAGGTTAGAGGAGGCTGCGCCCAACTATTTATCTTCAAAGCAACTGTTCAAAGAAATCAAAGCGAAAGGATATCAGGGAGCCTTTAGCACAATGCGGGCGGTTTTACCTGCCCTTCGGAAACAACAGGACCGGCCAAAAGGGGCATCCTTGGAACCTCATAAAAACTACCTAAAAAAAAGAGTAGAAAAAGCTTACCCCAAAGGGGTATCTGCCAAGCAACTGCTTAAAGAAATTAAAGCGAGAGGATATCTGGGCAAGCTCGGGACTATTCAGCTATTTTTACGGACGATCCAGCATGAACAAAGAAGATTGTTAGCTCTTTAGGTCTGTTTTATACGACATTTTTCCTCCGAGCAAGCGAGCACAATCGGGAGTGTTCAAAGAAATCTTTACGTTGTTTCAAAAAATTATAGCTGAGTAAATATCAAGGGACGCTCATTACAACGCAGAAATTCTTATCGACGATAATGAGAATTACGCAAATTAGGAGGGATTCAGATACAATCATTTTTTTGTTCATTTGCTTTTTTTAAAAGTTCTAGACTATTTTTATCGAAAAGGTTTATATTTATTTATTCAAAATAGGTATTAAGGAGTCCACTGCAAGTTTAATGGATTTAGCCCCTTTTGCGTTAATTCAAGAGCTCGTCCAGACACTCTATGAGAAAAAGGCTAAAAATGTGATTGTGCTCGACATCAAAACAAGTCCAGTTGTGACAGATTATCTCTTGATTGCAGATGGAAATGTTGAAAAACATGTAATTGCAATGGCTCATGCGCTGCAAGAGCTGATGAAGAAAAACAATCACCTTCTTTTCTACCAAGAAGGAATAAAACATGGGGACTGGGTCGTGCTCGATTTTTTTGAGATTGTAGTCCATCTTTTTATTCCCAAAATGCGCCAGAAGTATCAGCTAGAAAGGCTGTGGGCTCAAGGAAAAATCATGAATATCGAATCTCACGTTTCATTTAATATGAGGTAAGAGGAGTGAAAAAAAGACGTGTAGTTGTCACCGGTATGGGGCTTGTCTCCTGTTTCGGTAGCGATGTCGATCATTTTTATCGTTGTTTGCTTCGAGGGGAAAGTGGTGTACGCCCTATTACTACCTTTCCTTGTGAAGAGTATCCAACTCGCTTTGCGGCTTCGGTGCGCGATTTTGATCCCTCCAATTATATCGATAAAAAACAAGCGAGGCGAGTGGATCCTTGCATCCGCTACACTTTGGTTGCCGGCAAGAAAGCCCTCGAGTTTTCTCACTTAAGAACAGAGGAAGAACTTTCCCAGCTCAATAAAGCGCGCTGTGGCGTGCTCATTGGCTCTGGTATGGGAGGGATGAACGTTTTTTTTGAGGGGAATAAGACTCTCTTGGAGAAGGGCTTTCGCCGGATCACCCCCTTTTTTGTACCCTATATCATTACAAACATGGGTGGGGCGCTCTTGGCCATTGATTTGGGGTTTACGGGACCTAACTACTCTATCTCAACAGCCTGTGCAACAGCCAATTACTGCATTATTGCCGCAGCAAATCACATCCAGCGCGGCGATGCTGATATGATGCTTTGCGGAGGAACAGAAGCACCTATTACCCCCATTGGAATTGCTGGATTTGTCGTTATCAAAGCTCTTTCCGAACGGAACGAAGACATCGAAGGAGCTTCTCGCCCCTTTGACCGATCACGTGATGGATTTGTGATAGGAGAGGGGTCCGGTGTGCTTCTTTTAGAAGAGTTGGAACATGCAAAAAAACGGGGAGCTCCCATTTTAGCCGAATATTTAGGTGGGGCGGTTTCGACAGATGCATATCACATGACTAACCCCCGCGCCGATGGTTTGGGTGTGGCTTCCTGCATTCAAAGTGCGATCGATGATGCTCAAATCGACAAAAGCCGCATTGATTATATCAGCGCACATGCTACGGCTACTCCAATAGGGGATGTATGTGAAATCCGCGCTATCCGCGCAGCACTTGGTGACCACTGCAAAAAGATTAAAATGAATGCGACCAAATCAATGACGGGACATTGTTTGGGAGCAGCCGCTGGTATTGAAGCGATCGCAACAGTCAAAGCGATTCAAACCTGTGAACTGCACCCGACAATCAATCTAAACGATCCGGAAGAAGAGCTCGCTGGGATAGATGCGCTCCCCGGGCAGGCTGCTAAACAGGGTGTAGACGTTGCTATTTCCAACTCGTTTGGTTTCGGTGGCCACAATTCTACCATTGTATTGAGCGCATATCGACCCTAAACCGGGATTTTTTATAACCCAAAAAACCGGGGGTCGTTCGGAGTGATGATATTTTCGTTTTCTCTACCCTCTGTTCCAGGGCTCAGCTCCCGTTTCCTTAGTCTATCCATAGCGTCATCTATTGTGTTTATCGTATCGCTTCGATGCACTTCTGGATAATTTTCTCTGATAAAATCATCAATCCTCGTTGCCTGCGTTTCAATCTCCACTGATTCAGAAATTGGCTGAGGTTGGTTTGCCCCAGAAATCCTCTGTCCATTAATGGGATTTGTCATCAGCGCACCTCCTATTGGGTTTTTTGTGTAATTTGTAAAAAAGCAATCGCTACATTTATTTAGTAGATCGCGCCTTGTAAGTCAAACAAATTTTTTACTGATCAGCTCTTTGAATCAAAGAAAATCGAGTGCAGTTCCACCAAAAAACCATTGACTTACAAGTGCATAAGAAAATTTTACAGATTTTTTCCTTTATTTGACAAAGCCGAAGAAATTCTCTAGGCCTCTTGCTCAGGTGAGATCGCACATTACCCAGGTATTGAACGTTATCGGTAGACACTGTTAAAATGATCTCTTTTGAAATAAAGCACTTTAAGATATGAAATCCCTGTTGCCGCACTTTTGCTCTTTTCTTTTACGAGCCGTGCTCTCTTTGCGTTACCGTATCGAGGTAAAAAACTTACACACTCTTTTTGATGCTCAATACCATAAACGGGGAAGAACCTTATTTCTCCCCAATCACCCTGCCGAAATAGATCCCCCTATTGTGATGTCCCTTTTGATGAGTGCGTTTCGCCCGCGTCCCCTCGTAGTGACCAATTTTTACTCTTTGAAAGGAGTGCGGTTTTTAATGAAATGGATCCGGGCAGTGCCCATGCCTGTTTTGGGCACATCTATTAACAGTTGGAAAGTAAGACAAATAGAAAAAACTCTGCACGAGGTAAAAAAGGGGCTCGAGCTGCAGGATAATTTTTTAGTCTACGCTGCGGGCCGCTTGAAAAGCTCTGGCCGGGAGGTCATTGGGGGCAGTTCATTTGTGCACCGCCTATTACAGCTTTGTCCCGATGTCAATATTGTTTTGATCCGGACAACCGGTCTTTGGGGGAGTAGTTTTTCCCGCGCCATTTCGGGGCATTCTCCCGATTTTTGGAAGGTGATTCGATTTGGAATCAAAGCGCTTTTAAAAAATGGTTTTTTTCTCCCCAAGAGGAGAGTAACTGTTGAGTTTGCACTAGCTCCCGCAGATTTTCCGAGGAGTGGTTCTCGCTCAGAAACCAACTCTTATCTAGAAAAGTGGTTTAATCAATACATCGATAAAAATGGGTATATAAAAGAGGAAGAGTCTTGTACACAAGTTTCTCTCAGCCGGTTTTCCCACACTGTTCCCTCGATAGTGCAACGGGAAAAGAGGACAGAAAAAAAACCCACTGTCCCCATCCCAGAAGAGATTCAAAATGATCTATTTACTGAGCTATCCCGCCTTTCCGGTTATCCAAGGCAAAAGATTCACTACAACAGCGATCTTATCGAAGATCTGGGCCTCGACTCATTAGATTATGCGAGTATGCAGCTTTTTCTCGACAAGAGGTACGGGTGTGATTCCATCCACTTGGAAAAGACCCAGACTGCGGGAGATCTGTGCGAAAAAGCCATGGAAGACCTAAGTAAAAAGAGGGTAGGAAAGGAGCATTGGAAGTGCCCTTGGCCTCGCGAGCCCATCCGTCCTCCCCTTGAGTATCCCCCGGGGGCCACTTTTCAGGAAGTTTTTTTGCGCAGTTGTGAGCGAATGAAAAACATGGTTGCATGTGGAGATGCATTGAGCGGATTTATGACCTATCGTCGATTAAAAATGTCCGTTTTGACCCTTGCACGCAAGTTAGAAGGGATGCCCGACACTTATGTCGGTGTGCTCCTGCCCGCCTCGATCGGGGTTTATGTAATCATCTTATCCATCCTTATGGCCGGTAAAATTCCCGTTGTTTTAAATTGGACAGCTGGCAAAAGGAGTTTGAGTTTTGCAAACGATTTGCTCAATATAAGCACGGTGCTCAGTTCTCACCGTTTTTTGGAACGCATCGATGGCTTAGAGCTAGGGCCGCTTGAAGATAAAATCGTTTGTTTGGAAGATTACAAAAATGCAATTTCTCTTTGGGATAAATTAGTAGGTTTTTATTGGGCAAATAAAAAAACATCCCATGTGATAAACCGCTTTTCCCTACAAAAAATTGAGCCAAATAGTCCTGCTGTAATTCTTTTTACCAGCGGAACCGAAGCCTATCCCAAAGCAGTCCCCCTGTCACATACCAACCTCATCACCAACCAAAAAGCGGCCCTTTCTGTGGCACAGCTTAAAAATAGTGATGCCCTTTTGGGAATGTTACCCCCCTTTCATGCGTTTGGCTTTTCTGTTACAGGGCTTTTACCCTTTATGACAGGTCTAAAAGTCTTTTTTTCCCCCGATCCAACCGATAGCCATACCATTGCACATAGCTGCGCTTTGCTCGGTATTACCATGCTTTGTGGAATTCCTCATTTTTACTTTACCCTCCTTGAAGTTGCAAAAAAAGAGCAGCTCGCATCGGTGCGCCTTTTTGTAACAGGAGCAGAAAAGGCGAGCGATGAGCTGTTTGAGCGAATAGGGCAGCTTGAAAACAATTCCATATTGATTGAAGGGTATGGCATCACTGAATGTGCCCCTATTGTGACTCTCTCCCGACCGGGAGCCCCACGAACGGGAGTCGGAAAGCCACTTCCCGGAGTGGAGCTTTGTCTGATTGATCCCGAAACAGGCCAAATATTGCCCTCTGATAAAATGGGAGAGATCTGCATCAAAGGGCCCAACCTATTTTCAGGTTACATGGGAAATGCTCCGAGCCCTTTTATTGAAATCAAAGGGGAAAAGTGGTACCGCAGTGGGGATTTGGGATCGATTGCAGAAAATGGAGCTCTTTTATATGCGGGCAGGATGAAACGATTTGTAAAAATTGCGGGTGAAATGGTCAGTTTGCTTGCAATAGAAGAAGAGCTCAAACATGCGGCGGAAAAAAGAGGATGGATAGAAAAAAGGGATAAAACAGCGCAACTAGTGGTTACCGCTGATGAAACAAAGAGAGGGCGCCCTGTTTTGATTCTCATGGCAACATTTACAATCTCACCCCAAGACACGAATGAGATTTTAAGCCGCTCCGGTTTTGGGCGGATTGTAAAAATTCAAAAGGTCAAAAAAGTGTCTCAGATTCCTTTGACGGGGACCGGAAAAGTTCATTTTCGTCGCATCAAAGAAATGCTCAAAGAGGAGCTTTGCATTTGAGAGTTTACAACACAAAAACGGGGAAAAAAGAAGAGATTGCTTATGCTCCCGGTCAAACTCAACTCCTTTTGTATACTTGTGGACCCACAGTCTATAATTTTGCGCATATTGGAAATTTTCGCGCTTATGTTTTCGAAGATCTCTTTCGACGCACTCTGGAATTTTTTGGGTTTACTGTCAAACATGTGATGAATTTGACAGATATTGATGATAAAACCATAAAAGGGGCGCGCGAGCAGGGCGCATCGCTCGATCAATTTACGCAATTTTACAAAAAAGCTTTTTTTGAGGATCTCAAAACGCTCGGAATTCAGCCCGCACATCAATATCCGGCTGCAACCGAATATATTCCACAGATGATTCATATGATTAAAACGCTTTTAGACAAGGAAATTGCCTACCAAACAAAGGAGGGGAGTGTCTACTTTAACATTGATCGTTTTCCCAATTATGGCCGATTATCCCACCTTCCTATGCAAGACCTTGAAGCGGGAAGATCTAACCGCATAATCAGTGATGAATACGAGAAAAAGTGTGTGGCCGATTTTGCACTGTGGAAAAGCTATGATATTGCGCGAGATGGTGCGATCTTTTGGGAAAGCCCTTTTGGGAAAGGGCGACCAGGATGGCATATCGAATGCTCTGCAATGGCTAAAACACTTTTAGGCAAGACAATCGACATTCACATGGGGGGAGTAGATAATATTTTTCCCCACCACGAAAATGAAATCGCACAGTCCGAAGGGTGTCATGACCAGCCCTTTGCCCGGTTTTGGGTTCATGTTAATCATCTGATTGTCGATGGAAAAAAAATGTCCAAGAGTTTGAATAATTTCTATACACTCCGCGATTTACTAGATAAAGGGTACAGTGGATTGGAAATCCGTTACCTATTGATCAGTACCCATTACCGAACCAAGCTCAATTTTACAATCGATGGCCTAAACGGCGCACGTCATGCGCTTGATCGTATAAAAAACTTTGTCGATCGGTTGCAGCAAATCAAAGAGGGGCGCTCTTACCATTCCCGTGTCCAAAAGACTTTCATAGAGTTTCAACAGGCCTTGAAAAACGATCTCAACATCTCACAAGCCCTTGCCGTTTTTTTTGATTTCATCCGCCAGGTGAATTTAGACATCGACCAGAGGGCGGTGAATGTAGCTGGAGCCGAAGAGATCTTGGCATTTTTAAGAAGTCTCAACAAGGTGCTCGGCTGCATTCCCGTGCAAAAGAAGCAACATGAGTTTCCCGAAGAGTTGCAAATCGCCCTTGAGAAACGGCAACAAGCGCGGGCTGAGAAAAATTGGATAGAAGCGGATAAACACCGGGATTATATCCAATCCAAAGGGTACAAAATTGAGGACGGCTCAAACGGTCCACGTCTAAAAAAAATCAAACCATAAAAAGAAACAAAAAGATTTCGTGCGCCCTTTAGGGAGACTGTAGTGTAACAAATACCTAAAGCTGTTATACAGACCATAAGGAAGAAAGTCATCGCTAACTAAGTACATCTTTCAAAAAAGGGTTCGTACCATGCCGGGGCTTAGCTCTCACATCCATTTGACTATAAATGGGTAGGAGGTATTTATGTCATCTGTTTTTGTCCTTAACTGCGGTAGTTCATCTATCAAATTTGAGGTCATTGGCTTTCAGTCAAAGGAGGCTCTCTTCAGTGGGATAGCGGAACATGTGCAGACGAAAAGGTGCGTATTGCGCTGGAAATGGAAGGGTGAAAAAGGGGAAAAGAGCCTCTTGAATGTGGATTATCAAGAGGTGATCAAAGAGATAGTCAATGCCTTTAACAAACACTCTTTGCTCAACAAGACACTGATTGCCGTCGGACATCGGGTTGTACATGGTGGAAAAGAGCTCGTTAAATCGGTGATTATAGATGATAAGGTCATAGGTCAAATTGAAAAGCAAAGCCATTTAGCCCCCCTTCATAACCCCATCAATTTATTGGGGATTTTAGTGATGCGCACTCTGTATCCCCATCTTCCCCAAATAGCTGTGTTTGATACCGCCTTTCATCAAACCATGCCAAAATATGCTCATCTTTATGCAATCCCTTATATGTATTATGAAGATTATCAGATACGTCGCTATGGATTTCACGGAATTAGCCATCGGTATATGACACACGTTGTTGGAAAAGCTCTTGGTAAAAAGGAGGCTAAGGTCTCGATAATCAGCGCCCAT
This sequence comes from Simkania sp., assembly GCA_027942475.1. Lineage (GTDB taxonomy): Bacteria > Chlamydiota > Chlamydiia > Chlamydiales > Simkaniaceae > JANQSR01. The sequence continues at coordinate 10,865 of JAQFVP010000025.1, read as the reverse complement.
TTGGGAGGTGGTTGTAGCGTGTGTGCAATTGCAAAGGGGCAAAGTGTGGACACGAGTATGGGTTTTACCCCTCTAGAAGGGTTAATGATGGGCAAGCGCAGCGGTGATATTGATCCGACAGTGGTAGAATTTTTAGCTAAAAAACTCAAAGCAAAAACGAGCGATGTGCTCGCAATACTCAATAATGCAAGTGGTTTACTCGGCGTATCTAAAATCAGCGAGGATATAAGGCTCGTCAAAAAAGCAGCAAACGAGGGGAATCAAATGGCTGCTTTGGCCATTGAGATATTTTGCTATAGATTAGCAAAATGCATTGCATCCTATTTGGTTCCCCTCGGGCTTCCCGATGCGCTTGTCTTTACCGGAGGGATCGGAAAAAACGCACCTTTTATCCGCAGTCGGGTGATTGAGTGGCTCGACCCAATGGGATTTATGATCGAAGAGCGGCTCAATCAAAGCGGTGTGACACGCATTTCCCCACGAGGCAAAGCACCCGTTGTGTTTGCTTTTTCCACACATGAAGAATGGATGATTGCCCAAGATGCTTTTGCGCTCGTTGAGGGGGCATGATGCATGTCTTGCTCATGATACCCATCGGGATGGATGTCGGACTATCTACAGTCTCGCTAGGAGTGGTTCGTGCATTTGAAAGTCAAGGGCTTAAGTCAATTTTTTTCGATCCCGTAACACACAAATCAGATGGTCTGGATACAGAGTTATTACAACAAGCTCTTTATGATTTAAAAAAGCCCTTTCCCATCGAGTTTGTAGAAACTTTGCTCAGCCAAAATCAAGGGGATCAATTTATAGAATTTCTCTTAGCTTCGTTTAAACAAAAAGTGAAAGAGGTAGATGTCGTGGTAGTTCGAGGGGTGATTTCTCACCAATTGCGCGGCTACGCAGCTCAACTCAATTTCGATATTGCTCAAGCACTCGACGCACAAGTGATTTTTGTCATGAATCCGGGGCACTGTTCTTCACAGGTGATCAGCGAACAAATTGAGATAACAGCGCACCCGTACGGCGGGATAAAAGGGGGACGAATACTCGGGTGTATGTTCAACAAAGTAGGGGCCCCTGTCGACCAACATGGAAATGTACGGATCGATTTTTTCGATGCAGGGGAAAAAATTGAAGAGACGCAAAGGGCGCTCGCAAAGTGCACTGTTTTTAGGGAAAAACATTTCAAACTTTTGGGGTGTTTTCCGTGGGAGCGTCATCTGATGGCTTTGCGGGTCAAAGACATTCAAAAACATCTGGGAGCGCGCATTGTACATGCGGGAAAAATTGAAAAAAATAGAGTCATGCACTTTGCTATTGCCGCAGCCACAATAGAAAATATAGCGGGGATTCTCAAAGCAGACACCATGTTGCTCACATCAGGGGATCGATCAGATGTCATTTTAGCGACATGTCTTGCTTGCTTAAGCGGAACCCATATTGCCGCGCTATTGCTCACGGGGGGGCATATGCCCGGACCGAATACAAAACGGCTATGCGAACCAGCCATCAAATGCGGCCTTCCCATTTTATCTGTGCAAACAGACAGTCTGCGCACGGCTGTTTGCTTGCAAGACTTGAGTATGGAAATTCCCGAAGATGACGAGGAACGAAAAGAGATGGTCAAAGAGTTCATAGCACATTTTATCGATACAAAATGGATTCAAAAATTAAGCAAGACCTATCCCAAGCATGATCTCTCTCCTCCGGCATTTCGGTTTCAACTGATCGAAAAAGCAAAAAAAGCATTTCGCAAAATTATTTTACCTGAGGGGGAGGAGCCCCGCATCTTAAATGCTGCGAGAATTTGCGCAAATCGAAAAATTGCTCAAATTGTTTTGCTCGGCAACCGGGAAAAAATCTCTTATTTGGCAAATGAGTATCACGTCCCCGTGGGAAACGGTTTAGAAATAATAGATGCCGACGAAGTGCGAGAAAATTATGTACAGCCTCTGATGGCTCTTCGAAAGCACAAAGGGATTGATGAGAAACAAGCGCGTGAATCTTTACATGATGACATTACACTAGGAACCATGATCCTCGCAATGGGAAAGGCTGATGGTTTGGTAGCAGGAGTAGATCATACAACGGCGCAGACGGTCTTGCCCGCACTAAAGTTGATTAAGACCAAACCAAATGCACTGCTCGTCTCTTCCATTTTTTTTATGTGTTTGCCCACTCAGGTCATCGTATATGGGGACTGCGCTGTGAACCAAGACCCAACAGCAGAGGAGCTCGCAGATATTGCTGTGCAAAGTGCTGCATCAGCAGAGCAATTCGGTATTTCGGCGCGCATTGCTATGATCAGCTATAGTACGGGAGGATCTGGATCTGGCGCAGCTGTTGAAAAGGTAAAAAGAGCAACCCAGATCGTCAAAAAGGCAGCTCCACATTTACTCATCGATGGTCCCCTGCAATACGATGCAGCTTTTAGCCGCGAAGTGGCCGAGAAAAAAGCCCCAAACAGTTGTGTTGCTGGGAGAGCAACCGTATACATTTTTCCCGATCTTAATACAGCCAATACGACCTACAAGGCAGTGCAAAGAAGTGCGCACGCACTGTCGATTGGTCCCGTCTTGCAAGGACTCAAGAAACCGGTCAATGACCTGTCTAGAGGAGCCTCTATCGAAGATATTGTGTTTACTATCGCCATCACATCCGGTATGAATTGATGAGCGATTTCCTAGCTTGTTACGTGACTACTCCCCTGCCTAAAGGCAAAGGCTTCTAGGGATTGACACCCAAACCATCTAGCCCGAGGGTGATTTTCAAAAAGTATTTTACAAGAAAAAACCTTATAAAAAAAACAAGTCAAGAATCTGTATATTAGTATAAAATAGGCTCTTGCAAAAAAGTCGAATTTTTTTCATGAATTTCTATATCCAACCGGCTGTATTCAAACAGTTCCCCCACCTCAAGGTAGGAGTTTTGCTCGTCAAAGGCATTGACAATCAAACAAACCACCTAGGAATTGATGTAGTAATCGCAAAAGAGATAAAGGCAATTCAAACCAAATATCAAATCGGCGATCTCAATCAAATTTCCAAAATTTCCAATTGGCGTGCGGCCTACCAATTGCTTGGTTATAAGCCCTCTTCTCATCGCCCTCGAGTAGAATCCTGGCTCCGCCTCCTCATTCAAGGCAAACAGCTTCCCGATATCAATACCGCTTGTAACCTCTGCAATCTCGTTTCGGTCAAACACCTCCTTTCCATTCATGGATATGATCTGGGCAAAGTAGAGGGGGACATTCGTTTGGCTGTGGCTCGGGAAAATGAGCCCTTCTTAGCCAATACGAAAAAAGAAGGGGAGGTCATGTATCGAGATGATGTTGCCGTTTTGCACGAGGTTTGGAATTGGCGCCAAAGCGAGCAAACCAAGGTGACGAATCTGACAAAAAATATGCTTTGCGTCGTTGAAGGATTAGAAAGCGCCTTCTTATCCGAAGTAGCGCAGGCCTTGGAGGAGCTTGGGGAATTGATTGCAACTTATTGTGGGGGGGTAAGTGAGCTTTACCTCCTCGACTCTCAGTTTTCTCACCTATCCCCCGAAGCTCTTGTATCAAACCGGATTATTCCAACTGAAATTCCCAAGCCGGAATACCATGAGCATGAATCTTTTGTAACCCGCACAAAAAAGCTACAAGATATTCAGGAGATGGGGATCAACCCTTATCCCGCCAAATATAAGCCAACCCACTTAGCGAACTCTATCAAAGAAAGTTTTGATAAACGGGTGACTGAAAACTTTGAGGATGCGCTAGCGAAGCGCGGGGAGAAGGTGCGCGTTGCAGGGAGAATTATGTTATTTCGAGCTATGGGCAAAAACGCCTTTGCACATCTTCAAGATGGATCTGGTCGTATCCAAATCATGTTTAACAAAGACCACACCCAAGTTGAAGGGCTTAAAAAAGGGGCGCTTGCTCCTCTTAAATTTATTGAAAAAAAGATCGATCTCGGAGACATCATTGGGGTCGAAGGGTATTTATTTTGGACGCAAAAAAAAGAAATGACGGTGTTTGCCCACAAAGTTCAGCTTTTGACCAAAGCTTTGCTACCCCTTCCTGATAAACACAGTGGACTGACTGACAAAGGAATATGTTATCGCAAGCGGTGGCTCGATCTGATTATGAATAGGGATGTAATGGACCGGTTTAAGATGCGCAGCAAAATTTTGTCTAGCATTCGGACCTATTTTCAAGATTGGGAGTTTATGGAAGTGGAAACTCCTGTTTTGCAAAACATATTTGGAGGGGCGGAAGCCCGCCCTTTTACCTCCAAACTCAATGCATTAAACCAAACGATGTATTTGCGGATCGCACTCGAAATCGCACTGAAAAAACTGATTGTAGGTGGATTTTCTCGGGTATTTGAAATCGGTAAGGTGTACCGCAACGAGGGGATCGACAGAACGCATAACCCCGAATTTACCATGCTAGAAGCCTACGCCGCTTACTGGGATTATCATGATATGATGACATTTAGCGAAAATTTATTTGCTCGCATTGCGAAAGAGTTGTATGGTTCGACATGTATTGGAATGCGTCGGGATAAGGCGGGGAATGAACATCAAATTGATTTAAAGACCCCCTGGAAGCGGCTTTCTATGAAAGAATCGATTGAGAAATACGCAGATTGTAGTCCAGACGATATGTCGGAATCGGAAATGAGATTAAGGCTCAAAGGGCAAGGGGATGATAGGGACTTAGACACAGCTTCGAGGGGGGAGCTCATCGCTCGCCTTTTTGATGTATTTGTAGAAGAGCATTTGATCGAGCCCCAACATATTATTGACTATCCCCTTGCGATCTCTCCCCTTGCCAAGCTGCATAGAGATCAGAAGCTGCGCCAAGAGCAATTTGTCGAACGGTTTGAAACTTTTATTCTGGGCTTCGAATTTTGCAATGCGTATTCAGAGTTAAATGATCCCGATTTGCAAAGGAAAATTCTTGAAAAGCAGCATCTCAAAAGGGAGAAAGGGGATGAGGAAGCGCACCCCATGGATGAAGAATTTGTGGAAGCTATTTGCCAAGGGATGCCTCCAACAGCTGGGCTCGGCATCGGTATTGACCGTCTTGTGATGCTTTTTACAAGCGCCTTTTCAATTAGAGATGTGATTTATTTTCCCCTGATGCGGAGCGAAGATTAGCTCAATTTCTCACGAAAAGGTGGATAAAGGATCGATATCCACTAAAATGCGGATACCCTGTTTGCCACAAACGATACTTTTTTGAATCGCGTGTGCGAAGAGTTGGCTTTTTGGCCCTTTAAGCAATAGCCTAAATCGAAACATATCCTTGATTTTGGCATAGCCGGAGGGGATGATGGGGAAAACAGAGTAGGAGGGGGGAAGCGTAGCAATCAACTTATTGCGCATCTCTTGAGCCAAACAGATCACTTCCTTTTCTTGCGAACCAATAAATGTGATTTTTGCAAGGCGTGCATAAGGGGGGTAGCCGAGCGCTTTGCGCGATTTGATTTCTTGCTCGAAAAAGGTGGGGTAGTCTTTTTCTGCTGCAAGCTTAAGCACGGGATGATCATGCAAACGGGTTTGAATCATTACCTCTCCCTTCAAATTTCCACGCCCCGCGCGTCCGGCAACCTGAACCAACCTTTGGAAGACCCATTCACTGGCTCGAAAATCGGGAAAGTTAAGCGCCCCGTCCGAATCTAACACTCCGACAAATGTCACAGCTGGGAAATGCAGTCCCTTTGCAATCATCTGCGTTCCAATGAGAACATCAGCTTTGCCCGAGCGAAAAGAATTCAAAAGTAGCTCGTGGCTTCCCTGATGACGTGTAGTATCACCATCGATCCTAAGCGTGCGCATTTTGGGAAAAATGGCGCGTAGAGCCCTTTCAACCCGCTCGGTACCAAACCCTTTATAACACAAAGCGGACTGTGCCCGGCAATAGGGACACTTTGTGGGGACGGGGATGATCTTAAAACCACATAAATGGCAAACGAGCAATCGATTATTTTCGTGCGAGGTTAAACTAATGGCGCAATGGGGGCATGTAAGGCTTTTTTGACACTGCGTGCAGAGCCAGAAAGTATGGTATCCACGACGATTTAAAAATAGAAGGGATTGCTCCCCTTTTGCAAATCGCTTTTTCAAAGCATGCAAAAGGGGCTCGGAAAATAGAGTAAAACCTCCAAAGCGAGCGTATTCTTTTTTCATGTCAATCAGGGAAACAGGGGGGAGGGGGGCATTTGTCGCCCTCTTGGTCAGCGTGCTGAGTTGATACTTTCCCTTTTTGCTATTTTCATATGTCTCAATAGAGGGGGTAGCACTGCCGAGAATAACAGTTGCTTTTACAAGCTTTGCCCGCATGATCGCGACGTCGCGACTATGATAACAGGGTTGTTCTTCTGTTTGTTTATAAGAACTCTCATGTTCTTCATCAATGATGATCAGACCGAGCTTTTTGACCGGAGAAAAAATTGCCGAACGGGCTCCGACTACAATTGAGATGTCACCTCGAAAAATGGCATGCCATATATCCCGCCGTTTTCCCTCGCTGAGACGGTGATGTAAAATACCGAGTTTTTCGGTAAAGCGGGATTTAAGCCTTTCGATCGTTTGAGGGGTTAAGGCAATTTCTGGAACGAGGAAAATCACTCCTCGGTCTTTTGCTCGCACCTTTTGGATTGCTTGTAAATAGATTTCTGTTTTTCCACTGCCAGTGACACCATGGATCAAATGAGTTTGAAATGTGCAGCTATCGATCTTTCTAAAAGCATCAGCAAGTGTTTGTTTTTGTTCATCGGTGAGAATCTTGGGACGTGTTGGAAAAAATTCAAAGTTTTCCAGAGGACTTTGATCGATGGGCACGGTTTTGACTGAGATCCACCCTTTTTTTGCAAGGGTTTGAATAGGGGCTTTTGAGCACCCTACCTTCTCAATGAGATCGGTTAAAAAAATTCCTTTTGGAATTTTGAGCAATGCCTCTAAGGTTTTTGCTTGAGCTGGGTATTTTTTGCGCAAAGAACAACAGTGCTCAATTGCTGTTTTTACTGCCACAGAGAGTTTGACAAAGAGTTGCTCTTTTCCCTTCGTGTCTTTTCGAACGGGAGGGGGCAATATCATATTGAGCACTTTACGAAGTGGAGTGCAATAGTAACGACTGACCCACTTTGCCAAATCGAAGAGATCTTCAGCGATCATCGACTGTCTTGTCAAAATGGAGCGAATTTTTCGGATATTTGGGACGGTGCTTTTTTCTTTTAAAGCAATCACGGTCCCTTTTCGAAGGGAATTTTGCACCGGAACTAAGACCCGCGTGCCCACGGTGAGTATTTCTGCACATGCGTAGTCAAGCGGCTTGTCTATTCCTTTGTCGAGAAGAACAGCAACATAATAAAGGTCTAGCTGAGCGCTTGACATATCGAGTTCCAAAGTAAAGGTTTGAGGCGGGAATTTTTCTTGTATGAGGAGGGGTCTGCCAAAAGCAAAAGGGGAATATCTCTTAGAAAGAGTGTTTTTTGTGTTGTATTTTCTCTGTATTGTTTAAGAAGCTCTTTAGATTGAAACAGTAGCTCTTTGGGGCACAAGACGAGCTTTAGATGGGGTGTTTGTAAAAAAAGATCCCATGTTTTTTCTTTTTCAAACGGGGATATTTCGACGAGATGACAGGGGGCAAGTAAGCAACTGATTGCTTTGGCCAAGTTGCTTAAAAAAGGATCAGAGTGCGATTTTTCAAATAGGATCGATACATCGGAAACGAGTGCCCTTTTGTTCCAACCATTTTTCACTCGCTTTGCTTTCTCATCAGAAGGGGGATGTGGATAGATAAGAAAAGTAGGATCTATTGCCTGCAAAGTATTACCTATGTTGCTTTTTATCAAACTAAAAGAGGTATCTGCTCTTTTCTTATTTACAGATTTTGAGCAAAGGGGTGCTGCAGTTCGCTGAATAAAAGGGTCCGTTTTGGTAGCTGTTTGCCTTGCGCATTGGGAAGGAGAAAGTTGATTTTCCGTTTGCTGCAGACCCTTTTTTTCAGCTAAGGAATTGTTTTCCGTTTCAAGAGGGGGATTTGCTATTTGCTCGGAAGAGCTTTCATGAGATAGGAAAGAGCTCGCAGCATCTTCGACATTTTGGGGCTGAGTATTTAGAGGGTTAATGTCTTGCGAAGGGCTTTTGCCTTTTTTCTTATCTAAAATAAGGGTTTGGATGTAGGCAATGGTATTTTCGATGAGCTCAACATAAGCTTGCATGATAGCCTCATTAAATCAAATTTGCCCAATGGAATCAAATGGCAAAGATTTGATATCTATTTGTATGAAAGATTTTGAGCAATTTGCTTGCATGAATTTGGCTTAAAGTGTTTTATATCGCAAAAAGGGCATCAACATAGCTATCTGCATCAAAGGGCAAGAAATCCTCTAAGCCTTCTCCAACTCCAATGTAACGCACAGGGATGCGCAGTTGATGGTACACTGAAAGGATCACCCCCCCTTTTGCTGATCCATCTAGTTTTGTGAAAATAAGGCCGGTCAGTGGGGCAAATTGGTGAAACGTTTCGACCTGGGCGATTGCATTTTGGCCTGTTGTAGCATCTAAAACCAGGTAAATTTCGTGGGGAGCTCCGGGAATCAACTTTTTCGTGACCCGCGTGATTTTGGAAAGCTCCTCCATAAGATGGGTTTTCGATTCGAGTCGACCGGCTGTATCAGCAATGACCAGATCGGTATTACGGGCTTTTGCAGCAGTGAGGGCATCGAAGAGAACAGCGGAAGGATCTCCACCTGGGGTTCCCCGGATACAATCGATTGCAAGACGATCCGACCAAATATCTAACTGCTCGATGGCGGCAGCGCGAAAAGTATCGGCAGCGGCGAAAAGAACCTTTTTTTCTGCTCGTTGAAACAGGTGACCGAGCTTAGCACAAGAAGTGGTTTTTCCACTTCCGTTCACCCCGATGAGTAAAATCACTTGCACCGGATCGGATGTGGGGTCTTTGCCCGTGATAGATGGGGGCTGTTTCAAAATATCTCGCGCTAGCCGTTTAATTTCTTCCATAAACTTTTTTCCATTTGAATTGGGATGTTTCAGATAGAAAAAACGAATTTGCTTGATGAGATGCGTTACCAAGTTGCTTCCCACATCTGCTTCGTATAGAATTTGCTCGAGTTGATCTATCGTCTCCTCACAGGGAGGTTTACCCAATAAGGCATAGATTTTTTTCCCAAGCATTAGCCCCGTAGCGGAAAAAGCTGATTTCAGCTTGCCCAGCTGTGATTTAATCAGGTTAAAAACCATTTTTTTTTACTTATTTTTCATTGATAGATAATCAAAGATTATCACATATAGGGATAAGAAGGATAGTGGGATTTTTCCCGCTTACAAGTCGAAAACGGGCGTTTTCATTGCAACCTAAGGGGGATGCAAATATTCTTATTTGGGTTTTGTCATGCATATACATGAATATCAAGCAAAGGAGATTCTCGCACAGTATGGAGTGCCCATACCTTTGTTTGGCATAGCCGCAACAGTTGATCAAGCAAAGCAAGTAATCGACCGTTTGCATTTGCAAAGCGCAGTGATCAAAGTGCAAGTGCATGCGGGCGGACGGGGAAAAGCTGGTGGAGTACAATTTGCAAAGTCGAAAGAGGAGATTCTCAAAGCGTGTGAAAAGCTCATTGGGATGAAAATCGTCAATGAGCAGACAGGGCCTTGGGGAATGTTGTCGCACCAGGTTTTGATTACGCAGCCCATAGATAGCCAAAAAGAATACTATGTAGGGGCGGTGATTGATAGAAAACGGGGACTGCCCCTTTTGATTGCTTGTCCTGAAGGGGGAATCGAAATTGAAGAGATCGCCAGAAGAGATCCAAAGCGCATTTTGCAACTGCCGATTCAAATCAATGGGACCATCCGTCCGTATCAACTCGTTCGTTTGGCAAACTTTATGAGATGGGAGCGGGAGGAAGGGGGAAAAATAGCCCAAGCCATAGCGCGCGCTTTTATCAAAACAGATGCTGATCTTATTGAGATCAACCCACTTGCGGAAACAGCAGACGGAAAGATCTGGGCACTTGATGCAAAGCTTAGTATCGATGACAATGCTCTATTTCGCCAAAAAAAGATCCAAAGCCTATTTGATCCAATGCAGATGTCAAAAAGTGAGGTCAAGGCAAAGCAGCATGATTTGGCATACGTTTCACTCGAAGGAAGCATCGGGTGCATGGTCAACGGCGCAGGACTAGCGATGGCAACAATGGACATTATTCATCACTACGGAGGTGCACCGGCCAATTTTTTGGATGTGGGTGGAGGAGCATCAAAGGAAAAAGTCGCAGAAGGGTGCAAAATCATTTTGTCCGATCCCGGAGTCAAAGCTATTTTGGTGAATATTTTTGGTGGCATTATGAACTGTGCAACCATTGCAGAGGGCATTGTCGCGGCTGCAAAAGAGTTAGAGATTCGAGTTCCATTGATTGTACGCCTAGAGGGAACCAACGTAAAACAAGGGCGAAAGATTCTAGAACAATCTCATCTAAAAATGATCATCGCTACGGGAATGGCTGATGCCGCGCAAAAAGCAATTAGATCTATTGAGGCGAGGTAGAAAAGATGCCAATATTTGTCGATGAACACACCCGAATCATTACACAGGGAATTACTGGAAAATCGGGCCGATTTCACACAGAAAAGTGCATTGAGTACGGTTCAAAATTTGTCGGAGGGGTCACACCTGGAAAGTCGGGACAGAAGGTGCTCGGCCTCCCAATTTTTGATACGGTATTTGAAGCAAACAAGCAATTGCATCCGGATGCGACGATAATTTTTGTTCCTCCACCATTCGCAGCAGACGCGATTTTGGAGGCTGAAGATACAGGCATTCCCCTCATTATTTGTATTAC
>JAQFVP010000024.1 GCA_027942475.1 Simkania sp. | reverse complement strand
GGTGCAAGCAACATTTCAAGGATTTTGCACGTATGAGACATTGACGAGCGGAGAGCTCAACCCAGGCAAACTGCCGCTTAAAAGGGCAAGTAGCATAAAAGAGATACTAAGACCTGCTGCATGTGGTGATAGGATCAGAAGATTTAATAGTGAGGACATTCAAGAGGTGAGTAGGGAAGATTTGCCAAGAAAAAAGGGAAGTCAACATGTAATTATAACCTCACAATCGAAAATTTTCAGCGTCTACAAAATAGGATGCGCTGAGAGTTCGCTGCCCAGACTTCAGGTCGAAACCCAGGATAAAGAGCGTTGTAGCGGCAAATTGATGCGAAGGGTGCTCACTATATTAGAAAAGCGATTTGGAAAAATAAATACTCCGTAGGGAGCGAAAAAGGTAAGTCATACTCTTTGAGGAGCGGGGTCGATATCCCCCTCCCCGGCTGTTTTTTCAGGTTGCGCGCTCGGTGGAGAAGGGTTTTGCTGGTGCATTTTTTCTATTTCCTTGAGTTTCTTGCGCTTTTTTTCAAAATCCCATTTTCCTTCGATAATAAGATGAACATCTTCTTTATCAAGAGTTTCAAATTCCATGAGCATATCTGTCATCAATTCCACCTTTTTTCTGTGGTCAACAATGATCTGGCGCGCGTGATTATTGGCTTGATCTAGAAGCTTGCGCACTTCATTGTCGATCTGCTTAGCAGTTTCATCTGAATAACTCTTCGAGCTAGAACCGGGTAACATATAGGGCCCCTCATCGCTATTTTCATCATAGGCAACCGAACCGAGCGCATCATTCATTCCCCACTGACACACCATGCTACGCGCTAACTTGGTTGCTTGAGCAATATCTGCTTGAGCACCACTCGAGATATCCCCCACAAAAATATCTTCGGCAACCCGTCCTCCCATGAGCACTGCTAAACGATCGATAAGCTCCTTTCTCCAATAACTGAGCTTATTCTTTTCGGGAACAAAATGGGTAGCTCCGAGGGAGAAACCGCGAGGAATGATGGTCACTTTCTCAACGGGGTCCCCATGCTCTACGGTCAGCCCAACAATGGCATGTCCCGATTCATGATAGGCTGTGTGCCGCTTTTCTTTTTGGTCGAGCTCGAGGCTTCTTCGCTCTTTTCCATAGCGCACTTTGTCACACGCCTCTAAGGTATCTTCACGCGTCACCGCCGAGCGCCCTTTGCGTGCAGCGAGCAGGGCCGCTTCGTTCAAGATATTCATCAAGTCGGCACCAGACGCCCCTTGGGTCGCCCGAGCCACATCCATTAGCTCTACAGAATGATCGAGTTTAATTTTGCGCGCGTGCACCTTCAAGATCTCAAAACGCCCTTTGATATCGGGTAAATCGAGGATCACCTGCCGGTCGAACCGTCCGGGTCGTAAAAGAGCTTTATCTAAGACATCTGGACGATTGGTAGCCGCCATCAGAATCACCCCTTCATTTGTATCAAATCCATCCATTTCGACGAGCAATTGGTTGAGTGTCTGCTCTCTTTCGTCATGCCCTCCCCCGATCCCGGCACCCCTATGCCGTCCAACAGCATCAATTTCATCGATAAAAACAATACAAGAAGCGTTTTTCTTGGCCTGTTCAAACAGGTCCCGAATCCGGCTCGCACCCACACCGACAAACATCTCGACAAAGTCAGAACCCGAAATGGAGAAAAAGGGGCGATCCGCCTCACCAGCCACTGCTTTGGCAATCAACGTCTTGCCCGTTCCAGGAGGACCGATCAAAAGCACCCCTTTGGGAATGCGGGCCCCGAGTACGGTGAATTTATTGGGATCTTTGAGAAAATCTACTATTTCATGGAGCTCTTCTTTGGCCTCCTCTATTCCAGCGACCTCTTTAAAAGTCACCTTGTGCGTACTCTTATTGAGCATCCTAGCGGGAGATTTGCCAAAGCTCATCGCACTTGATCCCATCCCTTTTATTTGACGGGAAAAAATGAAGTAGAGGAGAAGGATAAGGAGCAATACGGGCATGATGGTCAAGAAGATATAGCTCAAGTAGTTAGGAGAGGGCTCTTGACTTTTAAATGTTTTTTCCAAAACGAGATTACGCGGCTGATCAGGTGCTTTGAATTTCAGCCCTTGATTTACGGGATATGCCTCCCATTCATTTTTCGCCTGGGCAAACCACAGGCTAAATGCTTCTGGGCTTTGCTTTTCCAGCGCTTTGGTCGATAACTCTTTGCTGTTGAAAAACCAGGTAACATCGCTTACGCTTTGACGCGCTTTGCTCAGCTTGGCCTTATTTTCATTGAGTCTTTCTACCACTTGATTGTATTGCTCCAAAGTGACTAGATAGTTGCGCACACTGCGCAATTGCATCAAACGGACATAATTAGACTCTGTGTTTAAGGTAGATGTGATTTCCTTCAGCTCTTGCATGCTAGATTGATAGATGGGAAGGGCTTCTCGCATGGTCAAAGAGGGATTATCTAGGGCCTCGCTTACCTTTTGCTGATTTTTTTTTTAGTTTCTGTTTTATTTCCTCACTCCCAATCCCAAGTTTCGGAGACTGAAACTCTTGAATCAAAAAGAGGAGGTCTTGACCAAGCTCTTTGACACCACTTGTCGTGGGATCCTGCGCAAGCTGATTGTAAGAGCTTTCTATGTCTTGGAGGCTTTTCTCACGAGAGGGGGGAATAGATAGGATCACGACGGCATTTTTCCGAGCACTTGTATCAAATGGGGTGCCAACGATAGAAAACCCCTTCTCGGGAATCTTTAATCCGGTCAAACTTAAAAACTGCGCACCTGCTCGATTGACATTTTCTTGGAGCACTGCCAAATTTTTCGCAATATCAGAGCGCTCTTCGAGCAGTTCATGATTTTGATTGAGCAATTCAAGATAACGAAAACGGGCCTTCGATTCATCGGAGAGCGTCTCTTTGAATTTACCGGTAAGTCACGAGATTATCGTTTTGTGCTATTTTGCGGCTTTCATCTCCGTGTAAGAGACCCAAATTCACAAGGTGCTCAACCTGGTGGCTAAAAGAGACCCTGCCTCCCCTTTCTCCCGAAAGGTTTTGAATCGTCAAAATAGCGAGCACTGCCGCCAAAATAAACAAGAGAAGTCCACCCGGCAGTCGTTTTTTTTGCTTGGGTTCTTGGTTATCCATACGTCTCTTTATTTTCTTTTTATAAAAATTCAAATCTCTTTTTGCCCGTTCAGACCCCTTATCCTTTTGTATTACTCGCATGAAGTTTCCTAAGCAACCGAAAAGTATGAATAAAACCTTAAATCCCCTGCACGCAGGGAGTTGACATGTTTGAATAATATTAGAAGATTTCTGAATTAATACCACTATTTTTTTCAGGTTTTAAATATAAATTATTTAATAGCCTCCCCGTCAAGCATTCTCCCACAATCTCTTTCCGAATACAAAAAATCGGAGCTTTATCGTGAAAAAAGGGGGGAACGTTGTTCTGGGTATACCACAGTTTCATCTTTTTGCGTAAAATGGGGCTTAATGCGTCGATCAAAAGCGGCTTTGCACCCTTGGGCATCGAGAACTCTCCGTTCCAAAACTCTCTCCATGTCGAAAGGCCCTTGGCTAACCTCCAATCCCTCAAATTAAAGGAAACAAGGGGCATTTTAATAAGAAAGAGAATATTTTTATTCAAAATATAGATTATGCGATCAGTGTGAATGGCTGCGCTGCATACATGATTTGCAATCAAATCTAAAAGGGTATTGCAGCTATCATGGGACAGATGGGCCCCATGCCTCCTCGCGGTTTCTTCTAAAAAATAGCGCATCTCCAGGCGCGGTATTTCGGCTGGGCGTTCTAAATAAGTCCCAAAAAGGCCTCGAACCGCCCTCTTTTCGATCTGCTTATTTTTTTCTTCGAGGTAATCTCTGATCTCTTGAAAAAGGAGGGCAAAGCGGTAAAAGTTCCGTCCCATATTCTTTCCAAACTGTTTTTCAAGCTGCGGAAATATTTGCAAACGGATGCGGGATCTCAAATAGTACGTGTTTCGATTTGTCCAATCGTCTATAGGAGTAATCTGCTCTGATTGTAAAAAAGCGGTAAGCTCCTCTTTTCGAGAAGATAGCAAGGGGCGCCACAGGGTTAGGTTTTCCCTTGTAGTTTCTCTGCGCAAACCACCGAGCGCCCCAATGCGAGCCCCTTCGCACAGCCGTTTGAGGACCGTTTCCCCTTGATCATCCGCATGGTGGCCGAGAAGAACGGCCTGAAAATCCCATTTATCTTGCAGCTCACTAAAAAATGCATATCGCTCCTCTCGACACCGCTCTTCTAAATTACTGCCACTCATAGGATTGAGACGTCGACAATAAAATGGGATGGAAAAAGAACGGACAAAAAGCTCGAGCGTTTGCGCCTGTGCAAAGCTTTCCGCACGCCAAGCGTGATCGACATGGGCAACGTGCAATGTAAAATCAAAAAAATGTCGACACCTGATCAAAATATGAAACAGTGCGAGAGAATCCCCTCCCCCCGACAGAGCGAGTAAAAGTGCGCGATTAGAGGTGAGTTTTGAGGCTAAAAAATCTCTAACATTTTTTATCGATCGATTCATCCGAAATTTTGAGCAAAAAAAAACAAACATATATACTAACTTTGCTTTCACAATATGTCAAGTAAGCTCTATGCCCATCTTATGGCGCTACCTAATATTTAGTTATTTGCGAACTTTTTTTCTTGCTACGGCTGGGTTTATCGCGGTTTTACTGCTTACCTGTTTGAGAGAGATCGCCCGTTTAATCTCATTTGGTTCTCCCCCCTTCACCGTATGTCTTTTTACGATCTGTCAAATTCCCTATTTTCTGCCCATCGCAATTCCCCTATCGGGACTGATCTCTTCCCTCTTTTTAGTGCGCCGTTTGAGTCATCGCCACGAACTTACCTCTTTTCGCTGCGCTGGAGTCAGTTTGACCATCTTTTATTTCCCCTTGCTCATGATCGCCCTCATCTTGTCTTGCATCAACTTGGCAATTGTTTCTGAAGTGACCCCCCGCGCCCGCCTGCAGTCTCAAAAACTGCTCAATCAGATGATGACGCTCAATCCACTCGCCCTTTTCAAAAAAAGTCATCCCTTTAGAATACAAAACGCGTATATCAATATGGACAAAATGGATCGGAGCCAAGCCGCAGAAGAGGTCATCTTGGTTATGCACAATCAAAAAAACAACCGTTTACATCTACTCAGCGCTGAGAAGCTGTATAGAAAAAAAGAGCAATTCATCGGAGAAAACGTGGCGATCATTTCTTATGTAGCCCCCAGTAAATCGGGGACGCGTGACAATCTTATCATTGATAATCAAAAATATGCGGTCACTTCGGCGCAAACTTTATCTGAAATCATGCAAACCGTCCCCTTTCACTTTAGCTATACCTATCTGCCCACAAAAAAGCTTGCAAAGGCACTTTCTAGCCCGCTCAATCCAAAGGAAACAAGCAAAATATACTGTGAACTGATGCGCCGTTTCTTTTTTTTCCTCAATACCTACGCATTTACCTTCATGGGCATCTCTTTGGGAGCAGAGGTGGGAAAAAGGGATCGAAAGCGCGGTCTAGTGTTAGCGCCTGCATTAGCCGCGCTCACTTTTATCTGCTCTACTTTCGCAAGAACTCTTCGCCTATATCCAGTGCAATTTGGTATCTGTTATACCGTCCCTCTTGTCTTGATTATTTTTTTATCCCTTTGGTATCAAAGAAAAATGGTAAGGGGGATTGAATAATTCGCAGTCAAATATGGAAGCGATACTTCTTTAAACAGATCATCAAAACGGTTTTTTTCTTGCTCATTTCTTTTTGCTCTTTGTACCTATTTGTCGATTATTCGGCTCGTCTGCAAGATATGCTCAACACGCAAAAAGTGCCGCTTAAAAAGATTTGCATCTATTACGCAGCCATTTTTAGCAAGAGGTCCAGTTTATTTCTCCCTTTGATTGCACTCTTAACGACTTTGACTCTTCTCTGCTCATTCAAACAAAAAAATGAACTTTTCGCCTTGCGTGTGGGGGGAATTTCTCTGCTTCGCTTAGTTTGCCCTTTCTTGATGGTTGCAGGGCTTTTTGTGATGGTAAATTATCTTAACTCCGAATATTTACTTCCCTCTGCCTACGCATTCATTGAGCGATTTGAAACGGATCACTCCCGCGCAAACAAACGGCAAAAAGAAACGGGAAACCAAGTCCACGTGCTCCCCTTAGAAGACGACACCTGTTTGATTTATCAAAAGTATCATACGCACGCAAAAGAGCTCTTTGATGTATATTGGCTGCAAACGGCCCAACGCATCTGGCATATAGATACCCTCTCTTTACAAAAAGACCCTCCGCGTGGATATCAGGTAGATACCTTTTTTCGCTCAGGAGAAGGGGTATTAGAAAAGGGGCCATCATACAAGGAGTACCCTTTTACCAAGCTGCGATGTGGTCTCAGTCAAAAAGAGAGCATAGCAATGGAAAATAGCATAGAAGGGCAATCGATTAGCGCACTGATCAAGTGGCAAAAAAACTGCCCATTCGTGTGGAAAAAGCAGAAAAGTGCAATTCTCACACACCTTTACTTTAAAGCAGTCATACCGTGGTTTTCCCTTCTTGTTGTCTTGGGGGTTGTCCCTTACGCCACCCGTTTCTCCCGCAGCATCCCTCTTTTTTTTCTGTTTGCCTTGGGAATTTTTGGCTACATCATTTTGCTCGCGATGATGGAAGCTGCGGTGATTCTAGGAGAAAACCACGTCTTTCCCCCCTTTTGGACTGTCTGCACTATTCCCTTAGCGCTTGCGCTTTTTTTTGGAAAAAAATTATTCAAATTGGATTCTCTGCAATGAATGTAAAAAAATTGCTCATTCCCATCGGAATCATGAGTTTATTTTTGCTTAGTTGGTCTTTTTCCCCTACCCGCCTCTACTGGGATCTTCTAGATCGATGCACGTTTTATGTGTTGAACAGTTGGGTCCGAAAGAGCGCGTTTTGGCAAAATATTTGGGCATTTATGGGAACGCGGATCATGGATGGGATCAACGATAGTTTGATGCTACTTTTCTTGATCTACTTGGTAAAAAAAGCGGCGCAGATCAATCGGAAACGGAAAATAGCTGAGCTGATTTTTACCTGTCTTTTGATCGTTTCTACCTTATACATAGTCAATCGAAATTTAATTTATAAATATGCGCACTTTTATAGAGAAAGCCCCACCCTTGTTTGTGAAAACAGCTTTTACCTCTCTCATGTTATAAAGTGGACCGCGGTCAAAGACCAATCGAACAAGAGTTTTCCGGGGGACCACGCCACAACAAACCTCCTTTTTGCGTCGATCATCTACCATCTTGCGGGATGGCGCTTTGGGACTTTGGCGGCTATTTATGGGGTTATTTTTTGTTTTCCCCGCTTGGTGGTAGGTGCACACTGGATAACCGATGTCCTCTTCGGCAGTTTGACGATTGCGCTCAGCGTATCGAGCCTAATGTTTGGTACCCCTATTGCCAACCACTGCATCAATCTTATTGGGAAATGTCTGTGGTGGAAAGAAATGAAAGAAGGCAGGGACCGAAAAGGGGAGGGAGCAACAAAAAGTAAGAAAAAACCCTACCGCTTAGAAAACTGAAATCGCTTTCTCGCGCCAGCTAGGCCATACTTTTTTCGTTCCCGCTTGCGGGGATCACGCGTCAGGTACCCCTCAGCTTTGAGCTTTTGCTTGAGGTCCTCATCTTTGGCGACCAAAGCGCGGGCAATGCCCAACCGCGCCGCATCCGCTTGACCAGAAATCCCTCCCCCCGTAGCTCGAATGATCACGTCGTAGTTGCTGATAAGACCCAATTTTTCCAGGGGGGCGACGACGATTTTGCGGTCGAGCTCAGTGGGAAAATAACTCTCAAATGGGCGCTTATTAATTAGAATTTTTCCTTTACCTCTGACCAAGCGAACATTTGCGATGGCTGTCTTCCGCCTGCCGACTGCAAAAGATTCTTTTGTCTGAGGAGATGTTTTTTTGACCTGATCTTCCATTGTCTATACCTCAACTTTTACAGGCTTTTGCGCCTGCATATTTTGCTCATTTTGGGCAAAGAGACGCAATCTTTTCATCTGAGCTCTAGCAAGCTTTGTCTTGGGCATCATCCCTTTGACCGCGAGTCGCAAGACTTCAGTGGGTTTTTTCTCGATCATCGTGCGATAGGTTGTCTTACGTCCTCCTCCAATATAGCCCGTGTAGCGATGGTACACTTTTTGGGCCTCTTTATTTCCACTTAGCTTAAGCTTTGCTGCGTTGATGACGATCACACCATCTCCAGAATCTACGTGAGGGGTAAAAGTGACTCTATGCTTGCCCCTGAGCACTTTGGTCACCTCAGAAGCAAATCGCCCCAGAGTTTTTCCACTTGCATCCAAGAGGATCCACCCTCTCATTGAAGCGGCTTTTTCTTTGGAAAGTAGCACCGTCTCGCTGTGGTTTAGTGAGGACATGTAGATAAGCCTTTGTTTTTTAAGGCGATCATACTCTGTTTCCCCTTTTTTGCCAAGTAAGATAAACATCTGTTTGCTTAAATGCCCACTTACACTTTTTGGCTTGGGAATAAATATTTTAAATAGGGGCGAGCGGGAAAATCCAATCGCGTAAAAGTGAGAATTCCCCCCCTGTTTTTTACAAAAAAAGCCAAACTTTCCTTGCGCGAAAGCAATCAAGCTTCTAGACTGACTTTTCTAATAATGCGGGTAGAAAAATGCAGACGTTTTACATGCGCACCTATGGGTGCCAAATGAATGAACTCGATACTGAGCTGATGGTAGGCCAGCTGGAACAGCGGGGCTTAAAACGGGTGCATGATGAAAATAGAGCAGATATTTTGCTTTTCAACACCTGTTCGATCAGAGATCTCGCCGAACGCAAAGTGATGGGCAAGATCGGCCAACTGGGCAGATCTAGAAAAAAGCGGATCATTGGCATTACTGGATGTATGGCCATGGCAAAAAAAGAGTCTTTGTTTCGTAAACTCCCCCATGTAGACTTTGTTTTGGGAACCAACAACATCGCCGACCTAAGTGCTATCATTGACGAGGTCGTGCAAACTGGGGAAAAACGGATCAAAGTTGATGATCAATTTGAAGAAAACCTCAACTACTTTGCCGCAAAACGAAGTAATCCGCTCAAAGCCCATATCTCTATCATCCGTGGCTGCGACAAGTTTTGTACATACTGCGTTGTTCCCTACACTCGGGGGCAAGAGGTGTCCCGCCCTCCCGAGGAGATCGAAAAAGAGTGCCGCATTCTCGCTGACAAAGGATACAGAGAAATTACCCTCCTGGGCCAAAACGTCAACAGCTATGGGAAGGACCAACCCAATTGGAACACTTTATTCCACGACCTCGTCTATCGCCTCGATAAAATTCACGGGATTGAAAGAATCCGCTTCATGACGAGCCATCCCGTCGATATTACAATTGAGCTGATGCAAGCAGTGCGAGATCTGCCCTCGCTTTGCGAGTTTGTCCACTTCCCCATTCAGGCGGGGTCGAGCCGTATACTCAAAAAAATGCACCGCATTTACACAAAGGAGGAATACCTCGAAAAAGTCGCCCTGATCAGAGATATTGTGCCAAACGTTTCACTCGGCACCGACATCATCGTCGGCTTCCCAACAGAATCGGAAGCGGAATTTCAGGAAACGTATGAGGTCTTCAAAAAAATCCGCTATTCAGTCGCTTTTCTGTATACTTTCAGTCCCAGAAAAGGAACCCCTGCTATGCGCTGGCGCGATGACATTCCGGAATCAGTCAAAGAGAGGCGTTTACAAAAGTTGATGGACCTTTACCAAAATATTTGCTCCGAAGAGAGGCAAAACCTTCTAGGTCAGGAGCTCGAGGTGCTCGTGGATAGATGCAGCAAAGACGGTCAACTGCGCGGAAGAACCCGCTCTTGGAAAAAAGTTGTGTTTCCAGGAGACCCTTCCTATATAGGCACTCTTCAAAATGTGAAGATCCACAGCTACAGCCATCAAACGCTCATTGGCAAGCGGGCTCTGACATCGTCTGGACACGCCTTTCGGGCTTTGGCTTAAAGAACGCCGCCATCACAAGGCCCACTAAAAACCAAGTAGCAACTAGATCGGCCATGTTGACAAGGAGGAGTAGATACCCTCCCCCTAGCCGATTCCAATGTGGAACGTAGCCGAGCACTCCAGCAGCAAGGCTCACGACCACGACCACCGAGAGCCTGAGCATATAAGAGGATCTCTTGATGCTTGTTAAGATAATCCCCACCAAGCTGGCCCCAATGAACTGCGTCAAAAAGGAGGTAATCTGCTTTTGAGGAGTCACATCTTCAAACCCCTTTTTTTTGCCTTGCGCACGGACCAAAGGTCCACTTAACCCTTTTTCCTTTTCAAGTCGCCCTTTTTCTCCTAGCTCAGTTGAAAGATGACCTTTTTCCTTTTCTGCGTAAGAAAGTGCACCCATTCCCTCTTTTTGCAGATTTGACTTAAAAGCTGCATTGACGACTTCCTGACTCGGAAAAGTTTGCAAGGTCCAACTATGCCAAGGAAGCACTACCCACGAAATAAAACCACAGACAAAAGCAATCAGTGCGCCGACCACTCCCCCAAATAACACTTTGCCCATGATAAAGACCTCAATCAAATCCGCCTCTAAATTCAGGCTATATCAAGAAAATTTTTTGGAGTCAATGGCCGACCTTTTATATCGCACATCTTTGAGATTTTTTGCGTGCCCTGCATGCACTCTTCCTACTTAACTGTTGCGCAGCTTTCGAAAAAACCGGTATCTCAAAGAGAGCATCGTTGTAAGAATTTTCGTTTCAGAATATATTGGCCCTCTACAAGGGTAAAAAACTCCACTAAACAGACAGGTGAACAATTTTATGTGCCCACTTTCTTACGACATCCAAAACAAAGCGCAACCGCTTTTTGCAGTCGCAACCGACACTACTTTTGATCTAGACGCCCCTTTCCCCCATCAAATGAACCAGGAGAAAAAAGAGTGCTTTCCTCTTACTGCTGCGCCCCTTTTGGTCGAAAAAGAGGAAAAAAATAGAGCGCAAAAGCGCCCTTTTCTCGAAGAGGAGGATAGGCTTTTTCATAAGAAAAGAAAAGGGGAGAACGCTCCGAAAAACGTATTACTTGAGTGTCACAAGAGCTATTTAAAAAAGAGGATAGAAGAGAGCGACCCCGAATGGCTACCAGGAGCAAAGTTGTGCAAAGAAATTACAGCGCAAGGATATAAAGGAACATGCAAAACGGTGTATGCATTTTTGGCAAAGGTTCGAGGAACACAAAATGGCCCGAAAGAGGGATCCTTGCCGTTTTACAGGGACTATCTAAAAATGAGATTATTAGAGGAAAGTGAGTCTAAATTACCGAGCAAAGAGCTTTTCAAAGAAATTACAGCTAAAGGGTATCGAGGACCGCTGAACTCAGTGCAGTCATTTTTGGCGAAACTGCGAAAGGAATCAGGGAAGCCACAAGAAATATCCTTGCCGTTTTACAGGGACTATCTAAAAACAAGATTAGAAACAAGTGGGTCTAAATTATCGGGCAAAGAGCTTTTCAAAGAAATTACAGCTAAGGGGTATCGAGGGTCGCTTAGGACGGTGCAGACATTCTTGACGACAATGCGAAAGCAAGCAAAGAGGCCAAAGGAGGAGTTCTTACCCTTTTACAGGGACTATCTAAAAACAAGATTAGGGGAAAGTGAGTCTAAATTACCGAGCAGACAGCTTTTCGAAGAAATTACAGCCAAAGGGTATCGAGGCCCCCTGAATTCAATGCAGACACTTTTGGCGGCAATGCGCAAGCAGACAAATAGGCCAAAGGAAGAATTCTTGCTGTTTTACAAAAGCTACCTAACAGAGAAAGTTGAGCAGAGTTATCCCAAACATGTATCAGTAACGCACCTTTTTGAGGAAATTCGAGCCAAGGGATATCGAGGAACACCTAGCGCAGTGCGGGCATTTTTAGCGGTGGTGCGCAAAAAATACCAAGAAAGACACCCAGAACGCTCTTTGCAATTTTACATGGACTATCTCACCCAAAGAGTAAACAAAGCCTATCCCAAATATCCATCGAGCAGCCAGCTATTCAAAGAAATTACAGCCAAAGGATATCGGGGGACACGCAGATCATTGCAAACAGCCATTTCGCTGATGCGCAAAAAAAAACCTATTCCAAAAGTGGTATATCTGGAGTTTCACAAAGATTATCTGCGAGAGAAAATAAATGGGTCAAGCTCCAAATATATATCGGGAAATCAATTGTTTGAAGAAATTAAAGCCAAAGGATACCGAGGCAGCCTTAAAAGAGTGCAGGCATTTTTGACAGAGGTTCGCAAACAAAATAGACAAAAAGTACACAACGAATGTTTGAAGCTGCGCAAAGATTGCCCCTACAAAAGACGGAAGAGGGCTCTGCCCCAATATGCATCAAGCAAGACACTCTTTGGAAAAATGCAAGCCAAAAGATGCCCAGAAGCGCTCAAGAAAGCAAAAAAAATCTTATCGAAGGCCCCCAAAGAAGGCATAAAATCAGGAGAATCCTTGCATTTTCAAAAGGAATATCTCATCAAAAGATTAGAGGAGACCTGGCCCGGGTATTTGTCCCCGAGACAGCTTTTCAAAGAAATGACATCCAGGGGATATCGAGGTTCGCTCAAGGAAATAGAAGTGCTTTTAACGATGATTTGAAGAAAAGCAGTCATCTACCCCTTCAACTTTTTGAAGATGTTTTTGTACTCATCGGGAATAGGCTGAGGCCTATTTTTTTCAGTGGAATAAAACACGTGGACAATCGAAGTCGTCCCCACAGCGCGATCCCCTTTTTTAAACCGAGCAAAACAGGTAAAAGAGCTCACCCCTATTTGGTTTATGCTCAAATAAATTTCAATTTTATCCCCTACCTTTAAAGGAGAGAAAAAGTCGCTTTCAGTGTGTACAATGGGAAGAAGAACCTTTTTTTTCTCAATGATACAAGCAAGAGAAAGGCCCGACTGCTCTATAAATTCCTCAAACGTTTCTAAAGCGATGCGGAGCTGATTAGCGCAGTATAAAACACCCGTTGCATCGGTATCCCCCAAACGAATAGTTCTACTAGAGTGAAACGGCATGACCTACTTTGCGATTATGGGCTTTTTCTCGACTCTATTACAGCTTATACATTTTTGCGCTCTGTATGCGGGACTTAATCCTCCTAAATACCGTCCCCTGCTTTGTAGTGTAGGTACTTTTGAAATTGATTCCAACTAGCCTTAGGGCGCGCTGCGCTTTGCCCCATTTTTTCTCAGAAGATCGAAAAACTAAGGGTTGTTTATCTTGTTTTCTTTAAAATAAAATATTTTTTATTTGGATAGAAATGCTCTTTTTAGAAAGACTTTTCTCTGCTCGTGCAAAGACTTTTTTCTGACCCAACCCCTTTTTTTTAACACGTAAGCGGGGGCAAGCGAATGAATTTTTTTTTGAAACACAAAATGAACCTCAGACTGAAAAAGGGGGCATAATCCCCCCTTTGAAATGTACAAAAGATGCTTTTAAATCTCCTTGCAAGGGTTGTATAAAATGGGACTCGTTACATATAATGAGCTGTTCGTCCCAATTTAAATTGAGCTTCTCATCTATGGCAAAGGCAAAGCGTGTCCCCCCCTTTTCCGATGATACATCGCAAAGTTTTGCGCTCCCAGATCAAAGCAAAACTTCTTTAGAAAAGATTTTCTACCCACTTGACTATAACGACTTGGGTCAATCCCTTGCAAAAAAGGGGGAACTCAGCCTTCTCTACGGTGATATTTCTGGTTTGCGCTTTTTTGATATGGCAATCGAGCTGGACCCTCAAAATGCAACTCTCTTTTTTCGCAAAGGGCTTGCCCTTTTTGAGTATGGAAGCGAGGAGGGAAAGGAGTCACAACTCACCTCGGCGGGCAAAAGCTTTCAGCGCGCCCTTGCCCTACGCCCCGATTTTTTCGATGCTTGGCATGCTTGGGGCAATACATTCTATCTGCTGGGTCTTCGTAAAAAAAATCCTACCTATTTTCAGCAAGCAAAGAAAAAATATAAAAAGGCGCTGATGCTCGGCTCTACTCAACCAATAGATGTCTTAGTGGACCTCTACTGGGACCTCGGAGATCTTTGGAGTAAGTGCGCTGATCTGTCGGGAGAAGCAACAGACCTAAGCCTGGCAGTCCGATTTTATGAAAAAGCCACTTCCTGCCAAGATGGCTTCCCTTCTGAATTTTGGATCAATTTTGGAGATGCCTACCGCGTGTTTGGTGAAAAAACAAACGATTTACGCCTACACATCAAGGCAGTCAATTGTTACAAAAATGGCATTTCTATCTCTATTGGGTCCCACATCGCATGGCTCCGTTTAGCAAATATTTTAAAAGATATTTATGTGTATACACACGATGAAGATCATTACTCCCAAGCAAACGAATGCTACTCCGCAGCTGCGCAGTTACGTCCAAGCGACGGCTATTTATGGATCAACTGGGCAGAGCTTTTGCTAGAAAGTGGGAAACAGTTCCGAGATATCAAAAAACTGCGTTCTTGCATCGAGAAATGCCATCGTGGCCAGGCGCATGCAACGAAAAGCGCGCAATTAGTTAGTATTTGGGCCGAAGCCTTGGCTTATTTGGGCCTTTTTTCTGACAATCTGGAGTTTCTCTATGACGCGCAAAACAAGGTGGAAGCCCTTTATGGGCAAGGCGTAAAAGAGCCCTCTCTCTTCTATTCTTACGGTGTGTGTTTGCTAGTTTTGGGGGTCTATTTTGAAGATGTCGACTATTTTTACCAGTCTGTTGAAAAATTTCAAGAAGGACTTAGTATAAATCGATCTATACACTATCTTTGGTTTGGAATCGCCCTTGCCTATGTAAGTGCTGGCGAATTGGACTACGATAAGAAAAATTTTGAGCGCGCATGCCGTTTTTTCGAGCGTGCTCTTCATTTTAAAGCAAACAGTACCTACCATTACCACTTTGGCTATTGTTATTTAAAATACGCAGAGCTTTTTGGAATGGATCAACAGCTTGTTGAAAACGCTGTATTCCATTTTGAAAAAGCGATCGAGATGCAAAAAGCCGCCTCTTATCAACGCCCCGATTGGCTTTTTCATTATGCAATCTCTCTCGATCATTTGGGAGAGTGCACGGAAACCGAATCCTTTTATGTAAAGGCGTTAGACATCTTAAACCACGTCTTGACTCTCAGACCCGAATTTCCTTTGATTCACAATCAGATGGCGGTTACTTTGAGCCACTATGCAGACCTCTTAAACGAACCAGATATCTATCAAAAAGCGTTTCACCACTACCGCATTGCACACCAAAAAGACAGAGAAAGTGACCAAATCCTCCTGGACTGGGGGGTCTCTCTCCTCAATTTTGTAGACTATTTGGAAGATAGTTCTGAGTGTATACAGTGTTACAAAGAGGCGGAGTATAAATTGATCCAAGCGGCAACACTGGGAAACCCTCACGCCTACTTTTCTCTCGCTTGCATCTATTCTTTGACCGGTGACTACAGCCGATCCCTTTACTTCCTCAAAAAAGCGCATACTTTTGAGGGTTTGCCTCCTATAGAGGAAATTTTGGAGGATCATTGGTTAGAAGGTGTCCGAGCGACAGAAGAGTTTGCTGATTTCATAGAAAAAATTAAATCTACAATTCAAGAATAAGGCCCTCTTCTGATAAAATCATCTCCCAAAATTCTCATAAGGCTAATATGAACGTGCGCAGCATCATTTTTGTGGTCGGGATGACGATCACCCTGTTTTTTGTAAATCACTACTTTACCCCGCAGCGCGCTCCATCATACGCACTCAAAGAGGCGGACCGTGAAACGCAAAATTTTTCCAAAGACCAGCAAACGCCCCCGCATAGGGTCGCACATCTAGAGGAGCTTCCTCTCAAAGGGCTATACAAAGATCTGCAAGGACGCACTCTTCTTTCCCATTCGGTCATCGCCGCAGAGGGTTCATATCTCACCGTCAAGTGGTCGGATATCATGCCCAAACAGATTTATGTGCAAAAAGGAAGTCGCTTTTTGCCCGTTTATTTGGTAGGAGAAGGGGATCGCGTCGGAACACCTGCTTTGTATAGCTTAGCGCACAAACCTGAAATTATTTCGATCCACCTCCCGGCAACCCCAAAGGATATCCAGTGCGTGAGTTTTGATAAAGGTGCTGCGTCTGTTGTTTTGGGCGTTTATGACAATGACACCCTTTCTTTTCCCGAGGCGCTTCCAAAAGGCTCTGCAATTGCTTTATACGAAACAGAAAATGGTTATCTGCCCGTCGGCGTGTATGAAACCGCGCAGAAATCTTTTCAATTTCTATCCACTTTTCAGTCGCTTGAAAATCTTACCACCTACCCTTCCAAAAAGATTTCTACTGAGCCCTCTGTTCGGGAAGATTTCTACGTATTGGAAAATCGCTCTATGCAAATTGTATTTTCAAATCGAGGTGGAGCGATTGCTGAAATCAACTTGCCTTTTAAAAGTGCATCAAATGAAAGTGTAGTATTGCCCATCGATTTTGATCGGATTATCGATAAAAAATATCCTTCAAATGCGCTTTTCCCTATGCACCCTTTTTACTTGGCAAAAGAGGGAAAAAAAGTGTTACAAAAGCCTTCGAGTGGGGGGTATTACCCCTTGTTGAGGCGAGGCATTGCAAAGCAGCAAAACACTGCCCCCTCTGCCGTCTCGCCTCAGTATTACGCATTTAATGTGATTTCCAACGATACAAAAACCTCTGAAGGTGTTTACGAGGTCACCCGCTTTGATGATCGATCGATCGAATTCACCTCTACCTTTGAAAACCGGCGCATTACCAAGACCTATGCGTTTCCAGAAGAGGGGAGCGCAGCTCCTTATTCCCTGTTTGCCACAGTGCAAGTAGATGGAAATACCGAGGGGCTTTCTGTGACATCGGGAGTGCCCGAAGTCGAGCTGCTCTTGGGCTCTTACGATCCCACGATCAAATACAAGACCGTGCAAAACTATAAAGAGAGCGTAGAAAAATTACCCCTTCCCAAGAATGCTACTACAATCTCTTTTGCCCAGTTAGATTGGATTTCCAACTCAAATGGGTATTTTTCCATCATCATGGACCCACTCAGCGAAGTAGCTCCGGGCTTTTCGGCGAGCCGGGTGCCAGGAGAGATGGATCCCACCCGTATTACGATGATTGATCCCGAGTATAATCTTTACCCCGCGAAAAATTACCCGGGGTACATCACTTCTATGCCACTTGCATCCAACTCACAACCCACCCATTTTCGTTTGTTTATGGGGCCCTTGGAAAGCCGCGTCTTGAAACAGGTGGACAACACGTTTACCAATCAAGTGACCGGGTACAACCCCGATTATTTCAAAACGAGAAGCTTTCACGGTTGGTTTTCCTTCATCACCGGTCCTTTGGCCAAGTTCCTTTTTTTCATTTTGAATTTTTGTTACAAACTCACCCAATCTTGGGGGTTTTCTATCATTTTACTCACAATAGTTGTGCGCTTGATCATCTATCCATTTGCTGCGTGGTCAGCCAACTCCAGGGTTAAAATGCAAGCTCTCGCCCCAGAAGCGCAGAAAATCAAAGAAAAATATAAGAAAGACCCGAGACGGCAACAAATAGAGGTAATGCAGCTATACAAAAAACACAAAGTGAACCCTTTTGGAACCGCTTTGCCCCTCATCATTCAACTGCCATTCTTTTTTGCCGTGAGCAACCTCTTGAAATCGACCTTTTCTCTAAGAGGAGTCCCCTTTGTCCCAGGGTGGATTGATAATCTAACCACCCCAGATGTTCTTTTTACTTGGGACTATCCCCTCCCACTTGTGGGAACGAGTTTTCATTTACTTCCCATACTCTTGGGTCTCATCACATTTTTACAACAAAGACTCATGATGGCGAAAAACAAGCAATCTATGACGATAGAACAGCAAAAAAAGCAGCAAGGATTAGGGCTTCTCATGACCTGCGTGTTTACTATGTTTTTCTACAAAATGGCTTCTGGATTCAATATCTATTTCATCTTTTCCATGCTCCTCCAAACTTTGCAAGAATGGCGGGCCTCTAAAAAAGTTGGGTGCAAAAAGCGTTCCAAAAATCTCCGGGAAATCATCATTAAACCTAAAAAATCTAAATGAAATTATGGGAAAAATTTCTTAAGCAACTCGAACAAGATTTTGGAGTAGAAACGGTAAACAAATGGCTCAGACCGCTAGAGGTTCTAAGGTTTGATGCGGGCAACCTCTTTCTAAGCGCCACCGATTCATTTCACATTTTTTGGTTCCAAGAACATGTCAGAAAGAGCCTAAAAAATGAGAATGGGCGCACGATTTTAATCCACTTCTACCTAAATGGTAAGCCGTTTGCGCGAAGCGGAGAAAAAAAGCCCAATAATAAATTAGCCAAACAGTACTTTTCTTCTGATCCCCTCTCTTCTCAAGCGACTTTTGAAAATTTTATCAAAGACCATCCCCCTGTGATCGCAATCAAGCTTCTCAAGGGCGCCGAAAGTACATACAACCCAATTTTCCTCTATGGCCCCTCTGGTTCGGGCAAAACCCATCTCCTGATGGCCACTGCAAAAAAGCTCAAATGCGCTAAAAAAAATGCTTTCTACGTCCACACGCGCACCTTTGTAGAGCATGTGGTTCGCGCATTTAGGACAAACAGCCTGCATGAATTTCGACTCGCTTATCGCGCTGCTGATTGCTTGATTGTAGATGATGTGCATTACCTCAGAAATAAAAGCGCAACCCAAGAAGAGCTTTTCCACACCTTTAATCATCTGCATACGGAGGGCAAGCAGCTGATTATGAGCGCAAATGCTGCGCCCGCTCGATTGGAGGGGGTGGAAGAGAGACTCAAAAGCCGGTTTGACTGGGGGATGACTTTGCCCCTTACTATTGCCACTCCAAATGAGAAAAAAGAGATTTTACAAAAAAAGGCAACCCTTTTATCACTCCCTTTAACTGAGTTGGTGCAAGCCCACCTTGAACAACTGTTTCACACACTTCCCTCTCTCATGCGCGCTTTGGATGCGCTGCAATTGCGGTATCATCAGTCACATCTACCACTTACCATTCCAATAGTCAATGACCTATTAAAAGACCTTATTCGGGAAGAGGCAAACAATTGGGTAAGTCCCGAAAAGATCATCAAAATCATCTCTGAGGTGTTTCGGGTGAATGAGCAAGACATTTTGGGGAAGAGTCAGCTTAGAGAGTATGCACTCCCTCGGAAAGTGGGAATGTATTTTTGTCGGACTCATCTGCACATGCCCTACACAAAAATTGGGAAATTTTTTTCCAGAGATCACTCGACGGTCATATCGAGTGTCAGGCAAATTATGGAAGACAAGGCAAACAAAAAAGAGAGCGTTGCCTTGCCCATGATAGAAATTGAAGAAAGACTTGCTGGAAAAAAGCAGTGTAAAGACCGCTTTTTTTAAATCTTGATGAACCGATCCCCTGGCTTAGGCTGATCCCCACCAGTTGTTGGACGGGGGGCGTTTCCAATTTGAGATGGTGATGCGGGCCGATCAGATGGGACATCCCTTCCTTCTAAAATGTTTCGAGCGCGCTCTCTCCATTTTTCGACAGACTCTACAAAAAGGGGAGCAAACCTTCTTAACGAAGAGGCATCTGTTCCCGTTCCCATCTCCAAGATGCAGTGCATGAGGATAAGCTCTTCATTGAAAGCAACCCCAATGCCCCCACCTGCCATTTGGCCGCCGAGCATAGAACCACCCAAGAGCGCCTCATACAATTTGATTTTTGTTGGATCATCTTTTGGCAGTCCATCCAAAATAGGGGAATAGAGATAAAGGCGATCAGAGTTAGGTTCATAGGTCAAATGCAAAGAAAAGGTATTGTCAATACCCAAAATGCAGGTTTTATTATCATCGAAGGCCAGCCCTTCAAGATTTAGTTCTTTTCCAAACTCTCTGAGATTGTCTTTAGCATTTTCAAAAGACATCTACGTCTCCTCCTTGAATATTTTTTATTGTATTGCTTCAAAACACCCACAAGACACAGATGCTTCAATGGAGAATTTTTTCAGGCTCGACAAAAAATAGCAACAGAAAACATATAATTCTAAAATATTTGGCACCTGAAATATCTCAATAGTCAAATTTTTACTTAAAGTGCACTATTTGACTATATACCCCTTTTTAAACAAGCTTTTAGTCTATTTTCTTATCTTTAAGCAATTATTGCAATTCTAACAGGTAAATATTTGTTTTTCAATATTTAAGCTGGATAGAATGATTTTAACAGTTTAGTGTTTAAAGACTTAAAAAAATAATTTGGTAAAAATTTCATGCAAAATATACTCTGCAAACGTACAGAAGGGAGAAGGAAAACCGATTTGGTAGCTTTTCATGCGTTTGATTCAAAAATTAGGCATGTCCTCCCCTCTAGGTTCTTCGGTTACTCGGGAGGGGGTGAATTTTTCCGTGTTTTCCAAGCATGCATCACACCTTTTTCTTTGCATTTATGAACTGGAAAGTAAAAAACGGATTGCCAAGCTGCCTTTAAACCGCACACACTCTTTTTGGCATATCGAGCTCATCAATTTGCCCTTAACTTTTGCATACACTTATATCGCCTGTGGTCCATATGATCCTAAAAAAGGGCATATGTTTCGCTCTGAAATTGAACTGACCGATCCTTATGCTAAATGTCTCGATGCTTTTGCTACATGGGGAACAAGGCAAAAGAGGGTGCGCACTATTTACCAAAAAAGCGCCCCCTTTGACTGGGAAAATATTGGGCCCCCTTGCATCCCTCAAGAAGAGCTGATTATATACGAGATGCACGTGCGCAGCTTTACAAAGCACCTTTCAAGTCGGGTAAAACACCCGGGCACGTTTCTCGGAATGGTAGAGAAAATTCCCTATTTGAAAACGCTGGGAATCAATGCGGTTGAGCTCATGCCCATCCATGAGTTTAGTGAAATAGAAAACGCGCGCACGCACCCTGAAACAGGGGAAATACTCTACAATTATTGGGGATATGCCACAGTCAACTTCTTTATGCCCATGAGGCGATATGGCACTGCTGAGGAGCTAAAAATTCTCGTAAAAGAGCTGCACCGAGAAAAAATTGAAGTGATTCTCGACGTTGTCTATAACCACACTTTGGATGTGCAAAGCACAAACGGCAGCTGCCCCTTTTCCGGCTTGGATAATGTCACGTATTACATTTTTGATCAGAGCGGATATCACAACTACACGGGATGCGGTCATACTCTAAAATGTCAACACCCAATCGTGCAGCAATTGATTATCGATTCACTCCGTTACTGGGTTACAGAGTTTCATATCGATGGATTTCGCTTCGATTTAGCCGCCACCTTAACTAGGGACGAATCGGGTCAACCGCTTGAAGATCCCCCGCTGATCAAGCGAATCGAACAAGATCCGGTGCTTGAAAAGACCAAGCTCATAGCAGAGCCTTGGGATCCTGGGGGACTCTACCAACTAGGACATTTTCCCTCTAGATTTGCACAGTGGAATGGAAAATTTCGGGATGATGTGCGTCGATTCATCAGGGGAGATGGAAATGTCGAAGCGATGAAAGATTGTTTGATGGGCTTTCCCAGCCTATACCCCTTTCCCCTAAGTTCGATCAATTTTATCACTACGCACGACGGATTCACCCTTTTTGACTTGGTGTCTTACAATAAGAAAGAGAATCGAGCAAATGGGGAGGATAACCGAGATGGAATCGACGAAAATTTCAGTTGGAACTGTGGGGTGGAAGGGAAGACAAACACGTTGGCAATTAATGAGCTGCGCTTTAAGCAGATGCGCAACTTGCTCTTAGCTCTTTTTCTCTCTCAAGGGATCCCGATGCTTTTGATGGGAGATGAATATGGTCACACCCGGTTTGGAAACAACAATGCGTATTGCCAAGATAATGCGCTCAACTACTTTCTTTGGGATAAAGAGCCCCTCCTTTTTTCCTTTATCCAGCAGCTAATCCTCATTCGGAAAAAATATCCCATTTTACGGCAAAAAACGCGCACAAAAAATGTGCGATGGGAAAAAAACGGATATTTGGGCATGACCTTAAGCGATGAGCTATTTGTGGCGTTTAACCCGTCGAGCAAAAAGCTTTTTCTAAACAAGGAGGGATGGGCCCTTTTGATTTCAACAGGCGAGCATTCAAGTTGCCCAGGCAAGTTAGGCCCCTATGAATCTGTTGTCTTGGGAAAAAAATAATCGTTTGGTACCATTTGTAAATAGTGTGCGAGCATACCATAAGATGCGTGCACACTTTGGATTTAATTATTTTGCCCAAGATAAGGCGCATTTACTTTAGTTGAGATAAGCGTATGCCGAAAAAGTTTCAGTTATTTTTTGCCATTTTTTTCATTTTCTACGGATGTACAAAACACATTGATCGGCAAGAAGCTTATTGCCACGATGACGGAAGATCCAAGCCAATTGTCGCTTTGATTCCCGTTTTTGACAGCAGCAGTTCAAAGATTGCTTGGAACCTCTCCGAGGAGTTTACCGATCATATACGTGAGCGCCTTGCACACCGCAACAACTTCTATTTGAATTCTCCCGATCAAATCGATACTGAAATGGAAACGCTAAGCGATGCAAATAACCCATTTGCACTCGATGTATCTTGGATTGGCAGAACATTTACCAAGGAAGAATATGTCATTTTTACAGAGCTCGTCGAACACGACATTCATCCGAAAAAAAGCAAAGGAAATATTTTAGACAAATTGACCCCCTCTTACGAGCTATCGATGACCATGCGTATCCGCGTGTTCGACTTGAGAAAAGAGAGTCCCAAAGTCGTTTTGCAAGAGCTAGTGCACCAAGACTATTTGATTCCCAAATCTTCTACACTAAATGAACAAAATCCCGATTTTTGGAAGAGGAAAACATTTTTTATCACCCCTCTCGGTATGGCGCACATCCAACTGTCCAAAGAAATTGTCAACCGGGTAGAAGAGTACATTATCCTTTCAAAGAGTCGCTAACAAAAAATGCTTTTTATTGGCCCTTAAATAGCTCCCCTATTTTTGTAAAAAAATAGGTGCGCCCCCAATTGCTCCCCTCCCGCCGCTTTACACATGACATTCAATTCAATAAGTGGTATTCGTATAATTTTATTTTATATCTGCCACTGGAAACCGAATGCAAAAACCATTGCGCTCCCTTTACATCTCTATCTTTTTTCTATCTATCCCTTTCGCTTGCTTGCAGCGCGCCCAAAAGTTTTTTGGGGCCGAGCAGCCTCTTTCTTATCCAAAATGTTTATTTAGGCCCATCTCGATGGAGAGATCGGGATGAATCAACTACCCTTCAATTTAATTTCATACGGTCTTTCAGACATTGGTCTTGTCCGCTCAAATAACGAAGATGTCTGGTCTTTTTTAGAAGAAAACCGTTTTTTTGCACTGGCAGATGGGATGGGAGGGCACAATGCGGGAGAAATTGCGGCGAAAGAGACTGTTCTTTTTGTCTGCTCTTTTATTCAAGAACTTTTTGTCACAAACAAAAAAAAATGGACTGTTTTCGACCTCTGCTCTTTTACCAAGTTGTGCATCGAAAATGCCAACTACTGGATTTATCAAATGGGCAAACAAAATAAAGAGTATCGAGGAATGGGAACCACTCTGTGTACCCTTTTGTTTCACGAGCGCTCCCTTATCTACAGTCATGTGGGTGATAGCCGTATCTACCGCTTTCGCAAGCATCGGCTCGATCAACTGACGATAGACCACTCTTTGAAAAACAAGCTGCTATCCGAAGGGAAGTTTCACAGGTCGAGTAAATATCCAGTGAACTACAAAAATATTTTGACAAGAGCTATTGGAACGCACGGGCAGGTCAAAGCAGAAATCCATATTGCGCCCGTAAATCCGGATGATTTATACTTGATGTGTTCGGATGGGCTCACCGACTGTGTTTCTGATCGAGAAATTTTTTCGATTCTTGAGCAAACCAAAGACCCCAAAAAAGCCACCAAAATGCTCATAGATACCGCAAAGGAAAAAGGGGGCATTGATAATATTACTATTGTAAGCGTTCACGTTGATGAGCAAAATTTATGTCGATAATAATGCAACCACACCCATCGACCCTTTGGTTGCCCAAGCTGTAACAAGGGAGCTGTTACAAGGTCCGCGAAACCCTTCGAGTATCCATTTCTTTGGGCAGCAAGCCAAAAAGACCCTTTTGTCTGCCCGTCAGACAGTGGCCCACTTTTTAGGTGTCAAGCCAAGTGAAATTTTCTTTACTTCGGGTGGAACCGAGAGCATGAACTTGCTCATTTGTGGTATGCCCACGCAAGGGCATGTGATTACAACCGATCTCGAACATCCGTGCGTCTACGAAACAGTGAAACGGCTGCCATGCGTCTCTTTTCTCTCGCCAGGGCTGCGAGGGGCTCCCTCTCCCCAACAAATTGCCCAGGCGATTCGCCATGACACCTGCCTGATTGTCCTTTCGGCTGCCAACAGTGAAACCGGTGTGAAATTGGACCTCGAAGCGGTCGCCGACATTGCAGAAAAAGCCAATATCCCCTTGATCATTGATGGCGTTGCCCTGCTCGGAAAAGAGCGATTCAAAACCCCCTTAGGAGTAACAGCTATGGGGTTTTCGGGGCACAAAATTCACGGCCCTAAGGGGGTAGGTTTTATCTATCTCCGTTCAAATACTCGAATTTCTCCCCTTTTTGTCGGAGGACATCAGGAAAATCGCATCCGCGCCGGAACTGAGAATCTGCCCGGTATTGTCGGACTTGCGCGCGCTGTCTCGCTTCTCGAAGAAAATATAGAAAAAGACGCAGCTCATATGGAAAAATTACGGGATTTGCTGGAAGAAACCCTTTTTCAGGCACTGCCCACTTTAAAGATCAATGGAAAGGGCCCCCGCATTGTCAACACCTCTAACCTCTGCTTTCCAGGCGTTGATGGGGAGTCTTTCTTGATTCACCTCGATCTTTTGGGGATCGCCGCCAGCCACGCAACAGCCTGCTCATCTGGAGCTCTTGAAGTCTCAAGGGTGCTCATTAACATGGGCATTCCCAGA
>JAQFVP010000023.1 GCA_027942475.1 Simkania sp. | reverse complement strand
AAAGAAATCAATTGAGATTCCCCCAGTAGCGGCGAGTTCTTTGATCTGAGAGGGGGGAATGAATAAGCTCTGAGGGTGTGCGCGCAACTTCCATCAAATAATTGTCTCGATCACTACGTCGGTAGTCAAAAAGACCTCTATAGCGCAGCTCTGTCTTGATCGCAATCTCTTCACTAATTGTCCACGCGAGCTCTACATTGGTAAAATCAAGCGTCTGTTTTTCTAGATTCCATCCAATTTGGCTCGTCAGAGCAACACTTGGAAAGTTCCATCGAAAATATGCGTGGATTTTGGGAATACCCCTTTTAAAAGGGGTATTGCCCAAAAAAGCAAGGCAGTAGATATCAGCAAACCAATTAGGCTCAAAAAGGGGATATTTTTTGAAATAAAAAAAGTTGCGCATTCCGATTTTGAGCTCTTCAATGCGGTGAAAGCCGTCATCAATTGAAAAGATATAGGGGGTGTCCGTGGGCATGGTGGGACGGCTAAGCCCTTTGTAGTGCACGTAGGGCTGTGCAGTGTGATCAAACGTGGAATAGGCCCTGTTCGCGCTCCAATGCGCCATCATTTCGTAACGAAAAGCGGATTGCCAATGATGATTTCGACTGTGGCTTTTATTATAAAAAATCCCGTTAAAGCAAACGAGCGCAGCGATGTTTACCCCTTTGAAGCGAAAAGAGCGAACTAGCTGATTTTCTGTCTCCAATCGGGCTGCGCTAAAATCGGGCAACGAGGTTTCGAGGTTTTTGGCAAAGGAATAATCTAAATAGGAAATGCGAAAAGCATTTGTTGTGATGATTCCCGTTTTTCCGAGCATGAAGGGGTGGAAAGCGCAAAAAGAGGTCGGGAGCCCTTGCTTCATTGTTTGAAATGAGTTGACTTTGGGACGGGCGTCCAGGCCCAAAATCATCTTATCTTGAAGATGGTGTATCCGGACAAAAGTGGGCCTTATTTTCGACATCTCAAAATTGGAAGTAGCAAATTCAGATTCCATAGTCCGATCATTGAGCTTATCGTAGGATAACTCAAGGTGCGAGCGATTGTCCGGACTTCGGTGTGTATAAAACCCTTGCAATCGGTATCGGAAACGGAGCTTTTTGGGGTTAGATCCATAATAAAAGCCCTTTTGTCCCACGTAGTTTTTCGCTTCCATGATGTCTCTTTTGTCCAAAGAGCTGTGGGCAGCTTCGAGGGCCACTCCAAATCCATAGGAAGGGTGAGCGCTCAAACGGAGAGAGGAGTAAGATCGAGCCCGCGAGTAAAAAAGATAATCCACGCTCAGCATGGGCCAAAACCCTTTGTCCCAATCAAAACGAAACGAGATGGGCGACTTTTTTGCGATGTCGAGCAAATTTACGGTGAGGTGGGGAAACCAGAAAATGGGTACATTCCACATGCGAAGCGTAATATTTTCAGAGCGCAGTACACTGCTCTGATCCACACTCAGCTGTTTTGACTCCACTTTCCAATCCATTTTTTTGCTATCATCTGTTGTGAGAAAGGCGTGGGACACCTCAAAGCTTTTATCTGAATTGATCCGAATTTTTTCCCCCCCGAGAAACCAAAAACTCAGAGAAGTGACCCCTTGGTCTATCTCCCCAGTTTGATTTATGAAATCATATTCTAAGCGCCGTCCTAAATAGATTTGATTTTTATAAATCAAAGCGAGGTCCCCTTCAGCGATCACGCGACGTATTTGGGCGCCATTTTCCTCTTGATGGATATAGGTTAGGTGGCGCGCTTGGATGCGCAGCTCAGGTGAAATGATCAGACCGCCTTGATTGGTTGAGAGCACCCCCCCTTCAAATACTGGATCTTTGAGTTTGACGGTAAACGGAGTGGTTTCAAGGGCAAGACAAGGGGCCACAATGCAGAGTAAAGCGGCTGGAATTAAAGGGTGCATGCGTTTGGCTCTCTTGCCTCATACAATGCGAGAGAGTAGCATGTCACTGAATTGACTTCAAAAGTAGACCAGCTAGGAGATACCGATTTTCGGGGTTTCCCTTTTGCATCAAGCAAAGCAAGATATCGAGCCCCTCTATATCGTGCTCTTCGGCGAGTGCAATGCACGTTTCGATGAGCAAATGGGAGGTCTCCCTGGGCGTAAGCTGGAATGAGCGCACTCCACCTTGCTTTTCCCAAGAACAAGTAGATCGAAAACTAAACATCTCAAACCCTTTTTTTTCTTCCACCCATTTGATTAAAAAATTGCGATGCACTTCCTTTTTTCCAAGCCGATATAACGCCAGGTGGCAGTAGGTGCGAATCAGTGGGGCACCCGCTTTTTTCGATTGTTTTTCCAAAAGTTCGATGGCTCCTTGGCTTTTGAGGGTTTCGAGTAAATAGACGACGAGGGGAACTAGCTCAGTGCGCTGTTTATTGAAAATGTATTCGGCTAAACGGAGAAAAGAGGGCTCGGGCAGTTCTAATGCGTCTTGGAGAATTTGCCCTTGCAAAGCTAAAGTAATCGAAGCAATATCATATCCAGTTGTTTCGAAGTGGTTTGCGTATGGGGGAACTATTTTCCAGGAATCTAGCGAAAACCCGGGAGAAAAGACAGGTTTGAATCCCATCTTGTTTTTTTCCTGCACCAATATCTCCATCAAAACGGGGACCGCGCGCGGGTCTTGCTTTTTTAAAAGGGCGAGTGCGGCGTGCGTGCGGACCGAAATATCCGCGTCCTGCGCGAGCTCAGACAAAAGAGATTCGCTGTTTTCGATGTCGATCAAAAGGGGGATAGCAAAAAGATTTTTCTTCTTGGCACATGTCATAATGCATTGGTTATAATCTTGTAGGCCCAGCTGCACTAAAGAGCGACAGGCGGCGAGTTGGACGTGAAGCGACTTTGCACGGGCAAGCTTTTTTAATAAGGGAATGGAGTGGGAGTCTTGCAAAAACCCAACAGCTGCTACGCACGTTTCTACTTCAGCTGGATGTGTGTGGGTCAATCCCGCGCGTATCTCCTGTAAAAAATCATCCCGTCCAAATTGGGCAGCAGCTAGAAAAGAGGCCAAGCGAACAGGTAAGACGGAGCTGCTGACCAATCTTTCTAATGCGCCCATCGCATCCGCTGTGCCGATCATGGCGAATAGTTTGGGAAAATGGGTATGCATAGATGGAGGAAGGCGCTCCATTAAAGAAGTGATGAGCCCTACTGCGCGATGAGATTTGCGCATTGCCAAAGCGAGGGCTGCTTCCATGCGTACAGGGAGATAAGCAGACGCGAAGGCCATTGAGAGAATGTTTTCTACCCGATCATCTTCGATTGCACGTAAAAAGTGGATCGTTGCCATTTGGGTCAATGGGCTACGGCTACCTATACCGGTTCGATAAATCTCCATACTGTCAAAACTCTGGGCTTGACTGGCCCCGTACATGCTCAGAAGCTGGCATTTTTCATCTGGGCTTTTGGATCCTCGATTGAGTAAAATATGCCCTATTTGCTCGAGAAGAGAAAAATCATGGCTGCGATTTTCCGCTTTTAGTTTTTGATAAAGCGCAATTCCCTTGTCGACTTGGTCCACCTGCACTAAATAGAGAATGTGATTTTTGGAAGGGTGCGTCCAATTGGCGAAAATAAGGCAGGGCACCGTGAAGAAAAAAATGATCCATCTACCAAGAAACATATATCAATATTTTTTCCATTTTATCCGCCCCCACTTTCCATCAAGCAAACCTTTTCGAGCAAATAGGAAGAGCTAGATTATTTGCGCCTCAGCGCAAACATCAAACCCAAAAGCAAAGTCCACTTTTGGGTATAACAAGCGCCCCTTCAAACCCCGCCATTTGTCCTTTTGCTCGGCACTTTTTCACTTTTTTTCTTTTTTTCGGAAACGTTTGGTGGAGAGAGATCAACCCAAATAGGGGAGCCCCAGGCGAGATGCCCATCCTCTTGTGTGACGCGCAGGTAATAGTAGGCGAAATAAGAGTCATCTTCTTTACTTTTCAAAGCGATTTTATCTAACGGCTGTCCATCGTCGATCGTAAATTCAAAAAAATCCGTCTTGGGGACCATTGTTTGATAGACTTCTCCATTTCGAATCAAAAGTATCTCTTTAATTGGGCAGGTCCCCACGATAAAACCTGTAATGTGTCGATTATAAAATAGGCCGGGTTTGAGCTTTGTACTCAGCATAGAACCCATCGGGTGATTGGCGATATTCATTCCCAAAATGATCCTCGCTCCCGTGGTTGCATAGCAAGAGCGTTTTGCAAGAGCCTGCATAAGCCCATCCCTTGTTTGCACTTTGGCAATGATCGCCGTGATCCCGGGTGAATATTGCACCTGGTCTGTTGCAAATAAATTAGAGTAGACCCCTCTGTCATCGAGGCCACCTGCAACAAATCCAAAGCGATGGTTGCAATTCAATGCGCGGCGCACAGAACCTTCCGCTTTCTCCAAGATTCCCTTTTTAGATTTGGAGGAAATAGGGCGGGGATTTCCCTCCTCTTTGGTACATTCGGAGGACCCCCAAGCGTTGTAGATTTCGACCACTTTCTCATATTCGGGCGTGAAATTTTCAAAATCAAATAGGGTAGTAGAGCCCATAGTCAAAGAGGGGATAGAGAAAAAATCCTTGGGGGTGTGGCTTTTATAAATTTTTTTGAGGTTATTTGCTTTGCTTTCTTTACGACGCAGCAGTGGTTTGTTGTCTTTGAGATAGACGAACTGATGGAGCCCTTCAGAGCCCGGAGTTCCCGCCCAATACATCCCCAAAAATGTCGTAAAACGCTCATCTTCATTAAATTCTGCAATGTGGCAGTGGATATGCTTCCAGTCCTGAGATGAGGTTTCCTCCTCACTTTCAAAACAGGAGGTTGCAAAAAATTGAAGAGCCCGCTCATCTCTTTGGTGGCGGAGGGCAGACTCGATGTTTTCAGTGGCATCCCAGAGGGCAGACTCGCCGTGGAACATCCCCCAGAAGACATGATCTTGGGGCTCCGAAAAACATTTGATAGGGGCAGATAAAAAGGTCTTTTGATCCAAGATGTTTTTGAGCTGAATGCGGTAAATTCCAGCCTCGTTAAAGTAGAGATTGGGCAGGTTAATAAAACCAGTTTCTGGAACAAAAAGTTTCCAACTCATGGTTTCACGCAGCTTTTCGTAGCTCAGTTCAATCAAGGTTCCTTCGGGGGCATTTCCCGTCAGGTTCCCAAATACGTCTTCGAAGCGAACCATTACATCAAATCGCTCGTTTTTTGTGACAACCGAAGGCACAATGATCCGCACGTTGTGCAAACTGCTTCCACGCACATCCAGATGAAAAGTGTCTGTTTCTTTGTATTCACCACTCCCTTTGGGATCGACGTAAAGAAAGAAAAGGCGTCGACGGAGAGTGCGGGTCTGTGCCCGATTCCCCTTGCTTTCTCCTGCTTCATCTGGGGAGCCGAGAAAAATAGTGATGGGGTTTCCCGCTTTGACCTCTCTTGGCAAAGTAAACTCAAATTGGGGCTGCGCGCTTTCTGGAACGAGCACCGCTTTGGCGGGGATTGCCTTTTTTTCCAAGGCCTCCATCCAAATAAGATTTTTTTTTGATTTCAGGCTGGTCTGGGGAATTTCCCAGTCGAAGTCCCGCCCCTTCGAGTTAAGATCAAACTTCAGCTTCGCCCCTTTGGGTAGATCGCTACCCGGGCTAAAAATGAACTTCCATGTTTTCACTTGGCCGGCGAGAGCAATTTTAGGCTCAGCGTAGATGACAGAACGGCGCATGCAATCTCCCTTGGATGGATATCGAAAAATAGTACCCCTTTTTTCCATTCTTTTTCAAGTGCGTTTTCAAACCGATTGCTCTGCACTTAATGTCCTTAAAAGAGGAGTCATCGGGCCGATTGTAGTTTCGACGTTTCAAACTATATTTGACAATAAAAAGAAATGAATACAAAGTAAAAGTGGGCTGTCTATGGGAGATTAACTCAAGTTCACTTTGCTTAAAAAAACAATCTTTAGGAGATCTAAACATGAATAAAAGATATGCACTCTTGTATGCAATGCTTCTAAGCTCATTGCCAATGCGTGGTTTTTTTCAGTGCCCTCCACAGGCCCCCCTTGTTGCAAGGATGAGCGAAAAATCGATTGATGCTCGATTGCTCGAGTCCTCCCTTGCGAGCGGCTTGGTATCTCCTCGCTTTGCAAAAGAGCGAGAAGAAGGGGAGTACGAAGTGCATATCGAGAGAAGAAAAAAAGAGCCGTTTGAAGCTTTTCAGGATTTGAAAAATAGTTTAATAGACAAGATCGAAAGAAAAATCAAAGAGATAAAAAAGAAGAAGGAAAAGAAAAGAAAAATAGAAGCGTAATCCCGCTTGGTTGGGGGGAGGGAAAGGGAACAAACAGCTCAACTTTTCGAGGGAATTAACACGATCGCTTCTAAGCTTCTCTCGCTCGAATCGAGCACTTCTAAATCGAAATGATCACTGTGTATCTTCCAACCCTTATCGGGGATCGAGCCTGCTTTGTGCAAAACAAAACCGCCCAATGTTTCGTATTCGGGGCTTTGGGGAATAGCAACTCCAAGCTTTTTTTCAATATCGAGGATGGTCATCTTAGGGTCGACAACCCACCCCCCTGCTGGATGAGGGCGGTACACTGTTTCTTCCTCCACAACGTCATGTTCATCTGCAATCTCGCCCACGAGTTCTTCCAAAATATCTTCAATAGTCACAATCCCTTCCGTGCCCCCATATTCATCCACAACGATAGCCAAGTGAATTTGCTGTTGACGAATTTCTTGGAGAAGGTTGGAGATCTTTTTTGTTTCGGGGGTATATAAAACCGGTTTGATTAACTTTTTAAGGGGCGTTTCTAGGGGAGAGGACTCTTTTCTTTCAATAGACATAAAGTAGTATTCGATCACATCCTTGTAGAGGAGGACTCCTTCGATGTGGTCCATTGTTTTTTTATAGACCGGAATGCGACTATACCCTTCTGAGAGAAATTTTTGTGCAGCTTCGTGTACCGTTTGATCCACGGACAGACAGAAAATATCAACCCGAGGGACCATGATTTCGCGTACGATGCGATCTCGAAACGAGGCCATTGAAGTAATCAAGCGAAGATCGGGTGGGTCCAAAAGATGGCTGAGTTGTGACTCATCCACGAGCTCGAGAATAGTATCTTTTACGTTGCTAAATGGATGCGAGATGTTGCCCCTTTGGAGCAGTAGTTGGTGTAGTTTGCAGAAGAAAAAGGAAAAAGGGAAAAAACTCAACAAAAAAATATGTGCGAGGGGGGTCGAAGTGCGTAAAATAGGTAGGGGAATGAAATGGGTTCCCAGTCGCAGTAAAAATTCTACCGAAAGTCCAATAAAGACAACGATCATTGTTACAGCGATTGCACTGCTCGCCTTTAGCCCTTCTATTCGCATATCAAAAATATAAAGAGCGTAATAGGAGCTAGTGATCGCAAAAAGTGTATAAAAAGCAATCCTCGTACACCGCAGCAAGTAGTGGAGGCTGTCCCATTTACCTTTTGGGAACAG
Source organism: Simkania sp. (assembly GCA_027942475.1). Classification (GTDB taxonomy): domain Bacteria; phylum Chlamydiota; class Chlamydiia; order Chlamydiales; family Simkaniaceae; genus JANQSR01. The sequence continues at coordinate 17,892 of JAQFVP010000023.1, read as the reverse complement.
CCTTTCCACCAGAGAAAAAAAGAAATAAAAAAAGGGCCTTTTTTGAAATTCCCGTTTGCATTGAATACGCCCGAGCAAGTGGAGGGCGCATGTATGTGCGGTGAGAACAGCGCTTCCTATCAAAAAAGTGAGGGGGATGACAATGGTTTCAAAAATCATGGCGAGAGCTTTTATTGCACATATATATCCTTATCCCTTTTTTGTAATGTCTGCTGCTAGCAAGTGGGCAGCTTATCCTTAGATTCCGCCATGTCACATCCAAACAGCAAAAGCAAAAAAAGGTGCATGCACTAGTTTGCAAAATTTTTAGATATCAAAACGTTTTGCTGTTTCAGATAATCTATACACTTTTTTTCTTCTATACGCATGATTTTTTCTGAAATCGGCTCCTGATCTTCATAGCCCAAAAGGTGTAAAAGACCGTGGATGATATAGATGCAAAGCTCTTGGTAGGGAAAGAGATTATGCTTTTTTGCGTATTCGCATGCTACCTGTGGACAGACGAATATTTCTCCTAAAATGTGGTGGCCTCTCCCCTCTTCACCCGGGTGATCTAAGGGGAAAGAGATGCAGTCTGTGGGAGATGGATCATCGAAAAAATCTCGATGCAAACGGGAAATGGTCGGTTTATCGACAAAGTAGAAAAGAACTTCATCAGTTTCTACTTTTTTAAAGTGGAGAATGTGCTCGGTAATGAGGCGCGGCAGATCTTTAGAAATCGCAAGAGCATCTTGCGCGTTATAAAACCCGATTTTCAACGCTATTTTACGGGAGTTTTTGGGAGTCCCGTCACTTTCTTATGCTCGCCTTCCTTCCACAGGCCCAATTTTTTGAGTATGTCGATCCGTTGGAAACGGGGCAACACACTCTGTTTTTTAGCCGATTTGTTCGATTTGCCATAGCTGGGGTGTCGCGACATTTTACGTAGCCTCTACTTGACTTTTGGAATAAAAGCCGCTTCGGCCATAGATCCACTCAAAGCATTGACATGCTCTTTGAACCCCTTGGGTAGGTGATCTTTTTTTGGACCCGTCTTGATTGACCCGTAACGCGGCTTTCTAGGGCATTTTTTCAGGCGATCTTTTTTACTTATTCTCGTCATATTTGAAAAATTTGAACCTAAATTTACCATACCATTCTACGGGGCGTGTGAAAAAATTTCAAGTGCCTTTGGGCAAGAAAGTAGTCACATCCTTTGAAACGCGTCTAGAGCCTTTTCTCTTGATTGCTTTAAGTCGACGATAGGCAAGGGATAGGTCTTGCCCAAAATCACGTGACTTGCCCGCATGAGAAGGGGAGGGGCCTCCCAGGGTTTAAAGAGATACTCAACTGGAACATCTTTTAACTCTGGCAAAAAATGTTTTGTGTATTCCCCCTTTGGATCAAATTTTTCCCCTTGGGTGACCGGATTAAATATGCGAAAGTAGGGGGCGGCGTCTGCTCCAGACCCTGCAATCCATTGCCAACCAGCGCTATTATTTGCCAAATCGGCATCTGTCAGTCGCTCCCAAAAGTGATCGGCCCCTATTTTCCAATGGACGAGCAAATTTTTGACTAAAAATGAGCCGACCACCATGCGCATCCGGTTGTGCATGTATCCCTCCTTGAGCAGTTGGCGCATTCCCGCATCCACAAAAGGGTAGCCGGTCAAGCCAAGCTTCCATTTTTCGATATGTGGGCTTGTCCACTTCCAGGGGAACGCATCGAATTTTTTTTGTAAGTTTTTCTCGGGAAGGTGGGGAAAATGGTAGAGCAGATAATAGGAAAACTCTCTCCACACGAGTTGGCGTAGAAACCCATCTATATTTGTATTTTGCCCTTTCGCGCGCACAGTGTGCCACACCTGGTGTGGGGAAATTTCTCCAAAGTGCAAGTGGGTAGACAGGCGGGAGACAAATCCGTCTGCGGGAAAATCCCTTTTCTCTTGGTAATGGACAAGCCCTTTTTTTAGAAATGTAGCCAAAGTTTTTGCTGCTATTTGCTCCCCCCCCCTTATGCTCTCCCCCCACGAGGGGATCAGTAATTTGCGCGTGTCGATGCAGCCCGTAGAGGGGATGAGTTTTATGTGAGATGGTTTGGGAAGTAAAGGTCTCGGAGGTGCGTGAGCTAAACACCCCTTTTTAAAATAGGGAGTAAAGACTTTATAGGGAGTTTTGTCTTGTTTGAGTATGTTCCAAGGCTCCCAGAGGAGTGAGCCATTGAACGATTCCGCCGGCATCCCTTTTTTGATCTTCACCCCTTCTTGGATCGCCCAAGGTTCATAACAGCGATTCCAATAGATGGCATCTATCTTATATTTTTTTTTTAACTTGGGCAAAATCTCAAGGGGATTTCCTTGAAAAATTCCCAAATGACCTCGAAGGGATTGACGCAAAGACTCAAGAGAGTGATGTAGATAGTGACGACTGACCTTTGCAACATGTTTGTCTAAAATGTAGATGGGCAGGACCTGCCCCTTTGCGGCTGCTTGAGCAAAACCGGGGTTGTCTTTTAAACGTAAATCTTGTCGAAACCAAAAAAGTATGCGCATGAAAAAACAGGGTGCTTACATGTAAAAATGTGACTTAAGCTCCTTGGCTTAAACTCCCCGGCCTAAAGGGGAAGGGTTAGTATGGCTCGCTACTTACTTGTTATCGCTTGCTTTTTTTCTTTCCAGAGCGGGCCTTGTTCTTTCCCCTTCTCTGAGAGGTTTTGCCCTTTGAGGCCCTCCCCTCCTGGGTAAGACGCCATTGACACTCTAAAGTAATTAAATTGACCCCCGTGAGCACAAATTCGAGAAAATCTCCCATTTTAAAAGAGCGCCCCAGCCTCTGTCCCACTAAAATTTGGGCTTTTGGATCAAAATCGTAATAATCATCGTTGAGATCAGAAATATGGATAAACCCTTCAATTTGGAGTGGTGCGGCTTCAAATGCAAATCCAAATGGCCTGATTTTGCTGATCGCACCTTTGTACAAGCGCTTGGGATCTTTTTTTCGATAGGAGGCGAGCAAACGAACCTTTTTCATCAAAATTACGCTCGACTCCGCTTTGAAAGAGATTCGCTCCCTTTCTGAGCAGCATTGAGCGATCTTTTTTAAATCAGGGTTTGTATCCTTGTCAAAAAGGAGGCGATGCACCACTAAATCGCTGTATCGGCGGATTGGACTCGTAAAGTGGCAATAACTTTGTAGGGCGAGGCCAAAGTGGCCGGTATTATTATCTGAGTAAAAAGCCATTTTCATGCTGCGAATAAAAGCGATAGAAAGCTGTTCTATGTAGGGCGTCTTCTTGGCAGCGGTAAAAAGGGATTGAATATCTTCTTGTGTGGGCTGAGCAGGCACAGAAAAACCGATACTACGCGCAAAAAAGTAGAAATCTTCGAAGTTTTCAGGGGGAGGATCTTCATGCACCCTAAATAGCGCATCTCTTTGGTGTTTGATAAAATGCTCTGCCACGATTTCATTTGCTTTGAGCATAAATTCTTCTACGAGTTGGTGGGTATGGTCATATTCGACAACTTCTACTGCATAAGGGGTGCCCTTTGTATCCACTTGGATTACCACCTCTGGCAGGGAGAGATCAACCGATCCCCTTTGGATGCGCTTTTTTTTGAGAAGTGCACAAAGCTCTTGCATCAATGTAAGAGAAGAAAAGTGGGGGCTCTCTTTTTTTTGGTCTAAAACCTCTCTCGCCTCTTGATAAGTAAACCGTTTTTGACTGAAGATGTAGCTCTTTTCAACTTTTGAGCAAGTCACATTGCCCTCCTGGTCCAAGTCGATTAACACGGAGACCGAAAGGCGGAGCTCTTTTTCTTTGAGGCTACACAGATGGTTGGAAATGGCCTCGGGCAGCATGGGGACGCAGATTCCGGGAAAGTAGGTGGAGTTGGAACGTTTGCAGGCCTCTTCGTCTAGCTTTGAACCCTCCTTTACGTAATGGGAAACGTCTGCAATGTGGACGCCGAGGTGATACCCCTTGTCATCTTTTGAAAGAGAGAGGGCGTCGTCATAATCTTTTGCCGTTTCTGGGTCGATCGTAAATGTTTCTAAATCGGTCAAATCGAGGCGCCCTGCCAAATCACTTTTGGAAACCTCTTTGGGAAGCTCCGCAGCCTCCTTAGAAATAGAGGAGGGAAAGTCTGAGCGGATGTCATACTCTTTGATGGCGATTTGAACGTCTATTTTCGGGTCGTAAATCGAACCAATTTTTTCTTTGACTGTGCAAAGGGCGGGTTTGTTTTCCTCTCCCCAGTCGACCACTTCTAATAGCAAACAATCCCCTATCCGATAAGCCCTTTGTTTTTCCCTTTTTACAAAAGCGGCCTTGCTGTTGCCGAGGGACTGGACATGCAAAAGATAATTGCCCTTGGGGTTGATGATCCAAATAGTTCCGACGAGGTGCGTTTTGGCACGTCTTAGCACAGATAAGACATACCCCTCTGGCCCCTTGTCTTTTTTCCTTTCCGGTTTGACCGCAATCTCTACCAAGTCGCCGTCGACGGCATTTTTTTTCAAATGTTTTGGAATAAAGATATCTTCTGTATAAAGATCTGATCGACTCGGAGTTACAAATCCAAACCCCTTTGCATGAATGTGGATCACCCCTTCAATAATTTGCTGTGTAGACTTGGGGCGCATGTGAGGAATTTGCTGTGTCATTGATAATGCCTGTCTATTTATCTATTCTCATCTTACGCGGGATTGTATCGGATTGAACCGATAATCGCAAACTGGCTATTTTACAAAGTTTTTATTGAAAAATGGGGCAGAATTCCTTAAAAAGAGAGAACTATTTGTGTTATGAATAAAAAAAGGTTGATCCTAAGCTAAAAGAAGCAGCACTGATGTACTTAATTTAGGGTAGTAAAGCGACCACTCCCTCGCCTGAAGGGGAAGGCTTCTTAGGGGTTGAAACCCAAACCATACTAGCCCGAGGGTTATTTTCGAAAACTATCTTACAAGAAAAAACCTTAAAGTCAAGGCGAGCTTTCATCCCACTCCCTTAAGCGGGTGGGTTTTTCCGCTCGCCTAGGATAAAAATGGGGGGCTGATACAAGCGCCTTGAGGCTATTTTACCGATTGCTTTGCCCTGTTTCCCCGAAATAAATATTTGAAGGCATTACGGTCTTTTCACCGCAAATAAAAAATTTGGTGTAAAAATCATATTTTGGTGTAATATGTTAAATATTTTTTAACTCAAATGAGGTGTTTAAATAAAAGTCATTTTTTCGTTCTTTCTCGTTATCGGAACTACTCTTTTTGCCTTGGCCCCAGAAAAGCAAGCTGAAGCCGATATTTTAGGACAAGAAACCTCGAAAATTATAAGGCAAATCAATCTTGGGGATAAAAATATTCTGGAGATTTTTCTCAATTCCTTTTGCAAGAATCCTAAAAATTTCCAATCTCCCGAAGTTTTCCTAGAAAAATTGAAAGAATTCTCTTTTACCTCCTCCAATATGTACGAGATTGAATTCGATCAAAACACAGACTATAAAATTTTTCTATGTTCTTATCAATCTGATGAAGAAGAAGAGCAAAAAAGGTTAAGTAAGGAAGAAAAGGAAAGACTCGAAAATGTTATAAATGGTGCTGTCGATGTTATAGGTGGAACCGCATTAATTTTGTGTCCCCATCCGGTAGCCCATGCTGCTGGGGCAGCCTTGATTGTGGCAGGAGGCATGAAAATAAGAGAAAACTTTCCAATCAAGGAAGACGAGGATGATGAATAGTGTTAAACTTGTTTCTTCTTTTGAAGAAATACGTATAAACTAGAAAAAGTAGTGTTACTTGATCACAAATCAAACGTATCCGTTCAGTGAGGGCGTCCTGTGTGTAAAAAAAGGGGGGGGAAGTATTAGATTGAGGGGGCTTGAATTTTGGAATTAAATGTTGACGCGTAAGCGTCCTGGAAAAAGCTAAGAGCTTCTTTCCCTTGTTTCTTTAAAGTCATCCAGATTGACATTGCTTATTTATTTGAAATGGCTTCCTTCTTTACTTTGAGTGGCTGTGTTGAAAAAATAAAATAGTGGATCCCAAAAGTTCTCTTTTAGGCTACTTTTTTTTGAGATATCGTACAGCTTATCATAATTGCTTCTAAACACACCGTGTGCTCTTTGAGTGGATTTCTTATCTGAAAAAAAGACCTCCTTTAAACAGTCTTTTTAGCCTGGAAAACTCGCTTTCGACAAGAGCTCTCTTGCTATATCCAGTGAGCTTTCCCCAAATCGATCTTGCCAAAGCATCTCCTCCAAATCCTTTAATGATAGATATTGCGCACATCCCTTTCCGTAGATAGACCCTTTTTTGCATTTTTTTAGGGAGGAAAGAGGGGCTTAAGCCCCTCTTTTTCGAATGACCTTTCTTACCCTATCTTAAGTCATAACCTCCATCTGCTTGCACTTTCTTCACTGCTAAAAGAGCATTCTTTAATTAGACCCTTAGCTTGGTTACAATCAGCTACGTAGCTATCTGTCATTTTTATCGCCATGATTTCTCCCGATTTTTCATTGAGCGGCTATATGAAGCTTTTTCCACTTACGACGCTTGTCTTTTCCATGAATTTTAACCTTCCATTCTCCTTCTCCAAGCACTTTAACACCAGTATCATCTAAAAGAATGGACTGAGGCCTTCGTGAAGAAAGCTTGGGCAAATCAATAAAGCGGGCTTTCTTGGCTATTAAAAAGTAAGTAGGCAAAATAATCTTAAGAAACAAGACCTTAAGAGGATTGATTTAGCAAATCCCTCCAAACCTCGATAGGTAAGGTGATACTGATTCTTCAAGATAAGAAGCAGTCGGATAAGTGCTAAAGAAAACAACTAGGGACGTCCTTATTTTTTTTAAGCCTTGTTCATTTTGAATTTTAGATAAGAAGATTCCCTTTTTTAGGGAATTTTTGGAAGGGTTTTTGCACCGATTGTTTCAACACAGCCGCTTGTCGGTAAGAGCTTGGGAATGTAAAGAACGTGGCATTTTGCATGATCGTGATACAAGTAGCTTAAGATTAATATCCTCAAGCTTAGGCTCAAAATGAGCCTCGAGCGAGTAGCATAGACTACTCCTACATATGTCCCTTGGTCTTTAGACATGGGGGGGTCAAGGATTAATCAATAGAGCTTGATGATGTCAAAAAACAGACCGAAGGCAACGAGCATTCCTGAGAAATCTAAGGAAGCAATTTTATAGCGCTTTGCTTTCCAATGCCTTATAAATCTAACTAGGCAGCAAATGAAAACGTAGCCTATAGCAAAAGTTTTCAAAATAGCAAGACCGACAATCAAAAAGTCTGACAGAACGCGAGTAGTCAAAGATTTCATGATATACGATTATAGCTGGTTTTTTTGAAGGGTCAATACATTTCTATGCTACTTGCAAAGAGCGGGTGAGGAAGAGCGTTTTCTTTGATAGCTCAAATAGGTATTTGAAAGAAGCATGGCAACCTTACATGGGGCCCACAATAAATATTTGAAGGCGTTACGGTCTTTTCACCACAAATAAAAAATTTGTTGTAAAAATCATATTTTGGTGTAATATGTGAAATGATTTTTTTTAACTCAAATGAGGTGTTTAAATGAAAGTCATTTTTTCGTTCTTTATTCTGATGGGAACTACTTTTTTTGCCTTGGCCCCCGAAAAGCAAGCGGACGCCTATGTTTTAGCAAAGGAAACTCCAAAAGCTATGAGGCAAATAAATCTTGGGGACAAAAATATCCCGGAGATTTTTCTCAATTCCTTCTCCAATCTGTTCGAGAAAGGAAGGCGAGGATGATGAGTAGGGTCACACTTGTTTATTTTTTCGAAGAAATAACTAGGTTGTGTTGAAAAAATAAAATAGTGACAAGGAACAACTTTCCCGGAAAGTTTTCTTTTAGGATGCTTTTTGGGAAAGAGGCTTCCTTGGACTACCCTTCATAGGTCCTTTGGTCTTTAGACTATAGGGAAGTCAAAAATTAACCACGAAAGCTTGATGATGTCAAAAGACAGACCGAAGTCAACGAGCATTCTTGAGAAATCTAACGAAGCAATTTTATAGCTCTTTGTTTTCCAATGCCTTATAAATCTAACTAGGCAGCAAATGAAGGGTCAATACATTTCCATGCTACTTGCAAAGAGCGGGCAAGGAAGCACATTTTCTTTGATAGCTCACATAGGCATTTGAAAGGAGCATGGCAACTGTCATGGGGCCCACTCCACCTGGGACCGGTGTGATGGCGCTCGCTTTCCCTTTCACGCTTTCAAAATCGACGTCCCCCACGAGCTTTTTACCCAAACGATTAATGCCCACATCAATGACCACGCACCCCTCTTTGATCATGTCGTTTTTAATAAAGTGAGGCTGGCCAATGGCTACAACCAAGACGTCGGCCAAACGGCAGAGCGCTTGTAAATTTTTCGTTTTACTGTTTGCGATGGTCACAGTGGCATTTGCCCCCTCCTTCTTTTGCATAAGTAGAGAGGCAAGTGGCTTGCCAACAATGTTGCTACGACCGACAATCACGACATGTTTCCCGGCAAGAGAAGGGGCGTGATGTTTGAGAATATGCATCACTCCCAAAGGGGTGCAGGAAACAAACCCCTGCTCTTCTCCCATGAGCAATTTGCCGAGATTGATGGGGTGGAATCCGTCTACATCTTTATCTGGAGAAATAGACTGAATGATTCGAAGTGGTGAGATCTGTTTGGGAAGGGGGTGCTGCACAATGATCCCGTCGATCGTCTCATCTAAATTAAGCTGCTCAATATGGGCAATTAGTTTTTCTTCGGTAACCAGATGGGGGAGTTTGAGGGTAGTTGATTGGATCCCTGTTTCCGAGCACGCCCGCGTCTTCACCCGAATATAGGTCGCAGATGCGATATGATTGCCCACGAGAACGAAGGCAAGACCCGGTTTCTTCCCTTTGATGGGCGCGATCTTATCTTTGAGCTCCTTGAGAATACCTCGCGCAATTTTTTCTCCATCGATGATTTTCATTCCCGATTTGTTTTTTCCATCGTTGCTTTGATGTTATTGAGAACTTGATCGTGCAAAATGCCATTTGTCGCAATTAAAGGGCCCGCTTGCAGTTTCTTTTGGGGCTCCCCTGAAAAATCTGTAATGGTCCCTCCCGCCTCCTCGACGAGAAGTTTGCCCGCAGCGTAGTCCCAAGGGTGGAGCGAAACTTCCCAAAAACCATCAAATCTGCCCGCTGCAACGTAGGCTATGTCCAGAGCAGCTGATCCGATCCTTCTGAGTGGGACGCCCATTTTGGCAAAGTTTCTAAAATGATCTAAGCATCGAAGTGGGTTTTCATGCACATTGTAGGGAAAACCGGTAGCGCAAATAGCGCTATCCAAGATATTCGTTTCTGTGACCCGAAGGCGGTTGCCATTGAGATAAGCCCCATTTTCCTTTTCCGCGACAAAAAGTTCATGGGTCATGGGATTATAAACGACTCCGGTGAGCACCTCTTCTTGACTGGAAGCGGCAATGCTCACCGAAAACATGGGGATGCTATGCATAAAATTGATGGTGCCGTCCAAAGGGTCAATGATCCACTTAATTCCCTCCTCAACTTGCTCGGAAACCCCACTCTCTTCGGCTAAAAAACTGTGTTCGGGAAAATGGGTTTTGATCATACCGAGGATGCACTCCTCAGCCTTTTTATCCCAGTGTGTGACAAAGTTATGGCGCCCTTCTTTGGTCGTGACATCTGTGATGACGGTGCCAAACCCTTTTTTTAACAAATCACCCGCTTTGAGCGCGGCCAATGTGGCAATCATCGTAAGGCGGGAACGTAAGAGGTGGGGCAAATCTATCTGTTTATCTATCAAAAGAACGGCCTCGCGGTTTGTTTTTCCCCTTTGTAGCCCTTTTTATAAAAAAAAGAAAGCGAAACCATTGTCGACGCAAGGATTTATAGAAGATCAGGGGGCAAGAAAAAAATAAAAATGCATACACACCGTCAAAAAAGGGCATGACAAAAAAATCGGTTGCAACGCCCTCCCAAGTTAGGGGGACTCCCACTTCAAAAAAGAGGGGAGCAAACCTTTCGATCGTCGTTACAATGAGGGAGAAAAAGAGGGTAAATAAACTCAGACCCAGTGGCTTTTCCGGGAAAAAAAGGCGGAGTTTATAAACGCAGCATGCAGTGATCACATAAATGAGTGCGTGATGCCCAAAGAGTATTTGGTTGCTGAAAAAATCGGTGATCAGGCCACAGGCCGAGGCGAGATAGAGCGCTTTTGGAAAAGAGCACTGATTGAAGGCAAGGTTGAGAAAAGGGGCAAAGGGGACCAATCTGCAATTGGGAAAGAGGGCGGTAGAGAAAATCATAAAAAAAAGGGCGGTGAAAAAAAAAGGGCAAAGAGAAGGCCGCTTCATTGCAATTGCTTATTTTTGGATCTGCTCACACCCTAAGGGATGATAGAGTGCGAAGCTTAAAAGATAATTTTTACCTTTTACAATTTTAAAAAAATCTTATAGGGAAAATAGCGGAAAGTCAACACGCGCTACATTTTTTAAAAAGGGGAAGAAAATTTTTGCCTGTTGGGGAGCATAAATTTTTGCATTAAACGGGAAAAGTGCAGGCAGAAAAGTTGAAAAAATAGTAAACATTTGGGTAGGATAGCATTTCTATCGAGCGTTTTTTATAGTTATGCACTTTTTATTTGCTTTTTTTTCCCTTGTTTTCTCCTTCCATGTCCTCTTTTCTGAAGTGACAGTCTATCGGATCGGTCGAGGTACTCTCGAAGAGGGGGGGGATCAACCGATTTTAAAACTCGAAGGGACCCCTTATAAAATGGGGTTGCAGCATGGCACTCTCCTCAAAGAGAAAATTCGGGATTGCGTACGCAAGTGGATTGATTCGGACACTCTCGGAGCAAACGATCGCTTTAAGATGCTCAAAGAAAATGCAGCGAAGCTTTTAACCTATGTGCCCTCTCACTACGTAGAAGAGATGAAAGGGGTGGCCGCCGGCTCAGACCTTCCACTTGAAAAAATTGTCATGCTCAATTTGCTTCCAGATATTTTTCAGTGCATGGGACTGACTGTCCAAGGGGAGGCGACGGTAGACAAAGCGCTCTACCATGGACATCTCTTCGACTTTGCCACGCTGCGAGGGCTCGCAAGTGATCTGATTGTTATGATTGTTAAGAAAGAGGGGAAGTGCCCATTTGTATCGATTGGGTATCCAGGGCTCATTGGAAGTGTGGTTGGTCTCAATGACCGGAAAATTTCTTTAGGGGGGGTCAAAGGGGATGAGAGCAAAGAGGTAGATGGGATGCCCATCCCTTTTTTGATTCGAGAAATATTAGAAAATACGCATTCATTGGAAGAGGCGAAAACTTTTTTAGAAGATTGTCCCAGAAGCTCTGAGTATTGCTACGTCTTGACCGATGGCGCGCAAGAAAAAGTTTTGGGGGCGTATGCGACAGCGCATCAGCTGCGCTGGATTCATCCGGGAGCAACCTATGGCCTGATAAGCTCTCAAAAACTTTCGAAAAAGGGAAATTATGGCAGTCATGATAAGTTATTTACCGAGGATTTTTCCTTTGTCCACTCCCCATTTCAATCCCGATTTTATGATGACGAGGGGGACCTTTTGGCCCTTTTTAATCAGCAGCCAAAACAGTGCCTCATCGTGCAGGGGTTTGAAAACTCTGAGCGTTACTCACTCATTGCCGATTATGTGCGATCTATCTGTGAGAAATGCAATCTAAGCCATTTGCAAGAAGCGGCTACGCAGTGGGGCGGCCATGATAAGCTCGTTCATAGCGTCATCTTTCGCCCTTCCACTCTAGAGTTTTGGGTTTTCCACTTTGATAAAAAAGAAGAGCTCTTGCCAGCTAATTACACGCCGTTTGATCTAAAAGCGCTTTTGGATATGTGACAAGATCCTTTTTCCACTTTGTTCATGCACTGGGTAAAAAGATAGGTAGTGCGAGGAAGGGGGATAGATACTTTTTTTAGCGTTTCAAGCGCTTTTGTGTAGTGCAGTAGGGCCTTTTCTCTGTGCCCCTTCCATTTGTTAGAGAGGGGGTCCACCTGGCATAGATCCTGTTCGCGGTCGAAATAGTCATCGCTATATTGGTAGCCGAGGCCGAGCAACTGCCCAGCGCGCTTTAAATGTTTTTGATCCCCATCATCGAGATCAGCAATCAGACCACCGAACTCCAAAGACGCAGCGAGGAGCGCAGCTGTTTTTTTCTCAAAAATCCACTCGAGGGTCTTTGTATCAACAGGCTTTGGTTTTTGCTCTATATCAATGCATTGACCACCTATCATCCCTTCGCTGCCCCCACGCGATGTAAGTATTTTAATGAGCGCAATTTTTTTTTCGGGTGATAAATAAGGTGAGCGGGCCAACACCTCAAAGGCGTATGTGCACAAATAGTCTCCACTAAGAATGGCTTGCGCCTCGCCGTAGATGGTATGCAAAGAGGGCTTGCCCCGTCTGAAAGAGTCGTCATCCATGCAAGGTAAATCGTCGTGGATAAGAGAGTAGGTATGCACCATTTCAATGGCGCAAGCGGGGTCAATCCCATATTTTACTGGGCAATCAAAATCACGCAAAACAGCGAGAGTCAAAAGAGGTCGCAGCCGCTTGGCCGGTGCGAGTAGGCAGTGACGAGTGGCCTCAAAAAGGGTTGTATGAGGAGCGCTTTTTTTCAGCGGAATGATTCCGCGCAGCCTTGACTCAACCGCTTCGAGAAGGGGAGTAAGCAAATTTTGACTTCTCATCATCTGTAATTCGATTTTTTCCCATGGTTTTGATTTTTTCCAAACAAAGATCGCTTGGAAGCTGGGGAATGCCTATACCATAGTAGTAAAATCCCCTAAATGCCATCTCCTTTGCTCGGTATTGGTTTCTGCCATCAAAAAAAGCGTTGCCACGCATGCTCGACAAAACCCTCTTTAGGTTGACAAAACGGAATTGCTTCCACTCTGTGATGAGCGCGATGCCGTCCGCTCTTTGTGCCGCATGATACTCACTAATGCAAAAACGGACACTTCGGGTTTTCCCAAGTAGCGCTTTGACCTTGGGCATAGCGAGTGGATCGAAGAGGCGCAATTGCGCTTTTTCTTGAAGAAGTAATTCGATTACATAAAGAGCGGGCGCCTGACGGATGTCGTCCGTATTTGGTTTAAAAGATAGACCCCAAATTGCGATTGTTTTATGTCGAATGCCCCCTAGTCTCGCAAAGTGCGCGACGATTTTTTCCCCGAGCAGCCGTTTTTGACGCTCGTTTGTTTGGTGCACAGCCCGCAAAATCACGGGATCCTCTTTTTTTTCCTGCGCGAGCGCAATCAAGGCGCGTATGTCCTTGGGGAAGCAAGATCCGCCATAGCCAGCGCCTGCATACAAAAAGTCAGAGCCGATGCGCCGATCTCCCCCCACTCCAATTCGCACATCGTTGATATTTGCTCCTGTTTTTTCGCACAACCTGGCAATTTCATTCATCAGTGAAATTCGCACAGCGAGCATGGCATTGGAAGCGTATTTGGTCATTTCTGCGGAGAGAAGGTCCATGATCAAGATGCGACTTTTGTTCATATTGAAGGGCGCATAGAGCTTTTTTAACGCTGTGCTTGCTCTTGCGCTATCCACCCCGATGATGATCCGATCCGGTTTCATGGTATCATCAATTGCTGACCCCTCCTTGAGAAATTCGGGATTGGAGGCAATATCAAAATGAATATCTACTTTTCTATCTCGAAGTTTTGCTTGGATAAGCTCTTTGATGTGGTTTGTTGTGCCCACAGGAGCGGTCGATTTGTTGACGATCAGGGCGTAATCAGTGATGTGCTGTCCAATCGAGGAGGCACATGACTTAATGCAGGATAGATCGGAAGAGCCATCCCCTTTTGGTGGAGTTCCCACCGCGATAAAGCAGATAGTTGCTTGTTTAAGCCCCTTTGCATAGTCGGTCTGAAATGAGAGGCGCTCAGCCTTGATTGCGGGAAACGAGTTCCCTTAGCCCGGGTTCATAAAAGAGGAGAGTGTTTTTCTTGAGAAGATCGATCTTCCGCTTGTCGATATCTAGGCAAACAACTTGGTGCCCCATTTCGGCAAAACAAACACCGGTTACCAGTCCGACATAACCGACCCCGATTATGAGAATTTTCATACGGGAAAAGGTTACCTAGGTTTTAGATGGAAGTCAAGACCCCCTCCGAAAGAAGGTACCTGCGATCGCAGAGCTGGGCAAGCTCTTTGTTGTGCGTAACGACGATAAGAGATCGATTAAAGCTTTGGACCGCTTTGATGAGAAGCTGGTGTACGAGCAGAGCATTGTTTTCATCTAGATTACCCGAAGGCTCGTCGGCAAGAATGAGGTCGGGCTGATGGCAAAAAGCGCGGGCCATGGCAACCCTTTGCTTTTCTCCTCCAGAAAGGTGTTTGGCTTTCATCGATCGATTTTCTAAAAGACCGACCATCTCCAGCGTCTTTTTGGCGCGCGCAAGCGCGTGGCTTTTTTTCCCAATTTTTTCCCGCTTGATATAAGCGGGCATGAGCACGTTTTCTAAAATCGAATTTTCCTCTAAAAGATTGAAGTTTTGGAACACAAATCCAATGTGGTGATTGCGGATGACCGAACAATTGCGAGGAGTAACCTTTTTTTGCAAAATCTCGAGCGAGCCCGATGAGGGGGGCTCGAGCGTTCCAATAATGTGGAGGAGCGTGCTTTTCCCCACCCCCGAAGGACCGGTAATAGCCATGCTTTCCCCCCGCTCTAAAGAGAAGGTAATCTCTTTGAGAATCTCTACCTTTTCCGGTTTTTTGTACCATTTAGAAATATGTTTCGCCCGCACAATCATGAGGACCTAAGCATTTTTGAGGGGTGCACTTTGCACGCTTTGATCGCCGGGATGAGCCCTGCAAAAAGGGAAATAACAGGAGTGGTAATCAGGGTAAAGATAAGAGCCCTATCACTTAGTTGGCTCGGCAACGATGTTCCGTAAATCAGAGTATTGAATGCCTCTTGTCCTTGCAAAAAGCTCAAAAAATGGACGAGATGCTCGATGTTGTGCATCGTGATCAGAGCGGAAAATATGCCGATGCAAGTGCTTACGCAGCCCACCATCCCCCCACACAGAGTAAAAATCCAAGCAATGCTTTTCCTAGAGGCCCCCATCGCACTCAAAATGGCAATTTCCTTTTTCTTGTCATTGACCAGGATCATGAGCAGGGAAATAATATTAGTGCACGCAACAGCGAGGATAATGATGCCAATGAAAGTAAGGAGGTACTTGTCACTTTGAAATTGCTGAAACAAATCCCGCGCAAAGTCATATTCATAGTAGGGGGTAATATCCCAATAAGGCAGAAGGCCCGCCTGATCAAACACCTGGCGTAGCTCGGCATGCACCTTTTTTGTCTTGTTCATGGGACACCAAACCTGAATTCCGTTTGTCAAATTTTGGTCTAAAAGAGCGCTTGGGGAGGAGGCGTTGATTGTGCGGACAATTTCCCCTTTCGTTAAAACCATGAGATCCCCTATTGGAATCACCCCTGGGTCATAAAACCCAACCACTCGGATGGGCAGCTGGTGCTCTTGCGCAACGCGAGTCGCCGATCCATAATAGGACAGACCTCCTCGGTCTCCCATTTTGATTTGCTTGGCTTGGAATTTTTTGGGCAAGAGCACCGGGACCGAGCGATCTGGGCTTTTGGGCAGGTGCGCACGGCCTTGGACAAAATAGACCCAAGGTGGGGCAGTGAATGGGGGATCCGTGAAAAAAATTGCTCTTTTTGCCTCTGCAATTTCGACCCCCTCCCAAGCAATTGTTCCCGTGATTTTTGCATTTTGTAAGAAAAAAGAAACATCAAATTGGAGATCACTGAGTTTTTTCACTTTGGTGATATCATAGGGTTTGATGTGGGATTCCATACACAAAAAGTCTTCAGAAAAGAGGGGAGTAAGCAGACTGAGCTTTGTCTCTTCTCCCTTTGCACAGGTAAAAATCAGTTGGGTGCGCTCCCTTCTTACACTCCCCATTTCCCCCTTTTTCTTCTGGCCAACAGTCAGTGCGACGATCTGTCCATTTTTTCGGTGACATAGCGCTTCAAACGGCTTGCCCAAGGGCAAAAGGGGAACTAGATGGGTCATTTTTTTTCCCACATTTCTGATCTTTTTGATTGTGATATTCTCGAGCAGCTGCCTTAGTTGCTGAGCAAAAAACTCAGATGCGGAAAAAGAGCGCATTTGCTCAAAAAGATGATTGAGATCTTGTGTGCGGGGTGGTTCGATCAAATCTTGCAGGTGGGGATTTTTATCAGAAAAAGAGGTGATATAGAGGGTCTGCGTAATGCAGCTTTGCTTGCACTCCTCTTCTAGATCAAACAAAGAGTTTTTAGGTTGGTTTGTGTAGATCTTGAGAAGCGCCCCACCCACCTCGTAGGGTTGAGCAATCAGCGGAAGAGTCTGGTTTTGAATCAACGTCAAAGCGCTTTTGACTAGATCTTTAGTAAGCCCATTTGCGTCTAGCTCATTAGGAGGCCAATAATTGGGGATTGCGATGTCTTCGTTTGGATTGTAGGGATCGGTAAAGGGGGAAATCGCCTTTTCTTGAATGCTCTTATAGCTAAAGTTGGACTCGCTACTGATGCTATCCACTTGGTAGTAGTAAGAATTGTAATACGCATCGGTGGGGGTGATACGGATCGGGGCATTAAAAGTGGTAAGCTTGTCGACCCAACTCTTTTCAATCCCATCGGTCACGGAGAGAAACACCAAAATGAGCCAGACGATCAAAGAGACGACCCCAATTGACATAAGCGCAATCAAAGAGGAGGATAGGCGTCCCTTTTTTGGGAGAAGATAATTTTTAGCAACTGAAAGTTCAAAGAGCATGCAAGATACACAGGGGCTTACTTTGCTTCTTTGAATATAACGTGTTTGCGAACTTTTTTATCAAATTTTTTTAGTTCGATCCGATTTGGGGTGTTTTGCTTGTTTTTGAAAGTCCAATACACTTCAGAACTCTCGGTGCTTTTCAAACGGATCTTTTCCCGTGCGTTTTTTTTAGCCATAGGTAGAGCGCTCCTTAAACGAGGGTGTAATCCTAGCAAAGCTTCGATTTAAAAGCTAGTTTTGGAAAAACTTTAACCTCTGAAAAGCGCGTGGGGGGGAGATGAAAGGCGAGTCCAGCGATCATAGCTGCGTTATCGAGAGAAAGCCCTTCCCTGGGCCAATAAAGGGGGCATGGACTCTTTTTTTCAAACATGTTTCGAAAAGTCAAACTGTTTGTGACCCCTCCGCCCAAGTAGATGGCCTGACAAGGAAAAGTTTGAGATGCCCTGACACTTTTGGAAATCACATCCAAAAAAGCGGTTTTTTGAAAACTGGCGGCAACATCCTTTTTGTCTTGCTCTAAGATGACATCTGTAGAAAATTTGTGCCCATTTTTCCCCTTGATTGTGTAGAGCAAATTGGTTTTGAGACCACTGAAAGAAAAATCAAGAGGGCGCCTTTTGACCCGCCCAGCCCTGAAAGGGTAGCGATTTGGATCCCCCTTTTTTGCGAGCGATTCAATATGCGGCCCCCCCGGATAGGGGTAGCCGAGCATCGAGGCGACCTTGTCAAAAGCTTCTCCTATCGCATCGTCGACCGTCTGGCCGATCACTGCGTACTCGTTGATCTTTGTCATCTTGCAAACAAAGGTGTGCCCTCCGGAAAGCACAACGCCGAGGGCGGGAAATGGGCTCTTTTTTTGCCCCATTGTAGCGGCATAAAGGTGCGCATCCACATGGTTGACTGCAATCAAGGGAAGATCCCAACTGTATGCGAGCGCCTGTGCGCTCGTAACTCCCATGAGCAAGGATCCCATGAGCCCTGGGCCGCTTGCAACCGCAATGGCATCTAGCTTGCCCGCTCTCTTCGCAGCCTGAGCAATCATCGGGAGGATAGAATCGATGTGCGCGCGTGCG
>JAQFVP010000022.1 GCA_027942475.1 Simkania sp. | reverse complement strand
ACAAGGAATCCTCTAGAGTCGTAGGCATACAGTCGCTGCCAGCCATCTACGCATTCTTGGGTCAGCCTGCCGTAAGAATCATATTGATACTTGCGTATGCGACCCATGGGGTCTTTGGTGCGCATCAGATGTCCATTTTGGTAGGTGTATTCCCATTCGGAGGTGCTTTGCTTATCAGACAGGAGCTTTTCTGATCTCTTTCTCCCCATTGCGTCATAGGTAGCTTGCCAAATGTTTCCGTTTGGGAGATGCATCTTTGTTAAATTGGAATTGAGATCATATTCACATTGGACCAAAGCCCCGTCCGGGAGCTCCTTTTCGATGAGGCGTCCCAACCCATCAAACACCTGGTGCGTGGTGCGCCCTTCTCCATCAGTTAGGGCAACGCAGTTGCCACACCGATCATAGGCAAAACTTTCTTCAATATCCCCTTTTTGCACTTTGATCGGTTTGCCGGCAGCGTTTATCCAAGTGGTAGTGACAATGTCCCCCAACGTAGCTGTTTGGATGTCTGACTCAGGATCATAGGAAGTGTGTGAGTAGAAAATGAGATTGCCATCGCAGTCAAAATTTTTAACCTCGACGACCTGCTCCCCTTCGATTCGCTCTGTCTGCGTTTCCCCACTGGGAAGTGTGCAAAGAATTGTATCCCCAAGGTAATTCCAAGTGGTTAATTGACCAGAGGGAGTGGTCTTTGTCTTGACCCTGCCAAGGCCATCATAGGTGATTTCGGCGGTGAAGCCCCCTTGATCGGTAAAACGGATGAGATTGCCGTTGGCATCCTTTTCTTCGATTTGGGTAAGTCCTGTCTCCCTATGGACAGAGATCACGCGATGATTCAGATCGTCATAGAAGATATCCCAGGTAATGCTATTTTTCGTTTCTTCTGTTTTTCTTCCAAACAAGTCATACACAGTTGAGGATTTTGTGCCATCGGGGTAGATTTCTTCCTTGAGCAGTCCATTAGTCGTGTACAAACGCTTTATTTGAGCTGCAGTTGAAGAGGTGATGGTTTCGACTGCCCCCCCTGCTTCGTAGGTAAACTGCGTTGAAATTCCCTCTTTTGACTCTTTGATAATGTTTCCAATGGCATCATACTCTCTCTTGGTGCAATACCCCCTTGGGTCCACTTCTTCGATGAGATATCCCCGCGCGTCGTACTCATAGAGCGTGTAGGTAGTTTGCGTGTTTTCCTGATTTCTCAGAGCTTTGATCGTGCCTGATTTGTTATAGTCGAGATAAAGAGCGTTTGCCTCGTTGGCGGTTTGCTTCCAAATGGGCTGGTTATTCAGGTCGTATCCCATGTAGTTTGCTGAGAGAAGAGTGCCTGATGGGGAAAATAGTTTTGACTCGATGAGGTTGCCCATGATGTCATATCTGTTTTTCCGGGAGCAATTTGCTTGAGTAATTTGGGTGCACTGCCCTTGGATGTTATAGGCGTAGTTAGTGACGACGTCGGGGTCTTCTGTTTGCGTGATTTCTGTTTTTTGGATGGGAAACCCTTTGCTATCGTAAGCCCATAAAATAATCGAGCCATTGTGGTTTTCTTGGATAAGATGAGCAGCAGAGTCGTAGGAAAACTCTGCAAAGCTTACAAGTGCATCGTCACTATATTTTTCTATTCGTTTGGGCAGGTAAGAAAATGTCTGATCGTACAGGGTCTTGGTTGCTTTTCCTTCTGCCTCTTCACTGGTGCAAAGGTTATTCTCGTTGTAGGTAAACTTTTTGCTCGCTATGGTTATGCCATCACCTGTGAGATCTTCCCCTTGCAAGGTCACTTCCGCGAGATTGCCCCTCTTATCGTAGAGATAAGAGGTGATAAGTCCTCTTTTATCTCGGGTCGATTTGAGACTCCTTGGAAACGCTCCGTCCCCTTCAAAGGGGGCAGCCTCTCCTGTTTCTGGATTGAGGTATGATTTTTCATCGATAAACCAAGATTGTAAGATTGCGTTGCCCAGGGGATCAATCACTTGGTAGATTTGTTTGTTAAAAATCTTGTAGATGGTTTTGCCCTGCATAGCATCTGTCACTGTGGTCTGGTTTTCTTCATATGCAAAGGTGACTGCGGGAATCAAAGAGTCGGCCTGGCCCATCGGGGATCTTTGTTCGATCACCCTTCCCTGATCGTCATAGCAATTTTCTATGACTTTTCCCTCAGGTTTGGTTTCGCGGATGATCCGATGGTGCGTATCATATTCATAGGTGATGGTAGCAGTGTTGGGGAGGGTAACTTGGACGAGATTGTTTTGCCCGTCATAGCTATAAGAAATGCACCTTCCATCTTTGGAGTAAATTTCTGCAATGGTTCCTCCATATTGATATCGAAAGCCTAGGTAATCACCATTAGAGCTTTGTATGCGAGAGAGGCTCTTCCCTTCATAGGAGAAACTTAAGGAAACCCCTTTGCAGTTGGTCCATTTTTTTAGGAGCCCCTCTTCAAAAACTCGTTTCGATCCATCCGCGCCATACAGAACATTATCTTTGATGTAGGAATGAAAAAGGGAGGCTGCAGACCCAATCCCCTTTTGATTGAAATTGTACATATCGGGATTGTCATCTATATGGGCTTCATATCGATCGGACTTACTGTTATAGCTATAGCAAACGACGCTGCCATCTGCCTCTGCAGCGAAAAGTTTGCCCTCTTGCTCGGTAAGATACGGATTTAGGCTCAGTTTCCACCCTGCACCTAGGTTTCCCAAAACCGGGTTTTGGCTGTTATAATTACGTCTGACGGCTAGGGGAAAATGACCGGGAAGAACAAGATCAATTTCATCAACATAAAAGGCACCTGTGATTGTATCTACGGGGTCTCCCACCTGGCTCAACTCCGATTTACTCTCCGGTCTGATATCACTTGTTTGCTGGGTTTTTTCTTGGATCGAAAGGGAAGTGTTTGCAGCATCAGGGGACTTAGCAAGGTCATCCGATTCCAATCTGATATCACTTGCTTGCTGGGTTTTTTCTTGGGTCGCAAGGGAAGTGTTTGCAGCATCATTACTTGAGAGCTTAGAAAATTCATCCGCAGGACTTTCTTTTTTGTTCTCCGGCCTGATATCACTTGTTTGCTGAGTTTTTTCTTGGATCGAAAAGGCAGTGTTTGCAACATCATTATTTGGGAGCTTAGAAAATTCATCCGCAGGACTTTCTTTTTCGTTCTCCGGTCTGGTATCAGTTGTTTGCCGGGGTTTTTCTTGGGCCGGAAGAAAAACAATTTTAACGCCATCACTAGGGTTTTTTTCGTCGAAGACAAATTGGAGACCATCTGGGGCTTTAGCAAAATCCCAAATATTTTTTTCGTGTAATTTTTTCTGCGCAAAACTATTCAAAAAATAGTTTGTGGCGTTGCCAGAATGGGTTGAAATGAGTTGCCATTCCTTGATTTTGTCAGAGGTAAAATCACTCAATGGCTGAGGAGTGCCCAGCCCTCCATTAAGTACCAGATGGTTATGGGAAATCCAACCACTTCGGCAGTCGCCCGTCAAAATAAAGGTGCCGACCTCACTATAACAGCCGTTTGCACTCGATGTGAATCCCGGAGTGAGGTAAGCATAAGCCCATTTCCTCAAAGGTTGATTTTTTTCAAAAAGAGTTTTGATACCATGCCATTGATCTGGGGATGCTTGTTTTACCTTTTGGAGATCCATATCTTTGAGATGGGGAAAATATAGGGTTTGCGCAATGTCAGGTGTTTTGTCAGCAACCTCAAAACTTTTCGGGGTTAAAACAAGAAAGCCTTCCCCTTCTCCCCCTTTCTTTTTATGCTCAAGGTGGGCTAGCTGCAAAAGCTTTGCAGTAGAAACAGCATAAGGATCGGAAAATATTTCTTTAATGACTTGGTGTTCATTAGATGAAGTATCCAAAGTCACAAATGCTTTGTATTGCCAGCTGGCTAAAGAGCTGTGTTGATTGTATGCAGTTACAGATTCATGCGTGGGTTGCTCTGAACAAAACGCGACCATATCTATTTGAGGCAAATAGGAATCGGTTTCACCATTTGGTCGGCCAGGGGCAAGTTTTGCAAGACCAAATGAAACCTCTACTTTGGGCGGAATTTTATGTAAACGCGCAATGATTTCTTCCCCATGGCCACATTTTTCAAAGTAGGCAGCCCCCATAAATGAAAGAAGTATATCAAGCCGTTTGCCCTCATCTTGTTCTTGGGAAAATTTTTTTTGTAATTCGCGTGTTTTGTGAGATGTTGCCCCTCCAAAATGAAAACAGAGCGCAGCTTTTGTCCCTTTTGCTATGGACATAGTGTGGGAGTAATCACGTGTCAAAGTGCTGTTGTGTAGCACATTACAACTCACTTTGATATGAATGGTTTGATCACTCTGATCGAGATCTAAAGATTTTTTTTTGTCCATGCATTGAAACGTGAGGGTGTGATTGTTGTCTGTATTTTTGATAAAATCGATAGGAATCCCCCCGCATTCTAGGCAATCGAGCTTAATTTTATGGGAAAACCTTTTTGCGGGATTTTCTCGAGAGCTAACCTCAATGAGGGCCCAAGATGTGACGGTGGGAATTTTCGAGGGATCATGGAAAACTCGATAATTATTTAGGATCTTAGGTTTTGGAAATTCCTCCCAAGTAGAAAATTGTCTTTTGAGTTCTCTTCGCTGCATCCCAACATCGCTAAGAGAAAGCCCTTGCTTTCTGAGCTCCTCACTTGCAAAACGGGAGAAAAGAAGTGCTGCCGTATCATTCCCATCAGGTCCAATATGGCGTAAAATATGCTCATCCCCCTTTAGATAGCGCAAAATCCATTGATCAGCACTTTTGTACCCTGCGGGCATCAAGTTGTATAGGTCATGCCCCTCTGCGATTTGGATCTCTTTCATCCAGGGAAATAGAGGGATGCATTCCTCCCCCTGTTTCAAGATGATCCAAGGATATTTGACCAAAGCTTCCGTTTCCCCCTCGGGAAGCTTTGTGAAAAGCATTTTTTCCACAAAGTCTTTGGGAAGGACAAGGGGATCCCCAAACACATAGAATGCTTCATGTCCCGCTTTTCTGAGGAGATAAAACAAAAGGGAGCACTGTTCCCAAGGGGACCCTCTTCGATCTAAGTAGGTCATGAGGGGACTACGTTTCACCCAAGGGGCGAGAAAAACACCTTCTTCCCGTTCGAGATTAAAATTCGTAAGGGCAATTTCTTGTTGTACGTAACTGGCAATACGCAGAGGGTCATTTTTACACTCAATAGCTAATTTATCCAAAATAGGACAGCTACCCAAATTTGGGGCTGTGTTTGAATCAGGGTAAAATACTTGGAGTGTTTCGATGGAGGTAAACGATTTGCAAGCTTTTGCAAAATCGGGCTTCAAGAGAGCACCTAACTGCCAAGGTGGAGGAGGGGAAAACAAGCACTGCAAAATAGGGGGCCCGTTTTCCAGGGCAAAATTAATTTGCAGGTCGGTCTCTTTTGCACATATGGTGATGATCATCGAAAATGGGCATTTTTCATCACACACAAACTTAAGCCGAAGATCAATTCCAAAATCTTTTTCCAACTTGGTCTCAGGATGAAACACCATTTGATCATCTACAATGTAGCTTTGCCAGCTTTCCTTGTTTTGAACGGGAAGGGAAATCGTTTCTTCATATGCAAGATCTCCTTTTTTAGATACCTGCACTCTAAGAACTGAGGGAGAAAGGTCACTTTCGACTAAAAAACGGTGAGGCTGACCTTGGTAAAGGAGGTAGTTATCCCCCTCTTTTCCCGCTAGAGCGTCTAAAGAAATTGCAAATGGTCTAGAAGTGGATGCGGGCAGAGTTTGAGGAAAGGAGGTTTGATCCGGCTTCCTATAGAAAGATTCTTGTCTGCTTTGTTCCTGATTTTTAAATTCTATAGGATCAAGTGGAAGGGAAACGAGCGTTAGTTTGTTTTGGTCCGCGGTCTTTTCAAATTGAGCGAGCGAAGTTTTTACCTTCTCGAGCTCACTTGCAAGGCTTTCTTTCTCTTCTCCTTGGGTATTTTCGACGAGGGTTTCCAATATCGGAAGGGCTTGTTTTCGCAATTCATAGCAGCCGCGCATTAAGCTTTTTTCTTCAAAAAGTCTGGAATCCTCACTCAACGTTTTCAGTCGATCTTTCAGATCATTTCTTTTTTCTACTGCTTGCTCTGGCCACTCTTTTGCCTCTTTCTCAATTGAAACGGCGCACTTTTCTTGTCTTTCAAGCGTCTGCTCAAGACTCTTTTTCCCCTTTTTATCAAGGGGGTTACCCTTGTTCAAAGCGGTGCGGGCTTTTTTAGATAAAGATGCTGCTCGGTTGTAGAGCTGAGCGACCTCTTTTAGGTGAGAAACGCAGGCAGTAGTATCAATTAAGCTGCGAGCAGGTCTTTGTGTATATTTTTTGGATGCTTGATGTTCAATTTGGATACTTTCATTGTAAAAAGCCTGCGCTTTTTGCATGGCGATCGAAGAGGAAAGTGCCTGGATGGCTGCGTTTACTGTATCAAGCGATTCTATGACTTGCGCGCGAACTGCCTTTAAGGCCTCTATTTCTTCACGTAATTTTTTTCGCTTTCTTCTAGATAATTCATCAATTTCCCGCAGTCCCCGATCGATCCTTTCGATAAGTTTTTCACATTGATTCCGAACATTTTCTAGGCGGGAAAGCCTTGCCTCTTTTGAATCTGTTTTAAAGTGTTTGTTGCAGTCATCAATAGCACTTTCGTATTGATGGATAAGGGCACGAGATTCATCTCGAATCTTTTTGAATTTTCCGTTGCATCCGTAAATGAGAAGCGATGTAAGGCAACAAAGAAAGAAAATGCGCAGACTTTGCATAAGACCCTCTTCAGAGTTTTAATTTGTGTGGTTCAAGGATTAATGATATTCAATTTTTTATATTTATATAAAGAAATTTTTGATTTGCTTTGCCATCTGACCGGGTTGGAGTGCAAAAATCTATAGGGGAAAAGTGCGGAAAATTCTTTATGAAAAAAAATTTGCTTTGATCAAAATTCAAAGAAGATGAGTGGAAAATAACTCGGTGAAAAGTAACGCGACGATAAGTCTGTATCGAAAATCACCGCAAAAGTTCCTATGCAAAAAAGAGTGATGGTACACCGAGGTTCTCAACTTTTTTGCACGTTCTCTGCCCCTTCTGAGCCAAAGAGAATAGCAAACAGACCGTCCGCTCTTTGTATCGGGTGGCCTCTGGTCCAGACAGGAAGGAGGATAGCATCTCAAGCGCAATCCTCTTTTAGGCATGGAAAGTGATCTCCCTCAAGGCTTGAAGAGATAGCGAGGTCTTACGATCGGGGTTCCCTTTCCTCCACGGGCTTGGCGACGCTCATAAACAATTTGAATCGCAATTCCAACCGAGCGAGCAAGCCCAAAGAGGAGCGTGAAATATTCCGGATACCCAAAGCCGGCTGCCGTCAAAACAGTTCCAGAAATTGCATCTACATTCGGATAAGGGTTGGAAATTTTGGGGTTTTCCCCAAGCACTTTAGGGCCCTCTGAGCGAAGGAGCAGGGCGACTTTAACGAGTGGGTGATTGGGAAATTGCTTCTCAGCTAGTTCATACAAAATAGATGCACGAGAGTCTTCTGCGCGCAAAACAGCGTGGCCAAAACCATGTACAAGCTCCCCCTTATCGATTTTTGTTCGAATAAGCATCGCCACTTGCTCACCATTTGCACTTTCTCCCGTTTCCTGTAAGATAGACTGCACGAACTCTAAACAGTCCTGGTTTGCCCTTCCGTGACGCGGGCCCGCTAAGGCGCACATAGAAGAACAAATCGCCCCATGCATATCTTCCAAACCGGATGCAACCGCTTTACCAACAAAAGCGGAAAGGTTGCCCCCTCCGTGGTCGTAATGAAGAATATTGAACAGACGAAAAATCTCTACCAAGTTCTCTTTTTGCAGCTTCGGAGCATGAATCATGTGAGCAAAACTCTCCATGTAGCCCATCCCTTCGGGGGGGGCAGACGGGATATCCCAGCCCGCGTGGTGATTGATCACTGTCGCCACCAAATGGGGAAGTTTTGCGATCAAATTGACACAGTCCTCTTGATAATCTCCCTGCCCTTCGAGCATGCCCAAAATCAAAAGGGCAGAAGAAAACAACTTCATGGGGTTTCCCTGCCTGGGCAGATTTTCAATCTGTTTGAGCACAGATTGAGAACAACAAGAGCGCTTTTTAAGTTCTTCGGAAAATTTCCCAACATCTTGAGCCGACCCCTCTTTCCCATGTGCGAGCAAATAAATCACCCGTTCGGGATTCCAGTGGTTGAGTGCAAAGATCGAGCGATCTCGGTAAAAAAGACCCTTGATGGGGTCGACGTAAGAGGTCGTGCAGTATCCGACGGGATAACCACGCATTCCAGTTTCAAGTTGCTCGTTCGTAATTTCAAATAAGACCTCGCTCATCTTTGCCTCATTGTAACAAATGTGCAATCATATCACGCTCATCGAGAAGTTCCGCTTCCGTCTGAGCAATTTTTTCTCGCAAAAACAGATCCCACTCGAGACCTTTGAATATCTCTATTTTTCCTTCTCCGCCCGTTTGGCAAGGAAAAGAAAAAATCAAACCATCCCTAATTCCATAGGGATTGTCATGAGAAAAAACGCCCATTGAGTACCAAGACCCAAGCGCACTCGGCAAAGTAATGGAATGCAGAGAATCCAAAATAGCATGCGCTGCCGAAGCGGCTGACGATTTTCCACGAGCCGCAATCACCTCTCCCCCCCTTTTTTGCACTGTTTTTATGAACTCTTGTTCAAGCCATTTACGATCTAAAATGACCTGCGGTGCTTTTTTGCCCTGAATTGTGGCATTGAGAAAGTCAGGCACCTGGGTACTCGAGTGATTTCCCAAAATCGTTACGCAATTGACATCCATAATATCGACGCCCGCTTTGCTTGCTAGCTGAAACTGTGCTCGATTCTGATCGAGACGGGTCATGGCAAAAAACTGAAGGCGGGAGATGTCAGGTGCGTTGTGCATGGTAATCAAACAGTTGGTATTACAAGGATTTCCCACAACAAGCACGATCACATTTTTTGATGCAACCCGATTCAGAGCCCTTCCCTGAAGGGCAAAAATATCCCCGTTTTCGAGCAAAAGATCTTTGCGCTCCATTCCAGCAGAGCGGGGTTTTGCTCCGACTAGAATAGCGATATCTACCCCCTCGAATAATACTAAGGGATCACTACCCACTCGAATCTTTTTTAACGCGGGAAAAGCGCAATCTTCTAACTCCATCACAATTCCCCGCAAGCTAGATAGAGCCCGGGGCACTTCCAAAAGATGCAAATCAATGGGCTGGTCCTTTCCAAAGAGTTCACCACTGGCTATACGAAAGAGGAGGTTGTAGGCAATCTGACCTCCGGCCCCTGTTACGGCAATTCGTTTGACCGTTTTTGCCACGTTTATTTCTCCTTTAAAGCGCAACCCCGCATTAAACTGTTTATCAAGTTATTTCTCAAGAATAAATAAGGCAATAGAGCCTCCACATATCACTAGATGTCTGCAAAAAAATGATTACCCTCCCCTGTTTTTTTTCTCCAAAACCAGTTAGATCGTTCTTCGAGATCAAACTTTCTTGCACTAAAATCACTTATTAGATTAGGATCCCGTTTCAAAAGATGTCGATTAAGTGATTAATTCTCATTCTTCATCTAAATATACACGCGTTTAAGGCTTTGCTTGGACTCCATCGATCGTCTGGTTTATCTTTGGTTCAATCAAAGTTTTCAAATGTGTGAGCGAAAACACTTTTTGTGGGGGCTTAGCTCAATTTGGTAGAGCATCTGATTTGCATTCAGAAGGTCAGGAGTTCGAATCTCCTAGCCTCCATCACTCTTATTAACGCACGCTGCGGTTATAGCTCAGTTGGTTAGAGCGCGACACTGATAATGTCGAGGTCCCAAGTTCAAGTCCTGGTAACCGCATATTTTTCTTTACTTAGGCCACAGTCATCCCTCTTTATCGGGAGATAATCGAGATTTGCTATTAATTTCTGATCATCTTATGAAGAAAGAGAGGTGAAGTTCATGTCGAAAAAACAAAGTATTGTCATCCTCGGAGGGGGGTTCGGTGGTGCGTATACGGCGATGCATTTGCAGTCTCATCTCAAAAGGCGAGAAGATATTGAAGTCATCTTAATCAATCGGGAAAATTATTTTGTCTTCCAGCCCATGTTAGCCGAAGTAGTCGGTGGTTCGCTCGATCTTTTGGACACAATTAACCCATTGAGAAAGTTACTTCCCAAAACCAAACTCTACATTCGAGAGATTGAAGCGGTTGATATTGAAGAGAAAAGGGTGATTCTCACCCCTAAATTTACACATAAACCAGTAAAAATTCATTTTGATCATCTCATACTTGCCCTGGGAAACGTCACGGATTTTCGAGGGATGCCTGGATTACACGAACACGCCCTTCCTTTTAAAAACCTATCCGATTCTCTGGTCATACGCAATCAATTGATCGATGTGATAGAAGCAGCTTCCTGTGAACCAAACCCTACTTTACGGAAACAACTGCTGACATTTGTCGTAGGTGGGGGGGGATTTTCCGGAACTGAAGTGGTTGCCGAAATCAATGATTTTGTGCGCAAGATAGGCAGGCGCTACCAATCGATTGATTTAGATGAGATCCATGTGGTGTTGGCCCACAGTAAAAACCGCTTAATGGACAGAGAATTAAGCCCTTCTCTTGGTGAGTATGCGGGCACACTTTTGCAAAAACGGGGTGTGGATGTCCGTTTCAACGTTCGCCTAATCGCCGCAACACCAGAAGAAGCGGTGTTGGATACCGGAGAGCGCATTGCTGCCAAGACAATTATCTCCACTGTCCCCTCTTCTCCGCACCCCTTGATTGAAAGTTTGCCTCTCGCTAAAAAAAAAGGGAGGATTGCTACAAATGAGGTGATGCAAGCGGAGACGCGACAAGATATTTGGGCTCTTGGGGACTGCGCTGCCATTCCCAACACACTAGACAAAGGGGTCTATGCTCCCACAGCGCAATTTGCGATTAGACAAGCGAAAGTACTCGCAAAAAATGTATTGGCACAGATAAATGGATTACCTAAAACAAAATTTTGTTTTAAACCCTTGGGAATGATGGGGGCTTTGGGTCATCACTCAGCTGTTGCTGAAATTTTTGGAAAATTGAAATTTTCGGGCATTACTGCTTGGGTTCTTTGGAGACTCGTCTATTTGATGAAACTTCCAGGGCTAGATCGGAAGCTGAAGGTGGCTCTTTCTTGGATCCTCGATACCATCATCCCCATTGAAGCTGTCCAGATAAAGACAATGCCTAGCCAGGGGATTACGCAACTACATTTTGAACCAGGAGAGGTGATTTTTCACGAGGGAGATGTAGGTGATTACTTTTATATTATCGTACAGGGCAAAGTAGAGGTGTTTAATACTGCTCAAGGAAAAGAAAATCGAATTGCACAGTTGAGCGAAGGGGAATATTTTGGTGAGATGGCACTTCTCAATCAACGCTCCCGATTGGCGACCGTGCGCTGTTTAACCTCCGTCGATGTTTTGGCTCTAAAGAAAACCGATTTTGGCATTTTAATTGCCAATTTTGCAGAGCTAAAGAAAAATTTTGAAAATACGGATCAAGTGCGCCGCCGACATATTCAATGAGGTAAAGATGGAAATCTGGATGGATGGAACTGATGCAGAGTTAATTAAATGGGGCAATGAACTCGGTATTCTTCATGGAGTGACTACCAACCCTTCGATCATTGCGCAGTCCCAAGATAGCATACAAAAGACATTGGACAATATTTCAAAGGCGCACAACGGTCCCATAGCTATTCAGGTTACGACACATCGGGCAGAAGAGATCGCAGATGAGGCTGAGATGCTCTATGATCGCTTTGAAAAAATCATCGTCAAAATTCCGGTTACCCAGCAAGGACTCAAAGCGATGCACTCTTTATCCCATTTGCAATTACCGATGATGGCAACGAGCATTTTCACCCCTTTTCAAGCTCTACTCGCCTGCCACGCAAATGCATCTTTTCTCGCCCCTTATTACAGTCAAATTCAAGACGGGGATAAAGCGGCTACAGAGGCGATTAATCTCATGCTAAGGACCATCAAAACCTATGCATTCGACGTGAAAATAGTAGCCGCATCTATTCACTCATTATCTCAAATGGCAAATTGTTTAGAGATGGGCATTCACGCAATCACCTTAAGCCCCGCCCTTTTTCACGAGCTGATTACTGATCATCCTCTCACTCTAAAATGCATTGAAAATTTTGACAAAAACAAGGGTAGGACCAAAAAATAAAAGAGAGGTCAATATAGGTCTGTCGACCTATCCCGTTCAATGTAATAAGTACTTTTCATCTTTTCTGTGCATGCTGGAATTTGACGACGGTCGAGGACAATTTCCATGTCATTCTCCAGCTTGATCCGATAATAAGGGCTTTTGGAATCTTTAAGCAATTTAATCAGCTCTCGCATGTTGCGTACTTTTACGTCGTTAACAGATATGACAATTTCATTTTCAATGAACTGGTAGCCCGCATTGATGGCATCCGGCAAAACACGAGTTAATACTACAACTTGAGAACAATCTTCTGGCACCCTCCCAGACCTCAAATAAGAGATGAGATCTACCACAGGTATCCCTTTTGAGATTGCATAGAATAAGTAGTTCATAGTCAAGGGTTGAAACACGAGCCCTCCAAAGACGCAATAGGAGGGACGTTTGTCATATTCGACATCCCCAAGTGGCTTTGGGCTGTGGTATTTTAAGACCATAGGCAAAGTCATCTTGCTCCCGTTTCTCAATACTTTTAAATAAACCAATTCATTGTAGTATTTTAGAGAAAGTAGGTGGAGAAGGGAGACCGAATTGCAATTTTCGGTATTCACAGTTCCATCTAATCCAACTGAAATGCCATCGATGGCCAGAAGGATATCCCCCGGAAAGAGGGTTCCTTCAAAAGGGGAGCCTTTCCAGATAGACGCGACGAGGACCCCCGTATCCCCTTTTTCCATCTGATAAAAATTGCGCAAAGCGAGATTTTCCATCGGCTGAAACAAAATGCCTCCCTTGGGAAACCCATCATATTTTCCCTGGTCAATCTCTTTGAGAAAATGGCGAATAATGGGAATAGGAATCATGTAACCGATGTTTTGTCCGAAGTTAATTCCCTGATGAGCCACGCCAACCACTTTTCCATTTTTAAGAACAGGGCTACCACTATTCCCGTGATTGATTGGTGCATCGATCTGAGAACAGAGCAAAGAGCTACCGCTATGAGAGTAATAACTTACTTCTGTTCGGGAAACGACGCCTTGAGTCAAGGCTATCTTCTCCCCTCCCATCGGGTATCCCAACACCTCGACGGGGGAGGAAACTACAGCCATCTCCGTTGCAATTTCAAGGGGACGGACGTTTGCAAAAAAATGTTTGTCTTCAATTTTCAAGGTTGCTAAATCACAGTCATGGCCAATCCAATCTACTTTAGCCAAGTAGTACTTGCTATCCCTTGATTTTTTTACCTGAATGAAGGCTGCATTCGCCACAACATGCGCATTTGTCAAAATGCGATTTTTGGAAATGACGAAACCAGAACCCGCAACAGTGCCTTGTTCAGGTGGCTGCCAGGGCGATAAGTAATTATAAAAATTACGGGTTTGATAAATTTTGACAACTGAATCTTCAATTGAAAAGGCTCCGCATAGAGCGGTTGCTGGAAAGAGAAAAAAATAGATCAATTTTTTCATTGGTTGCTCGTGCATTTAAATTCCAAATGTTAATTTTACCTCTCCTCTCACTATCAAATCAACTAAATAAGATATTAAAACATGCGGAGCATGCGGGATACGGCAGAAAAAATGATGATTTGATTTAATTTCTTGTAGCAAAAAGCAGGTTGGCTTTGTTGAAAAAAGGGAAAGGCAGAAAGGAACATAAACGAGCGCAAGTTTCTTATTTCCTGTTTTTTCACCTGCAGTCACGTAGCATTGGGAGGAGCTTGAGAAATCTTTTATTTTTTTTGTTATTGTATTTTCTTCAATGAGCACTCTATGGTATTTTTTGCGAGACAATAAATTATCAAATTCGAGCTTAGAAATATGAAACATTGCTTGCTTTTCATCTATTTTTTTTTCTTTGCGTTCGCAGCGCATCCCTTGTTTTCTGACCAGCATGCTGGGAAACTACAAAATATCCCTGCCCCCTACTTCACGGGACCTATCTTGACCCCTTCTGCCGAAAATGCGCCCCCTGGGGAGTTCCTCGTGGAACCCTATATTTTTATGACAAACCAATTTGGGGAATTTAATAACAGCAGGCAATCTAAAAGCACTCCTGATCTTTTTACTCTCAAAGAATCTTTGGTCTATCAGATGGGACTTTCCGATTTTTTAGACTTTACCGCTACTTTCAACGTTGAGCAACGGTGGCAAGGTTCCGCCCGAGCAAGTGGTTTGGGAGATACTCAAATTGAGTTCGGTATACCACTGATGAAAGAGCAACCAAATCGCCCTGCACTTCGCTTGACGGTCACTGAAAGCTTTCCCACGGGAAAGTATCAAAAACTTACCCCTGGCAAAGAGAGTCTCGAAGCAATGGGTTCGGGTTCTTACGAAACCTCTCTTGCTTTTAACGTTACAAAAGCAGTGCATTGGATGCAACTACATCCCATGGTTGTGCGCGCTTCACTGCAATATACCATCCCCACCTCAGTAAACGTACGCGGGCCTAATGCGTACGTCAGTGATCCTAAAGCGATAGGAAGGGTGCGCCCAGGGCAATCAGTAGGAATTAAGACCTCAATTGAAGTCAGCCTTACTCAGAAACTCGCTTTGGCGTGCGATCTAACCTATTCTTATCAATGCTCTTCTAGCTTCTCACCTAAAACAGGTGCCCGAGAACAAATGCCCCTTCCCTCGAGTGATACCCTTCAGTGCGCACCGGCTATTGAGTATAGCCTATCGGAGCATATTGGTTTTTTGGCAGGAGTATGGTTCACAATTACTGGGCGAAACTCCCCGCAGTTTGTTTCCGGTGTCCTGACTATGTACTATTCTTGGTAAGTACCATGACTACTCCTTCGCTTATTTGCACAATACCGCGAGGTCCAGTCTACATTGCGTAAAGAGCTCATCTCTCTTTTATTCATACTTATCCTTTTTTTCACCCGTTCCATTGATGGGGTAGATTGTGTGCAACCTATCCCCAGAGTCAATGAATGGATGAGAAGAGAAAAGAGCAGAAGGGATTTGAGCTTACCCTTTGTCACTACACTATCTACGGTGGGCCTAGATCAGCGCCCTTACACCTACCCTATCGAAGTCATTAATATCACCCAGAAAAATGGAATCTTTTTTTTTACAAAAAATGGGACCCAAACCGTCGAAAATCTCAATTCCAACTCTTTTGTGACTCTGAATATTTATTTACCCAAAACAGGTAAACAGATCTTTATTAGCGGGAAAATAAAATCTGCTTCGAGCAAGGTGATAGAAAGTGCGTGGAAAAAACTATCTCGCCGTACACAATCTACTTTTTTAGATGTAAAGATTTCAGACAGAGGTAAAACGCCTAATTTATCAGTGCCCACTATATTTTGCGGCTATCAACTGATTCCAGACCAGGTATTCTTTCATACCAACGCAACAGACAAAGCACCTGAAAAAGAGCAATTCAAACTCGAAAATAACAGCTGCTGGCTGCACTGCCCATGATAGCCTCTCGATAAGAGCTTTGTCGCATCTTATACAAGATAACCCCCCCGCATTTTATTTATATAATAAAATTTTAATATAATAAAAATACTAATTTTATTATTTTAAGGTTTAAGAGAATAAAATGGTAATTTGAGATTTTTAATAAATCAATACTATTTACTGGTGGTCGATGGATTCCCACCTTAGACCTAGCGCGCCGTTTCCATGAAAAAGGGCACACTACCTACAGCGTAGATTCGACCCGTTTTCATATCTGTCGCTTTTCCAACGCGATAAAAAAAAGCTTTGTTGTCCCTAGCCCCCGATTTGAATCAGACAAATTCATTGATTGCCTCATCAAAATCGTAAAAAAAGAAAATATTGATATGGTAATCCCAATGTTTGAAGAGATTTTTTATGTTTCAAAAAAGTTAGATCATTTCCCCACTGATTGCCAAGTATTTTGTCCTTCTCTCGAAAAGTTAAACATTCTCCACAATAAATGGCTCTTTAATGAGAAGATACATCAAATGGGCAAAGCGGCACCCACCTCGTTTTTAATCAAAACAAACAAAGATCTGGAAAGAATTTCACTCGATTTTCCCTATATTTTAAAGCCATGTTATTCCCGCGCCGCACAAAAAGTGATCAAAATAGATGGGAAAACGGAGCTACAAAAAATTGAGATTAACCCATATAACCCTTGGGTTGCTCAAGAGTGGTTAATAGGAAAAAAACTCTCTACATATAGCATTGGACAGTCTGGAAAACTCAAAGCCCATGTTGTTTACCCCCTCCAGTTTTCAATAGAAGGAAGCTCTTGTTTAAATTTTGAAGCAATTGAACACCCGGAAATTGAGAGATGGGTAGAAGAGTTCATCGCAAAAGAACATTTTACTGGACAGATTGGATTTGACTTTATTGAAGTGCCAGGCAAGGGGCTTTACCCCATTGAGTGTAATCCTCGCTCCACAAGTGGCCTTCATCTCTTTCAAAGAGAGGATGATCTCCCTTTAGCTTTTTTTAAGCAAAACAAAGAGATGATCAAGCCAAAAGCGGGCTTCTCAAAGCAAATTGTGATCGGCATGCTTTTATATGGCTGGAGAGGGTGCGATCTCAATAAGAATCGCTATAGCCAATTCATTAAAACCCTTTTTAGCGTCGAAGATGTGATTTTTTCTTATCAAGACTTAATGCCCTTCCTATTTCAGCCTTTTCTCTTCATAAATTATGTCATCCGCTGCCTTAAGCTACGCATGCGCATGCCTTTAACTTTTACTTTTGACACCAACTGGGATGGTGAGAGCCATAATAGTCAAAACTTTCAGTCTGACTAGAAAAGATTCCGCTTTTATCTCTAAATTACGGGCAAAGGCTTTTTCAAGTTCAGGGCCGACATTTCAAAAAAAACTCTCATCTAATTTACCTTAAAGGGAATGAGAATTTTTACCTGTTTTTAATTTTTTAAGAGACTGTGTTGAAAAAATTGATAAAAAAAGCTTCCAAAAATTCCTTAAAAAGGCAAATAGCAGTGAACGTCCTCTCTTGTTTTTTCGAATCTTTGCATCGATTTTTTCAACACAGTCACCTCTACTTTTTGAGTGGATGCCTTTGTAGCAAAGAGATTCCCTTTAAACACCCTTTTCAGCGAAGAAAACCAGCTTTCTACAGGGGCTCTCTTGTTACCGCAAGTCGATCTTGCCAAAGCATCCTCCCCACACCCTTTAATGGTAGGTATTGCGTAGGCCCCTTCCGTAGATAGATCCTTTTTCGCACTTTTTTGAGGAGAAATGAAGGGTTCAGATCCTCTTTTTTGAACGGCTTCTCTTGCCCTTAAGTCATAACTTCCATCTGCTTTTACTTTTTTCACCGCTAAAGGGTACTTTTTTTGGGTACAATCAACTACACATTTTTGTGGTAAAACGGATGGCGAAAGGATTTGTGATGGTTTAGAAGTTACATAATTTGAATTACTAGCTGCTAATAAATTAGCATTAAAGTTATCTGAATCTCTAATATTTAAATCATTTTTGCAGATTAAATCATTGGTTTTATGACTTATTTGATTAATTAATTCCTTTTTTCTTTCAAAAGGTTTTTCTACAGTAAAGGGAACTTCTACAACCATTTCCCGATTAATTTGGGGAACCTTAATTTTATTCTGTATTATATTAATTAGTTCTATTTTTCTTTTACAAAGTTCTATAGTTTTTTCAGATATTTTCTCTAGTATTTCTAATGAGTTAGGGATTTCATAATTTAAATTACTATATGATAGTAAATCATCATTAAAATTCTCTATATCTCTAACATTTGAATTATTTTTGAGTATTAACTCATTGGTTTTATTACTTATTCTATTAATTAGTTCCTTGTTTCTTTCACAAATTTTCTCTACAGTCCAAGAACTCGTTACGCTTGTTTCCCGAGTGCTTTGGGGAGCATTAATTTTATTATATAGTCTATTGATTAGTTCCTTGTTTCTTTCACAAATTTTCTCTACAGTCCAAGAACTCGTTACACTTATTTCCCGAGTGCTTTGGGGGGAATTAATTTTATTATCTATTCTTTTAATTAGTCCCATTTTTCTTTCACAAAGTTCCTTGTTTCTTTTACAGAGTTGCTCCAGTGTCTCTAGTGAATTAGAGTTTAAATAATTTAAATTGCTAGCTGCTAAAAAATTAGACATAAAATTCTCCTGATACTTTAATTAAAAAAACTAATTTATATTTAAAACACTAATTATAATCAAATTTGATATTTTATAGTTAATAAAAATTTTTTTGAAAAATATCTAATAAAATTAAAAATTTTAATTTATAAAAAATTCAATATTAAGGAGCTTCTCATGCAAAAAAGAGTGACTTCAGGCCACTCAAAGGCTTAAAAAACAGGAGAGGATGTCCCCTGTTCTCTTAACTTCTTTTTTCTGACATTATTCTGCCTAATTACCCTCTTATAACCAAGAAAGGCCGCTGTATTGATTTGCCCAAGCTTTCTTTACGGACTCAGCCTATTTTTTTTTATATAATACTGGTATTAAAGTACTTAAAGAATGATAATCGACGGATTAAGATGCAAGCTAAGGGTCTATACTAAGGAAGGGAGGCCACTAAATAGCTATCATTAAAGGGTTTAGGGGAAATGGAGCTCTTTTCCAACAAGGAATCCACAGAAAAAGGTAGCTTAAAAGAAAACTTTTCGGAAAGCAAAGTTCCTTCAATACTCTATTTTTTCAACACAGACTATTTTATTCAATTTTCGAAATTTTCAATATAACCTATTTATTTGGTTATACTTATGTAAGTAAAAAATTATTAAATATTTATATAATTGTATTTTAATTTATTTTTTATGATACATAAATTATTAGTAGTTTTTTAGTTAAGGTGCAATATGTTATTCAAGCAGCGTTTTAGCATTAATACCAAAATTGAATATCTAGAAGATATAGAGATCGATCCAACAGTAAAACAGCGTTTCAACCGCTCTTGGAAGAGATTTTTGCAAAAGGCCCAACCGATCGTCTCAGATTATCGAGGTGAGAGGTTTAACGCTTTCTTTCGTCAGTTGGCAGCTGATCAAACCGATGAGCGGTACTGTCGTCGCATTGCGATTCGATACGTAGGGAAAAAAGTGGGGTTCGGAGTGTTTGCAACGCAAGATATTCCCCCTTATTCAACACTGCATCATTATGCAGGGGTATTGAAGTTAGAAAGTGATATAAATCCAGGTCATGACAGCACCTTCTCTTTTACAGACTATAAAGTGTGCTCTATTGATGCCATGGAAAAGGGAAACTGGACCCGGTTCATGAACCACGGGGCAAAGGGGCATCCTCATACCAATGTAATTGCTTGGGAACACTATCTTATAGACGGACCCCGTGTTGTATTTACTGCCCATCGATGCGGAATCAAAAGAGGGGAGCAGCTTCTTTACTCATATGGTGATGATTATTGGGCGGATCACAATTTTATCAGTTTATAATCTATTTTGAAATAATTCTTAAATTATAATTTAAAACTTTACATAAATTTTTTAATTTATTAATTATTAAGTTAAGGCAATTGAATATATTATAGGAGTCATACCCGTGAAAAAATTAGATATTCTCGTGTGCTTCCTGCTATGTCTAGGAGGTTTAAATTGGGGATCAATGGGTTTATTCGATTTTAATTTTGTTGAAAATTTTATCGATAGAAGTTGGATATACAACTGTATCTATTTCCTCATTGGCATCTCCGCTATTTATCAAGCGGTGAGCTGGAAATCAATTGAAAAGCGATGGAAATAAGATAATGCTTTTAAACGGAGTAAAGCAATGATGAAAAAAGTTAATAATCTAGCACTTCTCCTCTTGGTGATCAGTGGGATTACTTGGGGAATTATTGGTGTAAAAGGTGAAAATTTAGTAACTTATATCTTTGACAATCGCGGAATTGTCAATCTTATTTACGTACTCTTTGGGTTAGCAGCTGTTACCCATTTTGTGATCTGCAAATGGAGTAAAAAACATATTAAGCGATAAGGCTTTAGAGTGAGATCAATAAAAGAAGGCGGTAGTTTCAGACTATAGAAATTGTACACTTCAAAACCAAACCCGTTTTATTACCTCGCTTACGGCTTTGGTATCTCCTGCTTTAAAATGAGCAGCTCTTTAATTTTCTTTGTGCGCCTTCTGATGTCGCAAAGCTTTTGTTTTGGGAGAATTACAACAAACCTGGGAAACAGGAGTCACCCCGGTTTGATTAGAGGATTTTGACTACGCTCTTTACCGAGATTCTATCGCAAAAATAAGTAAGGGGAAAAACCTATTTTTCGACATGTAGTGCCAAAGACCCAAGCTCCTCTCGTCTCATTCCATTCAAAGCAGCAGGCAGAAAAGGTCCCCCTCGGATTGTTTACCGCATGCACTGCTTTTTTATCAAATCCCTCGTTCCGAGGGCCCGTCCTTGCTTTGCCAAAAGCTCGCTAAAAATTCTAAGATGTACATGTGCAAGAAAAGGATGGGTAGCTAGAATGTAAAAAAAGAAAAGTAAAAGAGTTGACAGTAACGGAGAAAACTATTTAATATGTTCTTTTCAACAAAAAAAAATTAGGTAATTTGCACGTGTTGGCTAGAGCAAAACGGTGTTTTTTAAGCAATGTCCAAATCCATCTCTTTTCGATGATCAAAGTGATCTTGGGAAGCGCTTTACTTTCTCTGTGCGCCAGGATACAAATCCCCCTCACCTCCGTACCGATGACCCTACAGACCCTGGGAATCTTCACACTTGCTCTTTTTCTCGGTGGGCGCCAGGCCTGCTTAGCTACTCTTTTCTATCTGATGCAAGCCACCCTTGGCTTACCGGTTGTCACAGTTGGCTCCTGTCCTCTGTGGTTTCTTGGAACGACGGGGGGATATCTGCTCGCTATGCCTTTGGCTGCCTATGTAATTGGCGTTTTAGCAAAAAAAAATCCTACCTCCCTTGTTTGGACGGCGTTTGCTATCTTTTGTGGACAATGTATCATCTTTGTGTCTGGTTATTGTTTCCTCCTCCGTTTTTTCGGATTCGAAAAAGCGCTGCTTGTCGGGATTTTACCCTTCCTCCCTGCTGCGGGTTTAAAGCTAATCATTGCTACTTTCATGAAAAAGGGCTATCTCGCTTGTTTGCATACATTTTCAAACCGGTTGCAGAGCAAATCCTAGCAGTGAGAAAAGCTTTTCTCACGCCTTCAATCTCGCACTGATTTGATTTGTTATCACTAGAGCCCTTTTTTCGTTTAGACGCTCCGATATTTGCATGGCTAGGTAGGTAGTGAGCCCGAGAAAGCTTAAATACAAACCGGGAATCCCCACCCATCCCGTCCGGTGGTATAATGAAAGACTCAGAGCACACGCACCACCCATACCAAAGATTTTGCCTCCCAATGCTATGCCCAAAGAGATGAGAGTATATCGGTGGGCGCGTGGCACAGCTTCGACCGCCCAAGCATAAAGAGGAGCGGCAAAACCGACACCGAACACAACTATTGCAAATCGCACAGCGAGTACGGTTTGCACCAAAGCTCGATCGAGAAGACAAAACAGAGGGATCGCCGAGGTGGTGATGAGAAAGAGAAATAAACGGAGCACCTTTTTATAGGAAAAGATTGTGGAAAAGTACCCGCAAACTGGAAGGAGAAAGAGATCGAGAAGAAGTACACCAGTGCCACTCCAAGCCGCCTCTTTGGAAGAGACCAAAGAGACAAATGGTAAATACCCATTCATCAAAGTGGTAGCGCTGTCATAGATGGCATGTGAAAATCCAAACATGAGACACAGGGTGAGAAAAAGAGCTTTTTCTTTCCAAACCACTCGATAAAAGGGCAGTACTCGATGAGTCTTAACTAATATTTCTTCTTTTAAAAAAAAGCGCATACCCGCTCCAATAAGAGCTGTAGAGGCGCCAGCAAAATAAAGTAGCCTCCAGTGGGTTTGTAAAATATTATATTGAGCAAGTAAAGATACGGATAGAGAAGCGATCAAAATACCAGCAACAGAAGAGCAGTCGTACAAACTGCTAAACAGTCCCCGTTTTTTTGGATTACATCGCTCTAAGGTAAGCAGTGCCCCCCCAGTCACTTCACCCACTGCAAAAAAGTTTTGCGCAAGGCGGGATAAGGTCAATAAAACAGGTGCCATTGGTCCAATTTGATCATATGTCGGGAGAAGTCCCATCAAAAAGGTCACAATAGCCATACCAAACAAGGTGGTACTCAGCGCTTTTTTCCTTCCGTATCGATCCCCGATTCTTCCAAATACCAGTGCTCCGAGCGGGCGGGATAAAAAACTCAAAAACATGATTATATAGGTCGATTGTAGGGCTTTTAATTCAGAACCTGATTGAAAAAAAAGGGGAGCTAAAAAGGGAGCTAAAAAGGGAAATAAATATTTATCGTAGTGCTCAAATAGATTTCCAATAATTCCGGAAAAGGGAAAAAAGGGTTTTTTCATGTGTGGCCCCTTAACATGCAAATAAATAAAACCAAACGGTATTTTACTGCGAGGTCAATAGTTTAACAAGTTGGAAACCCCAATCTCCTTCCGCGCGAGAATTTTTGCGGTGATCAATGATCAAGAGCTAAATGAGGGAGACAGGCTAGATTTTTAGCAATCTCTACTTTTTTTAAGAATTTTTACATAGTGAGGAACATGTTTAAAAAAAGCATTAGATGAGGTCTATTTTGGAAAAAATTTCGTCCACTATCTCTTGTATTGGTCGATTGCAAGATACCGTTTTGAGGATGTTTTTTTTAGCGTAGTAATCGATAAGACAGTCCGCGTTCTTATGGTAAATAGCAAGGCGGCTAGCTACCACCTCTTTTTGATCGTCTGTTCTTTGCGCAAGTTTCGTAAGGCATTGGTCGCAGGTCATCGATATTTTTGGAGGGGCAGTAATGAGGTTATAAGGGGCGTTGCAAACAGAGCAGATAAGGCGGTAGGCAAGCCGTTTCATCACTTCTTGGTCGGAAATATCCAAGTGAATGACCATAGCTTTAGATAGAGCTTCTACCCGTTTTTGATAGATCTCGGCTTGGGAAAGTGTGCGGGGGAATCCGTCGAGAATATGCCCTTTTGTACAGTCTTTTTGCTCAATACGCTCAAATAACATGTTGAAGATAAGCTCATCTGGCACGAAGTGTCCTCGCTCTGTATACACAAGAGCTGTTTTGCCAAGTTTTGTGTTTTGATGGGCATTCGACCTGAGAAGATTCCCCGTGGAGATATGAGGTATACTGAGCTTTTTGGCCAAAAAGTGGGCGACTGTTCCCTTTCCCGCCCCGGGAGGTCCAAGAATAATCAAATTAAGCACTTGCGCTTTTTGTGCAAGAAAGTGGGGGGGCGAAGAGCACGCACTGGGCGTAGAAAAATGGTTTGCCAAAATGAAAAAAGAGATTCGATCTGCGGTAAAAATTAAAATTTAGATTTTAGCATACAAAGGATTTATTTGCGGGCTGTTTTTGCGTTGTTCAAGTGGTTTTTGATAAGGAAAAAGATAGGGCTGCCCTTATTTTAATTTTTTGATAGCATCGCTAAAACAAAACCAATGATCTATTTGCTTTCAATTAAATCTAAATTCAGATCTTTTTATTTGAAATCTACTCGCATCTCAGATAAAATGTGGACCAAATTATGTAGGGATAAGTACAACTGATATGCCGCTTCAAAGAACTCTATCAATAATCAAACCAGATGCAGTCAAAAAAAATTGCATCGGAGACATTCTTTCCCGCTTCGAATCGGTGCACCTCAAGGTGATCGCTGCAAAAATGATCCATCTTTCTGTAGAACAAGCAAGTGGGTTTTATGCCATACACAAACATCGTCCTTTTTTTGATGATTTGGTTACCTTCATGACTTCTGGACCTGTTTTTATTTCTGTTCTTGAAGGGAAAGATGCCATTGCAAAGAACCGTGAGCTTATGGGTGCAACCGACCCGGAAAAATCGCTGCCCGGTACCATACGCGCCGACTTTGCCGAGACAATTGATGCTAATGCCGTGCACGGCTCGGATAGCTGTCAAACTGCCGAGATAGAAATCCCCTATTTTTTTACACCACAAGAAATTTTTAATCGTTGATTTGATCGGTATCCTTCTAAGACTCGAGTAAAAATGTCGCAGGACCGTCGTTGATTAAACTTACTTGCATCTC
The DNA here is from genome assembly GCA_027942475.1 of Simkania sp. GTDB lineage: Bacteria > Chlamydiota > Chlamydiia > Chlamydiales > Simkaniaceae > JANQSR01. Next base: position 2,086 of record JAQFVP010000022.1, on the reverse strand, counting down.
GGCTCCAAATCGCCCCGTTTGTACCTTTTCTTTTCCGAGCCGACCTCTCAGCTCTTCTACGAACCGATCGTAGATCATCTTTCCTCGATTAAAATCGAGAACCCGTGTGAAAGAGGGGCGAAGGCCTTTGTGACAGTCCCCATAAAGAGTAAATTGAGAAACAACCAAAAGCAGACCACCGATATCTCGCACCGAAAGGTTCATCTTCCCATTTTGATCTGAAAAAATACGCAGATCAACGAGTTTTTCTGCCAAACGATCAGAAGATTTATCCCGATCTTCACGGCAAGCAGCAAAAAAGACGAGAAGGCCTTGCTCAATCTGTGCAATGATCTGGGGGCCCACCACAACTGAAGCTGATGTTACCCTTTGGATCAGTGCGCGCATAAATAAAGATCTCGACCTACCGCAAGCAAAGCGATTTAACTTTACTATTGCTTACATTCTGAGTTTTTTAAATTTTTCGAGATAATCGAGAGCTTTCCCCGTTCCCATGCACACAGCGAGCAGGGGATTGGGGGCTACAATTACGGGCAATCCGGTCTCTTTAATCAACGCCTTATCGAGCCCCTTAATCAAAGCTCCTCCCCCGCCGAGAACCATTCCACGCTCAACCAAATCAGCGGCGAGCTCTGGAGGGCATTTCTCAAGGGTGCCTTTTGTGCTTTCTATAATTTGCTGAATGGGCTCCGCCAAGCATTCGCGAATTTCAACAGAGTTGATCCGTTTTGTCACGGGCAGCCCGGCTACCTGGTCCCGCCCTCGCACTTCCATTTCCAGCTCATGGTCACCAAGAGGATAGGCAGAACCAATGGTCATTTTGATCTCTTCCGCTGTGCGTGGACCAATCATGAGGTTGTAGGTGCGGCGCATATAATTTAAGATGCACTCATCAAATTCATCTCCTGCAATGCGTAGAGACTGAGACTCAACGAGACCTCCAAGAGAGATGATGGCAATTTCTGTCGTTCCACCTCCGACATCAATAATCATGTTGGCCGAAGGTTCATGTACAGGCAAGTCAACACCGATCGCCGCTGCCATTGGTTCTTCAATCAAGATCACTTCTTGGGCTCCTGCACGGAGAGCAGAATCTTCAACCGCCCTTTTCTCCACTCCCGTAATACCGGATGGCACGGCGATGAGAATTTTTGGGCGAAAGAGGCTACGAGAGGGGGTTACTCGAGAAATCAGAGCTTTGAGCATCCCCTCTGCAATTTCAAAATCGGCAATCACACCATCTTTCATCGGACGGACAGCATGGATTTTACGGGGGGTTTTACCGAGCATGGCCTTTGCTTTATGCCCTACGGCGAGCACATCGTTTGTAATCGAATCCACAGACACAACAGAGGGTTCTGCCAGGATGATTCCTTTTCCACGCACATAAACAAGAGTATTGGCCGTTCCCAAATCAATTCCGATGTCACTAGAAAAAATGCCACTCAAGTGACCGAGATTTCCCCGAACAAGCGACTTAAATTTTTTGAGGATGCCCTTTTTACCCGCAGAATTTACTTCCATTCTAATCCCTGCAATCCTTTTTACTCAGTGTATCCTACCTCAATGCATAATAAAAAATCTATCATGTTTGCAAAAGTGCAAGCACATCTTCCCAACTTAATTTAGTGATTGCCTCATCATCACAACTGACGATTTTCTTCACAATTCCCTTTTTCCGGTTTTGCATTTCGACAATTTTTTCTTCAATAGTCCCGAGCGTCACGAGCTTATAGACCGAAACATTCCCCTTTTGCCCAATGCGGTGTACTCGATCGGTTGCTTGATTTTCCACGGCCGGGTTCCACCACATATCGTAGTGAATCACCGTGTCTGCTCCGACCAAATTTAAACCTATTCCCCCCGCTTTGAGTGAAACAAGGAAATGCGACCGTTGGGGACGCCAAACTCGCTTTTGGCATATGGGCGCGGTGACGCTGAAAGGTCCGATTACAAAACCAAACAGACAAGTGTAAACAAACAGACAAGCATTGCAACTATGTTCGTATCTACGATCACTCTGAATAACGACCAAATTAACCGACAATCGATTCAATAAAAACGAGCCATCTGCTCCATGTGGATT
>JAQFVP010000021.1 GCA_027942475.1 Simkania sp. | reverse complement strand
GCATATTATAAAAATCATTTTAATTATATGCCCTGTTTATAAGCGAAATAGCAGAGAATACAACTCAAACCTTCAGGGAATCAATAACTTAAATGGCTCTAAATAAATATGTTCAACAAACAAAATAGGAGTGAGTATTTATGGACTTAAAGCAAATGTTAGATGTACTCAAAACTGTGCAAGAAGGCCAGAAGGATGAAGGCGTGAGTAAGTTGTTTGAGAGCTTCCAAAATCTCGTTGAGCTCCAAATCGAATACGAGGCCCAAGCTAAGCAAGGGAAAAAGTTCGAGCGGGAAGATTTGCTGTCTATATTTGAGAAAATGGCCCAAAGCCTCGGAGACCTGCAGAAAGAATATGGCGATTTTTGCAAGAAAATGGGCAAGTCTTCAGAGGAAATGAAAGCCTACTTTGGAGACCCAAAGAATTTTACGCCGCATGCTTGGGAAGAACTCCAAAATATGCACCGAGCATTTGGTACCGATCAGGCAGGCCCTACTTTGAAAAAGGGGAAAAAATCTGGGAAAACATTAAAAAAACGGGCTTCTATTTAAATTAAATAAAATTAATTAGGGATAAGATAATGTCAATTCAGCCAAATAACTATCCATTAGGCGATAATCCGGATGTTGATCAGTTGAACAACGATTATAACAAGTTGAAAGAAGAACGGGAAGAAAGGGATCTCTTCTTTGCAAACTACAAGAAAGAGTTTGAAAAAATATTCGCCGAATATAAACAGCATAAACCTGGTGCGGCAAACAAGGTGATTCAGCAGTTTATGTATGTGCTGATGCCCATGCTTTTAGAAAAAACGCAATATACGCTCTCAATTGTGGGGGACCAGCTCAACGTGCTATCAGATTATAGAAACATGATTGCGAAGGTGCAATCCGATTTTAACGGATTCAACCAAAGTGATAGTGCAAATGACTCTAAGCAGCCGTATAAAGATATGCTTGCTCTCATCCAAGCGATCCGTAAGGGATTGGATACAGATGGAAAAGATGGTTTTACTGTTCTTGGAAAAAGTGAAGTGAGTACGATGCGAACCGCCCTCGACAGTTTATACGAACAAAAAGGAACACCACAGGAGCAAAAGGGGAGTGGGGCTTTGGTCCCTAAAAGCGGCAGTACTACCGAAGCAGCCGGAGAGGCTTACTTAAAGGGGCTTTGGAAGGGTGCAGCAGACCCCAAAAGTCCGGATGGCGACAAGATCAAGACAATCACTGAGCAGTTTAATACAATCAGCACCGCTACGAGTACGATCAGTCAAGCGAAACAAACAGAGGTCCAATATCAATCGAGTGCCTATCAGCAACAGCTCGGCCTTTTTAATAGCACATTGCAAGCGCGTGCAAAACTGTTTTCGGCGCTCGTACAAAACGAGCGAGCAGGTTAATCAATAAGGAGACAATTTTATGGGTATGATAGATGTCGTAGAGGCAATTGATAAAGGCAATAAAGCCAATTACCAACAACAAGCTGCAGATATGACAACAACCATTGCAATTGGTGTGAGAATGGTCGATTTGCAAGTAGCTTTTACAAAACTCTTGCATCAGGACGTAGATAAATTGACCAAAGATGCAGAAAAAGGAACTGCAAAAAGCAAAGCGACCATGCAAGCAGATGAGCTAAAGTACAAAGAGGACAGTGCGAAAATGGATTCGCAGACCAACGATTCTCGCTCGATGTTCGACGCAGCAAAACAGCAAGTAACTCGAGACACAGAATCGCAAAAAAACATTGTTCAAATAGACGAATCGGTATCGAGTGTGCAATCTACCACCTCCAATTTACTGCAGCAAGGTGGAAGGTACGGTAAATAATTTTTAACATAATAATATAATTATCAGGAGGATCACATGGAAAATAATATGGTAGATGCCAGTTCAAACCCCACAACGGAGATTACGCCAAAACCTCCGCGCAACTTTATGTGGGTTCTTTGCGACACCACTGTAAAGTCTCAGCTTTCAGAAGGTGCTTTGCTGGCTGTTAACTCTTTGCTCGGAAATGCTCTGGCAAAAGCGATGCAAAATATCACTAAATCCTTTTTGCAAGGGGACGGCAACGATCCAAGCACAACCACAGACAGCGACCAATTAAAAAAAGATCTAGACGAACACCCCTCGCTCGACTGGCTCGTGCGAGAGATGGCATTGTTGGCAAGTCAAGCGAGTTCAAGCAAAACAGATCAAAAACTGGGTATGGAAATGACAGACATCCAACTTAACTATTCAGAGAAAAATACACAGATGCAGACAAGTACTAACGTGCTCAATGAGGGAACGCAGTCAGAATCACAACAAGCGCAGCAAGACAATACCAACTTGCAATCACTTGTTACTTTAGCATCAACAGGAAGTGGAGCGGCTACTTATGCGGCCAACTTGATGCAACAAACGATGGCTTAAGCCCATTATAATAATAATTAATTAAGGTATAGATATGTCACATGCCATTAATACAGATCATGATTCAAAAAATAATAAGATGAATCCAGAAGAATATGGGAAAGCGCTCGGCGAAGTGCAAGGCAAGGAAAAAGATAGTGCTCAGGAACTTCTCGCCTTAGAAGAAAGGCTCTTGCAGTTCCTCGAAAAAGTGAAATCTGACATATACGAAGAAAAGCAGTGGTTACAACAGCACAAAGCCAAGTGGTATGACCCAACTTCTTGGTTTGCCCATAGGGCAGATCGTGAAAAAATGCTCGCAGCTGATGAAGCGGAAGAGTCAAAGATAGAAAAAGAGCTCGCAACAGTCATGAAAGAGCTCGATGCCCTCTTCAATTCATCGTTTTCGGGACCCCTGCACATGCTCGATTTAAAAGTAAATCATCTGTTCAAAGAGCTTACCAGTCATGGGGGCAACATCTCTCAAAAACTTTTAGAAGATGTTATGTCGGTAATGTCCGAAGTAATGGCGATCGTCCAGATGATTTTAGCTCAAACAGACAACGACAAGGGGCACCAAGAGTCACTCATTGGTCGCATCACATCTTTGCAATACAAAGAGCAAGTAGATGAGACGAACGCGGATATCCAGGATTATATAGAACAAATCAAAAAAGCCGGGATTATGAAGATTGTAAGCACGGTCATTAAAGTGGTGCTGTGCGTCGCGGCGATCGCTCTTGCAGTAGCAACGGGCGGGGTGTGCTCTGTTCTTGTCGCCGTCATCATTGCGGCAGTTGTAATGTCTGGAGCATCAGACAAGCTCACGGAAGTGATTGCCAAAAAACTCAAAGAGGATGGGGCTTCTAATACAGCTTCAAAAATTCTCGCAGACGTGATTGTCACTGCGATCATGACTGTTGCCACTTTAGGGGTTGGCACTCTTTCGGCCTTGGGAGAAGGCGCTTTAACCAGTGCACTCTCAAATACAATGAGTAGCACAATGGAGGAAGTCACTGAAAACGCAATCAATGAATCAGTAGAGCAGGCAATGTCTACAATCAGTCAAGACGCAAGTGAAGCGGCGACAAACGCGGCTTCTTCAGCTGCTAAAACAGTGGCGAGCGAAGTGGCCACAACGGCTGGAAGAAGTGCTATGAAAGATGCCCTCCGCGCTGTGCTCAAACAGGCTCTTGCGAGCACTTTGAAGCAATCGATGACAACCGCCGGTAGGGAAACTCTGAGTGAATCGATCAAATCGAGTGTCCGAGAGGCGGTTCAACAAGCGATGACAGAAGCGCAAGAACAAATCAATAACGTGGCAAGTCAAGCGGCCTCAAATGTAGAGGAAGAATTAGAGACAGAAGCTGCTGAAGCTATGACGCAAGAAGCTGCTGAAAATGCCGCAAGTGGACAAGACACGAGAAGCGCTACATCTCGCTCCCTCTCCTCTCTCAAGGTAAGCCGCGCTATCGCTAATGGTATAGGAATCGGAGTGATGGGGACAAATCTCGTCGGAGATAGCCTCGGAGGTCTTTTGCAGCTCATTCTAGGCAAAAAGATCGAGAAAAAAGAATGGTACAAGGATCTCATGGAAATCGTACAAGTAATCCAAACCATACTCGCGCTGGTGATGATGATGAAATATGGCGGAGAAATGGTTGATAATGAGAATGTAGGGCCCACCGAAGGAAAGTCAAATCGAGCTTCACAAATAGCGAATTTTGGTCTGACTGTAGGAGGGGTTGCCCAAGGAGCTGCCTCTTTTGCTCAGGGCGTTATTTCTGAGAAGGAAGCAGGTATTACTGAAGGCTTGGCTGGAAACAAACAGGCGATCTTAATTCTCAATTACCTTGTACAAGAAATGAACCAGATGATCAAAGATGAACAAAGACATGAGTCAGAGGAACTCAAAGATGAAACGCAAAGCACAATCACCACGATCAATGCGTTAAATCAAGGCCTAGAAGGGTACGCACACGTACTGGGCACAACAAACGTTTAAGTAAAAAAAATAGGGTAAAAAAAATGTCACATCATGTTGTTAACCAATTAGTTAATAGCTCTCAACCCAATGTATCGGAGAGCCTCAAAACAGACTCTGTGCAATTAAAAGATGCACCCTTTTTGTGCCAAGCAAAACAGGCGCTGCACCAAATTGAAAAACAGCACCTTACATCAGAAATGGGCGATCCTGAGTCAAGTAAAGGTGGAGAGGATGGCGCGATTGGATACGGCTTTTTAGTCGAGGCAAAGCTCGCGCTCTACAAGCTTCAAAATGAGTACACAAAGCTGCAAGAACTGGAAGCTCAGATCAACCAGCAGATGTATAAGCTTACCAATCACTTAGCCAAAGGGGTGAGTGAGGAAACGTATGCGGGTCTGTCTGAAGAGGCCAAGCAAATGCGAGCAGACGCGTATGGCTCTTTCGCTTCAGCTGCTGGACAAATCGGACTTGCAGGAGGCTACCAATTATACAAGACGAGAGGACTTAGCAACAGGGAAGCAGTGCTTAGAAAGGATAATGCGTCACTTGAAGAGATGGATAACATCTACAGTAGCCCGAGGCAAGCTCGGACGGCAGCGACCAATCGACCTGAAGAAGAAATACAAGCAGAGGAAAAAGAACGGATTAACAATCGTCCACAGACGATAACAGACCAGATCAAAAATCGTACAGAAGGCGAATTTCCTCGAGAAAAAGATCCTAACTCTCCTGAAGGTGCAAATAAGGATGAGAATAAGAAGAAGATCAAGTCTAAAATCGAATTCAAAAAAGAGACAGAACAGGAAATAAGGGAACTTGCAAGCGATGAGGAGTGCCAAGAAATAAAAAATAAAATTCGTAGCCTTGAGGATAAAAACGAAAGAGAACTCGATGATATTAGCAGAGAAAGGCTTAGAGTATCGAACCAAGTGCAATTTTTTTCGACGATCATTTCGAACATATCGCAAGGGGGTGCTGCTATGGCCAAAGCTTCTGAAAAAGATGTGGAAGCGGCACATAAAGCAAACCAGGCGGCGCTCCAAACCTCTCAGTCAATGATTAGTCCCGGTGACGCATTCAAAGCCATGGATGGGTTCCAGCAAGATGCACTCAATGTCTTGAAAATCATTGAAGCGATCGAACAGGCAAACAGATATCAGCCTGGCCGTTAATCAAAACTCCAAAACAGGCATGAGCCAGTGAAAAGGGGCGCTCGAAACAAGTCGGGCGCCCCTTTTTTTTCACACAGTCAGGGCTAGGAGGGAATCCAATGCTTGGGTTTTCTACGCTTTTTCTTTACTTTTTGTTTTTGCTCTTGATTAGATCTCTTTTTAGGCATTTTAGGCGCCCCCTCTACCCCCTCTTTCAGCTGTTGCCTCGCTTTTTCCATAGCCTCCCATTGGGACGCGGAGAAGTTCTTCGGATTGTTTGCAAACTCCGTGAGCTCTTGTTCGCTCATGCCCGTTTTTGCAAAGATCTGTTTTGCCTCCTCTTCAATCCGGTTTCTCAAAATAACCACGCGTTCAATGGCCTCTTTTTTTTGCTCGGCACTCCCCTCTTTGATCACATGTTTAAATCGCTCAAAATAGGCACAAGAGTCATCAAACAGCTCCTGAATTCGCTCCTCTTTTTCTTTGAGGCTGAGATGAAAAAACGCCATAATCCGTTCAAATTCATCAGCCATACATAAGACCCCTGTATTGATAACCTAGTACACTGAAAATAAAGATGCGCAAGTGGCCTACAGTCCGATTTGTATTGATAGACAGTTGTTTAATAAAAAAAGGCCACATATTTTGGATTAAAAATCACTTCGGTTACTTTTCTCACCTATACTTCATTATAATGCACAGGGGGGGCAGGAAATCAACATTTTGATGAGCAAAGGACTCTAAAAAGGGGTAAGAGCCACGAAACGAGGCAACACCGGGAAGTTAATAGATTTTTCAAACAGAAGCTTAAGAGGACATCCAATCCTGGCGCTTTTTTCGCTTTTTCTTGGACCCATCCCCCTTGTCATTGACCTTTTGTTGCTTAGAAAAGTCCCCTTTTTCTGTTTCAAATTTTTGAAGGGTTCCTTCCAATCCCCCCTGCAGATGTTGCTTAGCCCCTTCGATTGCCCTCCATTGGGACTTAGAGAAATTTTCTGGATTGCTTGCAAATTCCGCGATCTCTTTCGCACTCATGCCCGTTTTTTGCAAGATCTTGTGCACCTCCTCTTCGATCCGATTTTTCAAAATGAACACCCGTTCGATGGCCTCTTTTTTGTGCTCGAGACTGCCGGTTTTGATCACATCTTTTAGATGTGTAAAATAGGCAAAAGAATCTTCAAAGACTTCTTGAAGCCGTCCCTCCTTTTCTTTAGGGCTGAGCTGAAAAACAGACATAATCCGCTTAAATTCATCTGTTTTTAGCTTCTGCGCAATCTCTTTTTCATCCATCCCCGTTTGCTTAAAACTTTGCCTAATCTCCTCTTCTAAATGTTTTTGCAAAGTAAGCACATGCTCGGTAGCCTCTTTTTTCTGCGCGACAGTGCCGGTTTTGAGCACATTTTTCAAATGCTTCAAATAAGCAAAAGAATCCTCAAAAACTTCTTGTAGTCGCCCCTTCTTCTCCTCGGGATCGAGCTCAAAAAAAGCCATAATTCGCTTAAATTCATCTGCTTTGAGGGCTTGTCCGATCCCTTCCACAACCTCTTGTAGCTCTTGCTTAGCATTTTCGATCACCTTCCATTGGGACTCAGAGAAATTCTGAGGATTTTCAGAAAACTGCACAAGCTCTTCCTCGCTCATGCCCGTTTTCTCCAAAATCTGTTTTGTCTCCTCTTCGATTTTCTTTTTCAAAGCGAGTGCACGCTCGACAGCCTCTTTTTTTTCCTCTAAAGTGCCCGTTTCAATCAGGTGTTTGAATCGCTCAAAATATGCAAATGATTCCTCAAAAACCTCTTGAAGATGCCCCTCTTTCTCTTCGGGGCTAAGATTAAAAAATGCCATAATTCGCTTAAATTCATCAGCCATGCATATAATCCTCCAGCAAAGCTTTGTTTTGCTTCACCTATGTTTCATTAATACATAGGCCAATAGAAAAATCAATATTTTGGTTGAGGAAAATTTTAAAAAAGCTTTAATTCAGAAGAGTAAGGAGATAAAAAGTAGAAAAAGTGCAAATTGATACACTTCTCAAGCAATTCACAAGTGCCATTGGGATAAAAAAGGCTCCGCAAAAAAATAAGGCGGGCGACTATCAGCTCGACCTTTTGCCCGATTTTCGTATAAGCATTCGGGAGACACCGCAAGGGGTATTTCTCTCTTCCCTTCTTTCCCCCGTTCCCCAAGAAGGGAGTAAAGAAGCGCTTTACATCTATTTGATGAAAGCCAATTTTCTATGGCAGGGCACCGGTGGCGGGATCATTGGAATAGATTCGGGTGGCAACTATTTTATCTTTTTACAAAACCTACCTCCCGAGACAAATGCAACAGGGCTCAAAGAAGCCGTCGAAGACTTTGTCAACTATGTTTCTTACTGGAAAGAGGAAATCGCGCAGTTTGAGCAAACACCGCTTTAATCTAGTGTAATATAGGATTTCCATATAGAAAAAAATGATCAAACCTGCATGATGTAGGGCTTGATATTTGGATAGGGAAGCAATCGTATGGCAGGTTTTCTCATCGCAGAAGAGGGACCTTTAGCGGGACTAGTCGTTCGAATGGAAGAAGGGGATGAATGGATCATCGGGAGGGATCCCGATGTCTGTTTTCAGGTCATCGAAGATCCGATGGTTTCCCGCAAACATGCCATCTTCCATCTCACCTCTGAGGGACATCAGATTGAAAATCTCAGTGCTGTTAACCCAGTGACTGTGAATGGAGTGCCTCTTGAGGCTCCATTGCAGCTCAAAGAGGGGGACTCGGTCCAAATCGGCAACATTTTGCTTCGCTACACCCAAAAAGATCCCGCTTTTCACCCCTCTGAGCAAGAATTAGAAGAGACGGAAGAAAACACGCCCACCATTTATGAAGAGTCTGAGGACGAAGATGCCCTGGCCTTCACAGGGATGGCCGATACGCAGTGGATTATCAAAGTCATTTCTGGGCCAAGCGCCGGTGCGGAGTTTGGTTTGCACAAAGAGATGCTGTATCTGATCGGCAAGGATCCGAGTGTTTGTGACATTGTTTTTCAAGATCTCAGTGTTTCTCGCAAACACGCTGAGATTGCGGTCACAGCAGAAGGAAAAGTGCAGATCAAAGATTTAAATAGCCGAAATAAAGTGCTCCTCAATGGGATGGAAATTGCTGAGCCCACTGAGCTAAATACCCAAGATCTCATAGCACTTGGAACCACCTCTTTTCTCGTGATTGATAAAGAGCAAACGAGGGAAACGATTGTTTCTCCAACAGGCGGTTTTGAGTACATCCCCTCAAGTCATCAAGAGCCAACGCCCGAAGAGGTAGAGGTGAAAAAAGATTGGAAAAAGCTCACAATTCCAACGCGCCATTTTGTTTTTGCGGGTGTGTTCATCCTCCTTTTGTGTATTGGAGTGGGTGGGGTTTTAACCGTTTTCAAAAGCCACCCCATTGCTACCTCGTTCCCCAATGAATCACAGGAAGTGAACCAGGCCCTGAAAAATTTTCCCGAAGTGAGTTTCTCCTTAAGTCCTGCGAGCGGAAAAATTTTTCTATTCGGCCACGTAATGACTGAAGTCAAACATCAAGAAATGATGCACATGCTCAAGAGTTTACCTTTTATAAGCTCTGTCGACGACAACGTAATCATCGATGAGCTCGTTTGGGAGAGCGTGAATGCGTTACTTGCCAAAAATCCAAATTGGAGGGGTGTGAGTTTGATCTCGAATATACCCGGGCAATTTGTCTTGCGTGGGTATGTGCAAAACCTCGAGCAATTCTCACAGCTCACCGATTATCTCAATCTCAATTTTCTTTACCTCGACAAATTGGATAACCAAGTTGTGGTTGAAAATACATTAGAAGCGCAAATTCAGGGTGTTTTGCTGAAAAAAGAACTTCTCAATGTGATGTTTCAGTTTTCAAACGGAACTGTTCTCTTATCTGGAAGGGTGGACGAGAATCAAAAATCCGATTTTGATCGCGCCATAGAGGAGCTCAAAAATATCAAAAGCGTGCGTTTGGTAAAAAATTTTGTTTTGAGCACCAAAACTGAAGTAAATGCGGTTGATATTAGTTCAAGATACAAAGTAACGGGGCATTCGAAGGTCGGAAATGTTGTAAAGTATGTCGTCATTGATGGAAAGATTTTATCAAAAGGGGATTTCTTGGATGGGATGTACCTTACCGAGATCGAAGGAAACTTCATTTTTTTCAAAAAAGATGGTATTAAATATCGAATTAACTACAATCAGCAATAGTTGATACAAAATGAAACCCGATTGGATTTGCAAAACCGTTCAAACTCATTTTTTATTTTGTTTCAGAGTATCAGTTTTGCAACCATTTTGTGAGGTGATAAATCACATGTTTGGATTAGAAAAAGAAAAAAACAAACCTTTTGAGTTTGATCTGGAAAAAGAGCTCAAAAGCAATAAAAGAAAAAAAGAAGTGCTCAATATCTGCGAAGACAAAAGTCAGCAACTAAAGCAGGCGCTGCGCGTTGGGGAGGCTTCTGGTAACTTTGATCAATGTGGCATCCTTATGCAAGGATATGCCGCTCTTGCAAAAGTTGTAAAAAAAGCAGCGGATTAAATGCGTTTTAACGTCAAAAAGAGGTATATACGATATGAGTAGTAACGAAGGTCCCCTTGGAAGAGATCTTTCGGGCACGAGATTGACCTTTACTACCTTGATCAAGAAGTATTCAAAGCTTCAAGCAGAGGTTGTATGTCAAGTACGTCACGTGGCGAGTTCAATTAGCTCTGCAACACCTGGCAAATTCTTGCTATTGCAGTTCATGATGTCGCAAGTTACGCAAGTTGGCGATTCGATATCGAATTTGATTTCACAGGTCAATTCGATGATTAACAACTCCGTTCGGAATCAAAAAACGAGTTAATAGGGTGGTTGATTTCGTGCTTTTTTTTGAGCATGAGATGAAAAAAAAAGATCTAGTAAGAGGAACGTAAAGATCATGGAAGATCTAAAAAAATATGATGAGGATTTCTTTTTATTCTTGGAAGCGGGTTACATTGCCATCAACCAAGCGGATGAAAGCTCTGCAGTCAAGCTCTTCAAAACCTGCGAGCTACTTCGCCCTGACAATCTTTTAATCAAAATTGGATTTGGTTACATGCATTTGCACAAACTCGAGCTCAAGCAGGCCTGCGCCTGTTTTGAGGAGGTGCTAAGCGTGGATCCAAATCATGAAATGGCAAAAGCATTTCTCGGAATTGCGCTCTCTCTTACACCGGATAAAGTGGCAAAAGGGGAACGCATACTCGAAAAATCGATCAAGGAGTCGTCCGACCCCGAAGTAAAAAAACTGGCAGATATGACACTGAATTTTGTAGACCAGTTTGTGAAAAAAACACCTGGACCTGCCCAAACCAAAAGAAATTGAAAACAGAACTTAGAAGATGACTGAATCCCCATCTCCCGATTCCATCCCCCCTTCCCGTATTGACCCATCAAAAAGTGTTCAGCCTTCTGATGGTGCTGAGCTCTCGGCAGGGGATAAATTTAAATCGCTTATGCAAGACGCGCAAACTAGTGGATCTAAGCCCCCCTCTTCGGAAGGGATCAGCCCTCTGAATTTAGCGGGGCAAGAGGCTGCGACAAATCAAAGCGTTCCCTCTATGGACAGCGTCATAGGTCAAATCAATAGCACCTCTTCTATTTTAGGAGATTTGCAAAATCAGTTGCACACAAAAAGCCTCACCCTCAAACAATCGCAAAAATATTTGCTCCGCAATAAACTCACCAGTGCCAATGAACACATTCGCTCAGCTGCCGAAAAATCGGGGGTCCCCCCCGGCAATTCCCAGCTGGGGTCCACACGCCAAAATCCGATTATGAAATTTCTCAAACTTGTCACAGACAGTCAAGACCAATTGAATAAAACGCAAGAAGTCATGCAAAACATGCAACGCTCCACGAGTTCCTTAAATCCTGCACAACTCTTGACTGTTCAAATCAAGTTGGCCAAAGCCCAGCAAGAGCTGGAATACTCATCTGTTTTATTGAGCAAAGCGGTCGATGATATTAAAACTATGTTCAATATCCAACTCTAAGATCGCTTCTTTGCTTTGTGAAGCTCTGCTTTTTTCTTGGTTAAGGGGTATTTTCTCGATAAAAACAGGTGTGTTTGATACATACCCTCTCCACTCTGATGTCAGATAGGGTGAAAAACGGAAAAGCGGATTTTTATGGCTAAGGCTCCTAACTTCGATAAATTAATCGGACAACTCGAACATATTGAGCTAACCACTGTCCACGGTCGGATCACAGAAATCGTGGGCATGCTGATCAAAGCGGTAGTTCCAAACGTCAAGATGGGAGAAGTCTGCGCCATCAAGAGGGAACAAGAACCTTTGATTGCTGAGGTTGTAGGTTTTACAAAAGAGGAGGTCTACCTATCTCCCCTCGGAGAGATGCATGGCATCGGGCCCTCATCTGAAGTAATTCCCATGCGGTTGCCTCTTCACATCAAGGTGGGCCCCGCTCTTCTAGGACGGGTATTAGATGGGCTCGGCCATCCGTTAGACACGCAGCTTAAAGGGCCTCTTGAACTCAGTGACAGTTACCCGGTAATCAATCCTCCTCCGGACCCTTTAAAAAGGGAGATCATCAGTGAGCCTCTTTCAGTAGGGGTGCGCGCGATAGATGGGGTGCTAACTGCTGGACGAGGGCAGAGAATTGGCATTTTTGCAGCGGCTGGTGGGGGTAAATCGACGACCTTGGGAATGATTGCCCGCTATGCACAAGCAGATGTGAATGTGATTGCGTTGATTGGTGAAAGGGGGAGAGAGGTACGGGAATTTATCGAAAACGATTTGGGATCGGAAGGGCTTCAGCGCTCTGTTGTCGTCGTTTCTACTTCTGATCAGGCAGCCCAGCTGCGCCTCAATGCCGCTTATGTGGGAACAGCAATTGCCGAATACTTTCGGAGTCAAGGCAAGACCGTTATCTTAATGATGGATTCGATTACCCGTTTTGCAAGGGCTCTAAGAGAAATCGGTCTCGCCGCAGGGGAGCCTCCTGCGCGCGCTGGTTATACCCCTTCCGTATTTGCTACCCTTCCCCGCCTTTTGGAGCGTTCGGGTAATTCAGATGAGGGGTCTATTACTGCATTTTATACAATCCTCGTAGCTGGAGATGACATGAATGAACCGGTTGCCGACGAAGTGCGCTCCATTTTGGATGGGCACATCATCTTATCTAGCGAACTAGCGCGTCAATACCACTATCCAGCGATCGATATTCTCGGTTCGGTGAGCCGTATCCTTCCCAGTATCACCAGTGAAGCGCATCGGAAACTGATTGGTCAACTGCGAGAAGTGCTCGCTAACTACAAGAAAAACGAGCTTCTCATCCGGATTGGAGAATACAAACCGGGTTCGGATAAACAAGCGGATTTTGCCATCAAATATGTAGACAAAGTCAACCACTTTTTAAAGCAAAAGGTGGATGAGAAATGCACATTTGAGCAAACGCTTGGGCAGCTCGAAGCTTTGTTTAGGTAACAGTTGGCGTCCAAGGAAAGGTACCCGCTCGCGCAACTCGTCGAAATTAAAAAACGGCGCCTAGAAGAGGCAGAAAAAGTATTGAGGCAAAAAAAAGAGCAGCTCGCAAAAGAAGAAGAAAAGAAAAAAAAATTAGAAGAGGAGAAAAAGGAAACGCTGTCTCACAAAGAGGATAAACTTAAGAAACTTCGCGAAAAGATGGATGCGGGCACTACATCAGATAAAATTGAGGCAGCGCAGAGTTATATCAAAGTGGTCGATCAAGAACTGCAGCAAAAGGAAAGCAAAGTGCAAAAACAGCTCAAAGTGATCGAGCAAACCAAGCAAGAGGTCGAAACAGCACGTCGCGACCTTTTGAAAAAACAACAAGACATGGAAAAGCTATCCATCCACCGCAAAGAATGGGATCAAGAAATGAAGGCATTAAAGGAGCGGGATGCGACCATCGAAACGGATGAGCTCGGTTCTTCCATGTACAACATTCGAAAATTCAAAAAAAAGGGCTGATGCAAGCATGGTCGATCCTACCCAAAAACAAAGTGATGCCAACCGTCCGATACGTCCCGAGCCAGAGAAAAGGGAGGAGATTGACCCCGAAAAATTTAAAAAAGTTCTCAAGGTAGACGAGTCTAGCGAAGCGGATAAAAGGCGTAAGCGTCGGATGAAAATGGAAGAGGAGGAAGAGGGAGCTCAAGAGGTATCTTCACTTGCATCCCCCGCTGACCCCACTGCTTTTTCTGAGCTAATGAAGGGAGGAAATCAAAAAACAAGCGTTTTTGATCCACATTCTCCAGGCATTCAAAAGCGTTTTGATGAGGGGGGGGGCGTGACAAAAGAAGAGTCCACTTTTAGCCAAAACTCATTTGAAGAGGGGCCTGCTTCCGACGCAGGCAATGCCTTTCCAAGCGCTTTTCCAAGTGCCCCTCCAAATAATCAAGAGCAGTTCTCTGAGCAACGTGAAAGCTTAAGTGGCGATCCCTATTTTCCTTCCCCATCGAGTCCACCAAACGAAAACCTTCCCAATGCCTCAAACGGGCCCAAGCCCTCTCCTACCCCCAATCTAACCAATCAGATGCAGCATCAGCCGAGCCAAGATACATCGAATCGACATCACACGAGCTCTCCGACCAAAGAAAAAGCGGTCCATGCTCATAAAAAACAGAAAAAACGTCTAGAAAAAGATACCTCCCTTTTCGCTTCCCAGCCCCCCAAAAAAGCGCTAAAAGCGAAGAAAAAGAGCGTTTCCCAAGCTCCGACCATCGTGAAAACTGCACGCCCCAATGAGAGCACCAAGCGAAAAAAGGGAAGTGACCACGTGCGAGACGCATCACATCACAAAACGGGGAAAAACAGGGCGGCACCGCCCAACAAATCACTTTCTTTAAGAAAAAAGGAAATGTCCTACGCAGCAGCCAAAGAAAAAAAAGGGGTAGAGCAAACGCACACTTTTCCCCCTTCAAAACAGATGAAGCCGCCCTCTTTTACAGGTATTTCCAAAAAAACCAAACCGCTTCATACCTCCCGCCCCGGGGTAAAAAGTTCCCCTTCTCTCGATAAACCATCTCCCCTTTCACATGGTGATTTGACAAAGAAGGGGCGGCCACATGACCCAAAACATGCAATTGCTCTAGAAGATTCTGAGCACACCGATGCTTATCAAGCATCTATCTCTACGCACGTAGAAAACAAGCAAACAGGCAAAGAGGATAAAGAAAAAAAGGGAGAATTCCCTTTTATCAATGCGCAAGGGCTGATCTCAACCCTTCCCGCATCAGATCCCCCGCTTGCCCCCATCGCTCCCCCCTCTGACTCTCCTGCATACCTACACCTTTCAAGTGACACCTATCAACTTTTTGAGAAGATGGTCGGGGCAATCATCATTCAGGACCACTCAGGCATTAAATCGACGACCATTACGCTGAGCCTTCCCCATTCGGTTTTTGACAAGGCAGAAATCACCTTTGACAAGTATCAAACAGCTCCGAATAGCTACAACCTACAACTCAAAGGCTCCCCCGAAGCGGTTGCGCTTTTCACATCCAATATCGATGATCTCGCCGCCGCCTTTAAACAGGGACAACATGCATTTGAAGTGAATATTCTCCGCCCTGCTTTGACGAGCAAAAAGTCTTTGATCCGCCGTAAAAGCAGCGCAGGGCAGGGAGGTAGTCAAGATAAAAGGTAATAAACTGGATTATCTACAGAAAAAAGAGAAATTTCTTTCTAAATTGGTGGAAATGAAGTATTTTGTGGTGAGATAAAAAATCAAAATTATTCCATGAAATACGCACCCGCGGGTTGGATTAAACAACTTGAGTCTTCCATTTTAGAGTCGAAAATCGTTCCCATGTGGGGAGCATTCCCCGGTTTTGCTTGGGAAGTTTTTTCAAAGGCGTTTTCCGATCATTTTGCCATAGCTCCCTTTACCCTCAGGATGGGGAAGGCTGAATGGAAGGCTGAATCAGCTACTTTTGCGGGCATGGGAGACTCTCCCCTGCAATTGAGCGTCGAAATGACCCCACTGCAGGGAAGTCTGTCTTTGATCATCCCTTTGGAAGACTTTACGAAGCTCTCCTCTTGGGCTATTGATACTAAGGTAAGTCGAGAAGGGTTCGCAGATCCAGTGCTACAAAAAGGGTTTTTTCGGTATCTCGCACTAGAGACTCTGCACCTCATCGACGGCATGCAGATTTTTAAAGGGCTCAAACCAAAAGTCATTGACATGCCCCTCAGCCGGGAGAAAGCGTATTGCGTTGATATGGCTCTTGAAAAGGGAGAGGAGATCATCTGGGCACGGCTTGTTTGCCCCCCCCTTTTTCACAAAGCTTTTCAAGATTATTATGCGGGAGAATTTTCTCTCTTACACCCCATGCCCATCTATGAAGAAATTGATATTGATTTGAGTGTGACGGCAGGTCGGGTCTTTTTAACGCAAAAGAGTTGGAGCGCTCTATCTGAGGGATCACTCCTCATACTCGACTATTGCTCTTTTTCTCCCAAAGTGCAGAGGGGTACTTTCCAACTCATCTTTGATCAAACCCCTCTTTTTCAACTTAAACTCAAAGAGGATAAGATAAAAATCCTCGATTATGCCTTTTACTATGAGGAAAATAGGATGAATGAGGACAATTTTGAAGCGGTGGATGAAGCATCCGAAGATCAGATGCACCTTCCTGAGGATCTCGAAGTGGGGGAAGAGGAGCAAGAAATCCAAAGCATTTCTGTGGAAAAAAAGAGCCCAGGCGAGGTTATGCATGCGAGTCGTGTACCCATCCACTTGTCAGTTGAAGTGGCCAAGATGAAAATCAATTTGGACACCCTTTTGAAACTCAAGCCGGGAAATGTCTTGGATCTCAAAGTGATGCCCGAGCGAGGTGTCAGCTTGATTGCCAATGGCAAGTGCGTAGCAAAAGGGGATTTAGTCCAGATCGGCGATGTGATTGGCGTCAAAATCACGAAAATCGGTCATCTATAAAGAGCACCGATGGAAAGTTCAAAGTTCTACAAACAAAACACCCTTCCCACCTTGAACAAGACAGGGGAAATAGCGCCTACTACCCCTGAAAAAATTGGCCCCTACAAAGTGGATACACTTCTGGGTAAAGGGGGGATGAGCTACCTCTATCTCGGAATGCACCCCGATGGGTTTCCCCTCGTTATCAAAGTCTTGTCTCCGAAGTATACGACCGATTTAGAAATGGTAAAGCAATTTTTAAAAGAAGCGCACATCATTGCTTTGACAAATCACCCAAATATTATCAA
This sequence comes from Simkania sp., assembly GCA_027942475.1. Classification (GTDB taxonomy): domain Bacteria; phylum Chlamydiota; class Chlamydiia; order Chlamydiales; family Simkaniaceae; genus JANQSR01. The sequence goes on along the minus strand of JAQFVP010000021.1, from coordinate 10,128 downwards.
GCTCTACGGGCAGGGAAAATGGGAAAATGGGCTCTACATTGCCATGGAGTTTATACAAGGCGTCTCTTTAAAACAGTTTATTATACAACAAAACCTCTCGGTAAAAAGTACACTCGACATCATTTTACAAGTATCATATGCCCTGCTTCATCTTCACACGCATGGTGTGATCCACCGGGACCTCAAACCGGAAAATATTCTCATTACCGAAGAGGGGCAGGTCAAAGTGATCGATTTTGGAATTGCTCAGCTCATGCAAGAGCGTACGCATTTGCCTTTGAAGCGCAGAGATTCATTTTTGGGAACTCCGAGTTACATGAGCCCCGAGCAGAAAAAAAATCCTCTCAACGTGACTTTTGCCTCCGACATTTATTCTCTGGGCGTGATTGCTTTTGAATTGATTGTGGGAAAATTCAGTTATGGATCGATCCAACTCTCCCTTCTTCCCAAACCCTTGCGCGAGGTGATTGGAAAAGCCTTGCAACCTTCCTTAGAGGAAAGGTGTCAAGATATCGTCGATTTTATCGCCGCCATCTCAGGCTACCTCAAAACGATGAAAAACGATGTGACGCGAGATATGAAGGACATGTGGAAAGAGCTGGAAAATAGCCATAAAAAGCTACTCCCCCCCTCCATACCCAATTGGAACGCGTTCGATCTGGGCTTTGCGAGCTGCAAATCGGTGGTATCCCTATATTCTTACTATGATTTTTTCCGTTTCTCCGATGATTCCTATCTCGCCCTGATGGCGGAGCTATGCGAAGAGCGCATCACGTTTCTAGCAGAAATTGGTCTTCTCAAGGGAATCATCTACAGTTTGATACACCAAAGAGTTGCCCTTGAAAAACCCAACTTTCAGCCCACTCTTTTTATCAGTGACTTGAATGCGATGCTCTTTGCTCAAAATAGCCCCGCTGCATTTGCTTTTCATTTATTGCACCTCATTCCCGAAAGCAATCAGTTTTCATTTATCTCCTGCGGATTTCAACCTCTGATTCACCTCAGTTTTAATTCGGTCACCCCCCGTTTTTTAAAAACCCAAAACCCGCTTTTGGGAACCCATTCTCACTATGATTTTTACAAGACAACAGAGAACTACGGGGAAGGAGATATGTTGATTGCTCACTCCCTTGCTCCCGTCTCACCTCAGGCAAATGAGGAGAAAAAATTTGAGGAAACGGTGGAGGAGGTCCTCCCCTCTCTGACCTCGCTTTCCGCTCAAACGCAGGCGGAAAATCTCGCAAAAGTGCTGGCAACAAGCTCTAGATCAGAGCGGCCTCATTCCGTTTTGACAATCCACCACATTGGGCTTTAATCAACAAGTTTTGGACTCCCAAAAAAATCGGAAACTAGGGAATTTGGAGTTTTTGCCCCTACAGCACTTACCCTTGAAAAGGAAAATTGCGCATTCTCTTTGGCTTGAAGCCCCCTTTCTACTACCCTAAAAAGGGAAATGCTGTTTTAATGACTTTTTAATTCATATGTTTTTTTTGACGGAAAAAATTTTGTGTCTTTGACGTTCTTTAGTTTTGTGCGAGGATGTACCGGTGGGAAAGAAAGTATGAATCATTTGCAGTTGTCCGGACATAAAGTGAGATTTTTTCATCAATCTGTCAGTAGATTAAAATGGATTTGAAAGTTGAATTTTCACATACACCGAAAACGGTGAGAAGAAGAGGCTCACAAGGAATTTCATCTCCCCCGAAATCGGCCCGTGTATCCACTTGGAAAAGCGTAGTGCACGTTTCCTACGTGCGCTATTTATTCCCCTTGTGTGCATCTATTTTCCCTTTGTTTCTCACAGCCGACGAATATGCATGGGGTGTGTCCCCTTCTGCCCCTTCTTCTGAAGAAACAACACCTAACTACACGATCAATTTTGAGAATGTGTCCATCTTGGAATATATCAAGTTTGTAGGCAAAGTGGGCAACCTCAACTTCATCTATGATGAAAAAGAGCTCAATTTTAACGTGAGTATTTTATCAGAAGAGCCCACCTCGCTTGTGCACGTCATGTCCGTCCTCTTACAGATTCTCAAAATCAACGGTTTTAGTTTGGTTGAGCAGGGAAATAATTTGATCATTACCCGCTCCGGAAGTGCCAGTCAGATTGCTACGGTAATATCTGAAGAATCTCCCCTAAAGCAGGGGAGTATCCCCCCGATTATGACCCGGGTTTTTAAGATCAAAAATGCCAATCCTTCGACGGTGGCTACCCTCCTTGAACCACTCTTATCTGCTGATGCGATTTTGGAAGTCGCCACCGCATCTAGAAATATCATTGTCACCGACATCACACAAAATATCGAAGAGATCAAAAAACTGCTCCTTACCATCGATGCTTCTCAAAGCGCCCTGACGATCGATTCTTACACCACCCATTATCAATCCCCGGAAAACCTCATCGAACTCGCCAATCAAATCATTCTTCCGATCTCGGAAGGGAACCCTTTGATCTTTGTGCCTCAGTCTGAAACAAACACGATCTTCATGGTCTCCACTCCCCATTTGGTCGAAAAGTCTTTGATGATTTTTGAAGATTTGGACACCCCTTCCTCACTGGGAAAACAATTAACGGGGACCATCACGGGAAAAAATATCTTAATCTATCATTTGCTTCACAAATCGGCCGATGTTTTGCAATCGGCAATCGAAGAACTCAAACAAACCCTCTCCAGTATGGGTTCTTCCGGTGATCACCTCGTGGACGCATTTAATACGATGCGCTACATCCGGGAAAGTCATGCGCTCCTTTTCATAGGTGAGCCCTCTACCCTAGCGCAAATCAAAAATCTTCTCTCCGAGTTGGATGTCTCCTCTTCTCCGACTGATTTTGAATTTTTTAAGGGGGGATTTTATATGTACAAAATCAAACAAGGAAACAAAGAGAAGCTCCAAGCGAGTTTACATGGACTCGCCGAGCATCTAAAAAGTGCTCCCCACCCAGATCAAAACCTTATTGAGACGATCACTTCGATGAAGTGGTTGCCCGATAGCCACTGCCTGATGTTCACGGGAGATCAGCGTTCCCTAGATCAGGTAAAAGCCATTCTTTTAGATCTAGACAAATCGAGCGGCCCAACTCCTGAAAATAATGATATCTACGTATACAAGCCCAAAGTACTGTCTGGAGAAGCGATTCTCAAGCAGATTCAAGATATTGAAGAGCGGTTGCAAGAGGGAAATCTCGCTGATTCTGCTTTTTTACAAACGCTTAGCTCGGCCCAGTGGGTTCCATCCACATATTCGATCATTTTCACGGGAGACGCCCAGTCTATCGATCGTGTCCGCGCTCTCTTGGCCACTATCGACAAAGTGCGAGGAGCTAAAAATGAGGAAAATGTTCTCTACGTATATAACCTAAAGTTTGTTACTCCGGGCTACTTGGAACAAAGCCTGAAAAAAATTGCCCGTTCTTTTCCTCCAGATGATAATGTGCAGCAAACGATTACCGATGCGGATTATATTCCAGAAACACACGCTTTTGTTTTCAAAGGTCCCCCCAATGCGATTGAACAGATCAAATCGATCCTCCCGAGCCTCGATAATCAAAAAAATGCTGAAAAGGCGTCCTCCAAACAGATTGAATATGATGTGTACAAACTCAAGTATGCCTCTGGTTCATTCGTTCTCGGAGAGCTTAAAAACACAGCCAGGGCACTTAGAGCAACCAACGCAGATGAAGAGCAACTTTTACGCGCCATCGATAACATCACCTGGGTTGAGGCGACCAACTCGCTCGTCATCACGGGAACAGCGAATGCGATCGATAAAATCAAACAAATGATTGCAAAATATGACATTGAAACGCCTACTGAGGCCAAGTCCTCCCAGTTTTACGTCTACCGCCCTAAAACAATGAAAGCTTCTCTTTATTTAGAGCACATTCGCGGCTCTGCACAAGAACTCGAAAAGAGCGGGCTCAACGACTCTGCTTTGATACAGACATTGCAAAATGCACGTATGACACCTAACCAGTCTGCCGTGCTATTTACGGGGACCCCCGAAACCATAACGAGGGTAAAGGAACTGGCCCCGACATTCGAGTCCTCTCCCGAAGAAGGGGCGACCCACATCTATGTGTACAAGCCCATATCCATGAATGCAAAGCAATTTAGAGAAACGATGATTCAAACTGGAGATGACTTGGAAAAATCGGGACTAAATAATCCCGCTCTCATCACAGCACTTGCATCAGCAACGGTTTCTGCAGACGGTGTGAGCGTCGTTTTTGTCGGCACTCGGGACGCCATTGCAAAACTAGAGAAAATAGTGCCAAACATTGATAAAAAAAAGGAGGGCAAGCGGGCCAATAAAATCTTTCTCTTTACTCCCAAACATCGCTTACCCGAGGAAATTGTTACGGCAGCTACTCAAGCTGCGCAGGAACTTTCCACTTCACCCACGCCCAACGAAGATCTCATTCGCGCTTTGGAATCGGCTAAAATTGTCGCACATGAGCGATCTGTACTCTTTACAGGAACGCCCGAAGCAATTGCACGCATTGAACAGATTACTCCAACTTTTGACCATGAAAAGCAAACCGCAACCGAACTTTACGTGTATACACCTACTGTAGTGTCACCTGAGGTATTGCAAAGCTACTCGATAGAAGCCGCAGAGCAACTCAAAGAATCGGGCCTCAATGATCCGGAGTTCCTCGCCGCGTTAAAAAGTGCCAAGCTCACTCCCTCGGAAGATCGGGTCACTTATGTGGGCACTCCGGATGCGATCGAACGTCTGCGCGAGCTCATTCCCACATACGATTCGGGATCCAAAAAAAAGAAAGCCAGTGAATTTTATGTCTATCAGCCTAAAAATATGACGGCGAATGCTTTTCTTCTTCGGATCCAGGAAACGGCAGGCCACCTTGAAAAATCTACCCTTTCTGATCCCGAGTTGATCAACACTCTACAGTCTGCCCAATTGACCTCTGGGGGTAAAGGGGTGCTTTTTACAGGCACCCCTAATTCGATTGCAAGAGTAAAAGAGCTCGCTCCCAAATATGACACGCATGAGGAGAAAGCAAACCAAGTCTTTGTGTATACGCCCATTCATATCTCAGCAAATGAGCTGAGCGATCACTGCCGCTTTATCGCAAACCACTTAGAAGAATCGGGAGAGACTGATCAGGCTCTTGTAAAGTGCCTGTCTCAAGCCAAGACTACCTTAAATGGCAAGTCGGTCCTTTTTACTGGCACCCCATATGCTATTGAAGAGGTCAAAGCTCTCTTGCCTACATTTGATGAAGTCAAAGGGGCGCGTACTCAAACAACCAATGGAATAACTTTTTTGATTTACAAAGTGCAATATACTACTGGCCCCAAGCTAATGAACTATTTGCGCAGTATTGCAAATGATTTGGCAAAAGCGGGACCTGATCAGAGCGACCTCGTTCAAACGATCCAAAACATGCGCTATATCAAGGAAACCAATTCTATTGCTTTCACGGGAAAGGCAAATGTTTTGCAAGAGATAAAACTGCTCGCACTAAAATTTGATACCGCTGCATCAAGTAACGCGGAAAAAAGTGTGCGCAGCCCTTCTGGGTATTTGATTTATAAGCCGAAAAATATACAAGGTGAAAAACTTATTGCAATCTTACGAGAATTTGAGGAAAATCTGACCGAATCCGGAGTCCAAAATCCACTTCTTTTTGAAACCATTGACCATTTAAAATGGATGGGGCAAGTCTCTTCTATTCTCATATCGGGAGAGGAAAACGAACGAACACAGGTGTACGAACTTCTCGAGCGATTTGACACTCCCGAACCTGGGATCAACCAGAAAGAGACGGAGATTGAAAACATTGCCGACACCAACTTCCTCGTGTACAAACTTCAGTATCATTCGGGAGACAAAATCCAAAGCGCCTTAGAAAAAATCGGCGCAGAGATTAGCCTCGTGAAAGAGGATAAAATCAAGCAAGGACTTGTCGAAGCGATCAAATCAATCCAGTGGATCGAGGTGACAAACTCTTTGGTCGCTACCGGAGACGCAGACTCCCTGCGCAAACTCGAACAGCTTATCAAAAATATTGATATCCCCCTCAAACAGGTATTTGTCGAGATTCTGGTCGTTGAAACAACCATTGCAAACTCGCTGAATTTCGGCCTTCGTTGGGGGTCCCAAGGTGTGTATCGAGATAAACTCGCCTATGCAACCGGATCATTTCCACAAAGACCACCTGGTAGTGGAATTGACCCTCTCGCAGATTTTAATGACAACCTCAGCAATAAGGTAAATGCTACAACCGCTCCGAGTGGGAGTATGATCCCTTTTACATCCGGGTTTGATCTGGGTGTGATCGGTAATATTATCCTTCATAAAGGGAAAAGTTATTTTACTTTGGGATCTGTGATCAACGCCATCAAAGGGGATACCACCTCTACCGTTGCACTAAGCCAAAAAGTGATTACACAAGACAACAAAAACGCCACCATTTTTGTTGGGCAAAATATCCCTTATACGGGCTCGGTTGTGACCAACACCTCGAGCAGTACAGTGACAAATTCAAATCTCGAATACCGGGATGTAGGGGTGAACTTGAGCATCACTCCTAAAATCGGGGACAATGATACAGTTACGCTTGATATTACCGAAGAGATTACCGAAGACCTTTCATCGACAAGCAGTTCTGCTGAAATCAATAATTTAGGTGGCATTAAAACGAGCAAAACATCTACGCAGACTTCTGTGACTGTTCCTGATCGAGCTTTTCTTATCATCAGTGGTCAAATTGATAATTCGCTAACCAAAAGAAAGACGAGTATTCCCTGTTTGGGAGGAATTCCTGTGATTGGAGCGGCTTTTTCACAAAATGACTCACTCAATAATAAGTCATGCATTATTGTTTTTGTGCGCCCTCACATTATCAAATCGTTTGAGATGTACAAAGAGATCACGCAATCTCAAGAAGATCTGCATCGCTCCCAAACAGAGGACGTAGAAGGGTTTGACGCAGGACTAGAGCTAGTCAAAACGCCCGATGATTTCTAAGCGTGGGAAAAAGAAATACTAGGCGGATATTGAGCAAATGAGTTATGCTTATCGTTTGCACTGAACTGCAAAGGGACTAGACACATATCTCATGCCCTACTTGGCCCCGCTTTTTTGCTTTTTTCTTTTTTTATTCTCTTGTTACCGGATTTCTGATGATTTACATCCTCAAGTAAAGTGTACATCTTCAAAATCGCATCTCAAGCAACTATCGCCTAGCTTGCCTCCCCTTTCAGCGCATGAAAAACAAAAGCCATGGGGGCAAGAGTATGCAATAGGCCAAAAGTTCGCCAAAGACCTCGATCTTTACCGCGCCATTACCACTTTTAAACGCGCGGCCTACCTCATGCCCGAAGGGGAGCGTTACCGCCTGTTAGAGCTGGAATATCAAGTTATGCTTTGTTATTATTTGGGTGAGCGCTACGAAGAGGTGATCACCACCTACAATCAATCCCGTCTCTACACCGTAGACACCTCTTTCCCCACCTATCACGATCTCCTCGTGATCCTCTATGAAAGCTATGTAAAAACGGATAATGAGCTCAGAGCTGCCCACATTTTGCGCACTTTGCACTTGCATTACCCCGAAACGGCGGGCAAGCTCGATCTGTCAACAACCATGATCAAGGGGAGCCTTCCCGCCATAGTGCACACATCGAGTAGTGGATTATCAGATTCCACTCTTAGGGAAATTGTTACCCATTATGACGCAGAGAAAAAATCTGTAAAAAAGGCCCAAGCCCTCAATATGGTACTGCCAGGCGCTGGCTACCTCTACGTCGGACAAAAACAGTCGGCGCTGACCGCTTTTCTCCTCAATGGACTTTTTATTGCGACAGCCATCCATTTTTTCACCCAGGGTCATCTCGCTGCGGGCATCATCACAACGAGCTTTGAAGCGGGATGGTATTTCGGGGGGATCTATGGGGGAGGAGAGTCCGCAAAATTTTATAACGAAAGGCTATATGAAACCTTGGTCTACCCCAAGCTCAACCGTGACAAACTTTTTCCTGTTCTGATGCTCAAATATGGATTTTAAACCGATTTTTTTCTCCTGTCTACTCGGGCACGCTTTAGCCCTTTTTATGATAACTGTTCCCCTTTTGGTGCATGCGGAAAAAATGTATCAAGAGCCCTGGGGCAGGGACTCCGCACTCATCAAACCCGCAAACGATCACCCTCCGTTACCCAAACAAAGGGGGAAACTGACCCGACTCGCCGAACAAGTTATCCTCTTTCACCAAAATGTACTATCTCCAGTTGATGGTCCTCGTAGCCACTTTCGTCCTACGAGTTCCCGTTATATGCTCATCGCCATGCGTCGCTACGGATTTATCAAAGGGCTTATTATGGGGTGCGATCGCCTACTCCGCGAAAACGAGGATCCGTGGGTATATCGCACGGTACGCTATGGAGGCATCTTATTCAAGTCAGACCCCACCTACTAAGTTTTTTTTCCCTGTTGACAGTTTTTAGAATGAACGTGTGAGATCGTTTTAGAGAGATTCACAAACTGGATTTACTAGAGGTTCTGGGTAAGGCGTTCATGCATGCTTATGGATTTTGTAGATGGGAAAAATTTTAACGTGGGCGTCCACTAAACGGATATGCTTGGATGAGATTGCAGCCCCTTTTTTTCGCGAAAACTGAGAAGAAGCGGGATGCCCGAAAAACGGTAGAAACTGCGCATTTGGTTAACGAGGTATTTCGCGTAGGTGCTGCTCACACGTTTTTTATCATTGATGAACAAAAGAAATCGCGGCGGCGCAGTCGCAATTTGTGCCATATAATAAATGCGAAGCCTTTTTCCTTGGATCGATGGAGGGGAGCGCCTTTGCAGCGCTTCTTTTAAAAATCGATTCATCTCCCCGGTCGTAATGCGCTGACAAAAATCGGAGTGCATCTGATCTAAAGAGGCGCAGAGCTTTTCACAGGATCGTCCTGTTTTGGCAGAGCCAAAAAGGATGGGGCAATGCTGAGCAAAGGGAATGTGCGCTGTTAGCTGCTTATAGCAATGCTCCATTCGCACCCCTTTGATTAGGTCCCATTTGTTAAAAAAGAGAAGACACCCCTTGTTTGCGGTTTCGACCTGTTTGATCATTCGCTTTTCTCTTTGGGACAATCCCGACCTTGCATCGAGCATGAGCACACAAAGATCGGCGCGCTCAATGCTGCTTTGCGTCCGCATGGCGGCAAACTTATCCACCGTTTCTGATTCGGCCTGTTTTCGACAGATTCCAGCTGTATCAATAAAAGTGATTGTCTCATCAAGATGGAAAACATCTACCTCGATGCTCTCCCGAGTTGTCCTGGGCAGTGCGCTCACAATACACCGCTCACTAGCTGCAAGCTGATTGATCATCGTGGATTTACCCACATTGGGACGCCCAATGAATGCCACTTTCATCTTAGAAGCCGAGGCTGTTTTTTGCTCTGATTTCGGACAAAAACCAAGGGCTTTTTCGAGCAGTTCGGCTATATTTCTCCCCTGCACGGCAGATACGGGGATCACATCTGCCACCCCAAGTCGATAAAAAGGGGCGATAAGCCCCTCTTGGTGCTTTGCATCGATTTTATTAACAGCTAGGCAAAGCGGCTTTTTGATCCGCTTACAAGCGCGAATGATTTGCTCATCAAAGTGGGTTACACCCACTGTTCCATCTACGACAAGGATGAGACAATGGGCCTCTTGAGCAGCTATATCTGCTTGCCGCTCAATTTCTTTGGCAAATAGAATCTTTTTCATTGGGTCTATTCCCCCCGTATCGATAATTTGAAAAGAGCGGCCAAAGCACTCCCCTTTCCCATACAGACGGTCACGCGTGACCCCCTCTCTTTCGTCAACAATCGAGATTCTTTTGCCTAAAATGCGATTAAAAAGGGCAGATTTACCCACGTTGGGCCGCCCAATCAGAGCAAGTGTTGTTTTCATAAGGTGATAAGGATAGCTGATCTTTACATAAGAATACACCCCAATGGGCCTTTGAAAAACAGATAGCTCAAACTCTTTAAACCGTTACAAGTCGACTTTTAAACTTTTGATAATAAAATTATTAAGTGACAGCTCTCAATCTCCTAAAGGGGATGAGCTTCTTTCTTTAACGAAAGATTCTGGAAATTCTTCCAGTT
>JAQFVP010000001.1:1183-78003 GCA_027942475.1 Simkania sp. | reverse complement strand
CTTTTCAAGGCCTTTTGCGACACCTGCCGTCGCCAGGATGACGTTCCGGTCCCCCCTCGGACAAAAAATCCAGGCAAATGGCCCGTCTGCGACATGGTAAATCCAGCCCCATCTATGGTAAACTTTTGGTTGGTAGGTTCCAATGCACTATTGGCATTAAGCACGTGAAATAGCTGTGCATAATTAATCGTGGAACCGAGTTCAATGAGCGTTTCATTCCCCTCATTGGCATCGATAATCGCAGCTTCTAACTCGGAGGCGGTATTCACCACCGTGGCCGATTCCAAGTCAGAGAAAAAATAGGCAAATAGGAATGAGAAAAAAATGAAGGGCAGGCTGGACATAAAAAATGCTCCGTTGTTTCATATTGAATCCTATAAAAAAACTATTTTATAATGTCTAGAAAAATCTCAGCTGCGTCAATAGGGGGCGTTGATAAGGGTATAGATCTCCTGGGCAACACTTTTTTCTATACCAAATAGATAAAAGCGCGCACAACTCTCTCTTATTGATACGCACAGATCGTGTGCTCGAGCACGTAAAATATCTATTTTACTTATAAAGAAATAATTACAAATTTTCCCCTATTTTTTGTGTCTGTTCTATTTTATTTTGATATATATCTGTTTTATTACAGATGATATCATAATTAATTCATATTGAATGATTTAATTATACTTAATTTAAAAAATATATATTTAATTAAAGTCATTTTTTTGTTAAAATATTGGTAACAATCGAAAATATAATAAATATTTGGGGGAAATAAATGACAATAAATGAAACTAATAAATCACAAACTATTGGTTACGAGCGTATTGGTCCTATTGATCGAGGATCACAAGAAAGTCTCTTGGAAGAAAGTTCACTTCTCAGCAGGATCGCTCGCCTTGTATTAAAAATTTTTTCTTCCTTATATCGAAACAATGACCCTCTTGTCATTCGCTCTAACCCAAAAAAAATAGACATGAAGGGACTCACCGAGCGGAAAGCATCGGGAGTAATTCCCGTTAAGCTATACCCGCAGAGATACCCATACGCGAAGCCAGAAAGAGTGTTTGATACGATCAATTTTCCATATAGCAAATTAAATATATCTGAAAAATCCGCCAGGGATGACATAGAAAAAATACGACACCCGGATGCACTCGAGGCGAAAAAAGTGCTCAAAAAAATTGCTAGTCGCGTCAGTAATGCCTGGATCCACTTTAGCGGAAATTGCGATTGGCTAGCACACGCCTTTCTACACACTGCCAAGTTTGGAAAACACCAGATCTCTGTAAACAATCACTTTAGGAACACCCCGTCTGATCAAGTTGCGCAGCACGTTTTTGGAGGTGGGGAAATGGTCACGATCGGCACAACAGACAGCCTTAAAGATGTGGGGAAAAAGATACTCGACCATTTTCGCGAGACAAAAAACAGTGAGACGGAGGAGGCGGAAAGACATTATCTCATACATTCTACTGATTATAAAACGATGGCCGGAACAACAGCGCACGCATTCAATGCAATGGTCATTACGAGACAAGAGACTGATGTACTAGGGGGAGTAAGGGATGTGGACTATGTAGAGTTTATAGATCCCTGGAACAAGAGCAATCAAAATCCTCTACTAGAAGAGCTCGAAGCAAAACACGGTTCTAAAGCAACATTTACTATCGAGGTGTTTGAAAACAGAGAAGCCGCTTCTGCAGTAATAAACGGAGCAGAGGGGGCCGATTTAACGGGCCGCACAAGTGTAATTGCATAATGATTACTCCCTTAGCCTAAAGGCGAATACTTTTAGGATGACTAATTAGGCCCTCTAGTTTTGAGGGCCTATATATTTTAAGGCTTTTTGTGATCCTCTTTTTGCGTCTTATCTTTGCAATTGTTGCAAAGTTTCTTCCTTTTTATCTCTTTGGAGACCTTTCTATACTCAAGAAATTTTTTCTTCCTTTCCTTTGCTAAAAGTAGAGGCATGCTCGTGCCCAATTTTTTCAGAAGAAGGATTATTTCTCCGGCTTTAAACAGAATAATTATTCTTTTTTAATCAGTATAAAAATTAAAATAATTTTTATAAAAAAATGGTTGACTTTAAATATTTTTTTTCTTAAAAGCTTTACTTTTTATTTTATTTTTGTTAAAATGTTAATTTGTTCGAAAATAAAATAAAAAAACAAATGAGTTTAGAAATTTTTAATAACTATAATTGTAATAGAGAACCTCCTATTATTATCAAGCGTCCGTCTTCCGAAATAGAAAAGGAAGAACCGATTAGACTAGACGTTTTTTCACAAACACCTTCTAGTACTTCACTCGGAGATTGTATAGCACTCAATCACCAGGAAAACGGCATCTCGGATAGATCGATCACTTTGCAAGGGGATGCTTGCACTGCCGCCCAATTAATTACAAAATCTCTAGCCAATCAATGCTTGGGTAACTCTAATGCAGAATTGGATGAAGAAAAAGATATCTTCTTCGATGCGCCTTCTGAAATAACAGATGAAGAGCTGAGCACCCTCGAAAATTTGATCGAATGCATAACACAAAAATTGGAGCAGTTGCGATCGATAGGGGGCAGCAGCTCCCCCCTTATGGAAAACGAAAGATCTCTTCTGCAACACTTAGAAAACAACTTGCAGTCAACGATTAGAGAGCTCACATCAAGGAAGAAACTTCAAAAAGCAGCTCTTAGCCTTAAAGTAGAAACAAATGGATCAAATGGGCCTGCCCCATACGCTGCGCGAATAACTGGTATTTTCTTGCAGCTTGGTGCGCAGAGTCGCAGCTCCGCAGTTGCGCTTGCGTCCTTGATACAACTGTTTTTCACACACTTTCAAGATGGTATGCGGCTTCTTCAAGAGGATACTGTACAAAATGCGAATGCGCTTCGGGGCCGAGCTGTCGAGCTGCAAGAAAGTGGATTAACCGGGCTTCAGCTATCAATTGTGCGAGTATCTCGCGATTTATGTGCCAGTTGCTTCCAGTTTAGTGCGCAACATAGTCAAACCGTAATGAATCACATTGTGCAGCCCATAGCGAATGACAGCGCGAATCAGGGCGCTTCGGCACCTGCCTCCAGAGTTGCGGGGGCTTTTTTTAGCCCCTATCAAATCATTAGGGAGCTTGTCTGCAATCTTTATGAGACCGTTTCGGAGATTACCTCCGAAGGACAAGATTGTGCTTGTGAAGTGCTGGGGCTTGCTCGCACCGGTACAGTGGTTGCCTGGAGAAGTTGTGAGAGCTCTTCGCAGCGTCTTTCCACATTTGCTCGCAGCATCCCTCAGATCGGCACAGTGGTTGCCCTTAGAGTGTATGAGAGCATGGCGCAGCTTCTTTCCATATTTTATAGATTGTTACAATTTGGTTTCAACCGAGTAACAAATACTGTCAATACTACGTTGGTTGCTATAAGCCCAGACTATGAAGCACTAAATAACAATCTTGAAAAATTGGAAAAATATTTGAATCTTTACGGAAAAATTCCTTTTATCTGTATGGTATCCGGTTTCATTCGTGCGAAACTGGGATTGATGCAAATCGTTGGCGGGCTTGCCTATGCGCTGTTTCATTTGATGTTATCGCCCATTACAATAGGCCTTCAGGAGAACGGGAAACAAATAACTTTTGCGCGTCTTAAAATGGATTTGGCCTATTGCATACACGGGCTCGCTAACATCTTGCGCGCTAGCATAGAAATGAGCAAGATAACCGATCTTTATATAGGCAGAGTTCTCTATGATGCAATCGGGCTTCGACTGGGATATCCGACTGTTCCAGAGTGTCTAAGATACCCTTCAGCCACTTCCGAAAATTCAGTTGCTGACGGCGCAGTGCAAGGCCTTGTGCAAACCGGTAGCGAGGGGGCCAGCCAGAGCTTAGCTCCTGCAATATCGCTGACAAATATTTTACAAAAAATCAAAGACTCGTTGAAAGATGCAATCAACACTCTTAAGACTGCCGTGCACCCAGACTATAAAGCAATAAATGAAACTCTTGCTAAATTGGAAAAATATTTGAATCTTTACGGAATGATTCCCTTTATCTGTGTGTTATCCAGTTTAGTTCGTGCGAAATTGGGCTTAATACAAATCGTTGGAGGGCTTACCTATGCACTGTTTCATTTAATATTATTCCCTATTACAATAATTGTAAGAGAGAATGGGAAAGAAATAGCTCTTGATCGTCTTAAAATGGATTTAACCTATTGCATACATGGACTTGCTAACATCTTGCGCGCTAGCATAGAAGCGAGTATGATCGGTGATCTTTATCTGGGTAGACTTGTTTACGATTTCAGTTTTCGCTTGGAATATCCGAGCCCAAGAGAAAATGTGGAAGAACAAAATCTTTCCCCCATTGCTGATCATTCGCCCATTGCCCTTTCTTAGGCCAATTACATCTTTTTCCTCGCTTGTTGTCTCTAATACCCAAGGAAAAACCTGCTTCAACAACATGAAAGTCACTAGATTCTGGGTTTTCTTATTTAAATCATTAATTAAAACATATATATAAAAAAATTTTTATTTTGTGAAAAATTATTATTTTATTTATTAAATCAATAATTACACAAACAATTAAATTATAATTATAAAAAATTTTTATTTTTTAATTATTTTATTAAAAAAGTTGTTTTTTTTAATAAATACTTAGTAAAATTAAACAGAATGCAAAATTATTTATTAAAAACAATTAATTTATTAAAAAATAAGGTACAAAATGTCTTTTTTAATAAGGAACAGTCAAATATGCACACTAAACGATTTTTCACACGCAAGTTCTCCTAGTTTATCTCACCCTTCTATTTATCAAGACAACAGCACCTCGGTCGGGAATCCTCACGTAGATACTGCAGATTTGGTCAAAGGGGAGGATACCTCCTGCACGGAAAATTCTAAACTAGCAGACGAAGAGCTCAGAACATGCGAAAATAGGAAGAGGGGAATTGAGGCCTTTCCTCCTGTAAAATGCTTGATACATGTTTGGCAAAAGGGCAAGGACAATTTAAGGGGTGCAATAAAAAATTTTCATACTATTGCAACCCCAGACTACCAAGCAATAAATGAAAAATTTGATGAGCTCGAAGGATATTTGAATATTTACGGAAAACTTCCCGTTATTTCTACATTATCCGGTGCAATCCGTGTGGTATTCGGATTAAATCAGATCATTTGGGGACTTACCTATGCGCTGTTTCATTTAATATTATTGTCTATTACGAAACCTAAAAACAAAGAAGTGGCTGCTAAGCGTGTTAAAATGGACCTAGCTTATTGTATACATGGTTTTGCGAACATCTTGCGCTCTGGTATAGAAATCAACAAGGTAAGTAACCCGCTGCTAGGTAGAGTTGTTCCGTTTCTAGGTCGAGTTATTTATGACATGGCCGGGGCTCGCTTAAAATACCCAACTGTTCCCGACGCTTTAATAAGAAAAAATTTTGCACCACTATCTAGTGCGGTTTAGGAGTGTGCGAAGAATAGTATAGCAAAGGGGCGGCCTAGGAGCGCCCCCTGCAGTGAAAGTCACCAGATGCAGGGACTTTCTTAATTAAGATGTAT
The DNA here is from genome assembly GCA_027942475.1 of Simkania sp. Lineage (GTDB taxonomy): Bacteria > Chlamydiota > Chlamydiia > Chlamydiales > Simkaniaceae > JANQSR01. The sequence goes on along the minus strand of JAQFVP010000001.1, from coordinate 72,454 downwards.
AATTAAATAAATATTTATATTACTTTTATTAAAAATAATATATTTTTATCAATTTTATTCACTTTTTATTAATTATTTATTAATATACATTTTGTTATAAATAAAAAATCAATATTTTATAGGAATAAAAAATGAATGCAATTTGTTTTATAAAAAGTGGGGCCCAAAATTTACCTATTAAGTCTGCTTTATCAAAAAGTTCTTTTTTTTCAAAAAAGGCAATGAATTTAGTATCTCGCATAAAAAGTCAAGCCAACCCGCTGCTTGTTAAAGGCACCTCTCCAGGCACAAGTTCTTTTGCTTCAAATAAAATGTATGTAACTTTTGTAAAAAATCCTGCTACCCCTCTGCTTCCCAAAGGTGCTTTTCCAAAAGCATCTCCTGCTCCATTTACAGATGCTGCATTCTCCCCCAATCAGACAAGCGATATCTCAGATCGCCCAGATGTACAGAAAAGCTTTTCCACTTTTACGCAAGCGTCCTTTGAAGCTGCAAAGGAAGGACTAGCCCTTGTGCACACAAGTTCTTTTGATTCAGATAAAACGTATGTACCCCCTGTAAAAGTTCATACCAATCCCCTGCTTCTGCCCACAGAAGATTTATCTAATAAATCCCTCGGTAGCTCTTTTGAAGAAGAAGAGGGGAACGGTTCAACTTTTACTCGAGCGATTACAAAAGACTTTGCTCATAGATACTTCGAGGATGTTTCAACTTTTACTCAATCGCCTTCTGAAGTTACAGACGAAGGGCAAACACCCTTTGTGCACGCAAGTTCTACAGAGCCTACATGCTCAAATAATCCAACAAATGTAAAGGAGTGCGTTGTAGCTTTTATCCCACTGCCCACAGAAGATTTATCTAATGAATCCCTCGATAGCTCTTTTGAAGAGACAAAAGAAGAAACAGATTTTGAAGCGGCAAAGGAAGGGCTAAAAACCCCCTTGGATAAAGAGGAAGATAGCTTATACAAAACATCTTCTGAAGGCACAAAAGAAGGGCTAGCTTGCGAAAATTTGGTCGAATACATGGACGAAACAGATGAGGTTGCGCCTCACAGTCCATCCGATGCAACAAAGGACCCTTCCAAAGTGCGTAAGCAGGATGCAAAAAGGGGTGTCAACTCACTTAAGGACAGGGTAATCGCGTGCGATTCTTTCGAATGGTGCATGGCTATTTTGGACAAGGTCGCGGGCATTTTCAAAAATGCAATGCACGCTCTGTACGATTGGGGTATCAGCTTGGTTAAAACAGCGCTAACAAAGATTGATCCTTTTTTAAAATTATGTTGGGATATTTTGAAATGGTGTTGGGATACTGCGAAAAAATTCGTGAATGATTTGAGAGATGCAATCCATACACTTTCTTGTGTTGTAAACCCAAACTATAAAGAAATAAATGAAAATCTTGAAAAATTGGAAAAATGTTTGAATTATTGGGGAAAAATTCCGGGTATCTCCATCTTATCCGGTGCATCGCGTGGGACACTTGGCTTGGCTGAAATGACTGGGGGACTCGCCTATTCTCTGTTTCACTCTATATTATTTCCTATTACAATCGCTTTAAACAAGAAAAATAAAGAAATGGCTTGTGAGCGCGTTAAAATGGACTTAGCCTATTGCATACATGGGGCCGCTAATATCTCGCGCGCTGGCATAGAAATCAGCATGATAAATAGTTTGTTTATAGTATGTAATCTGTTTATAGGCAGAATTGTTTATGACATGCTCGAGTTTCGCTTAAAGTACCCGACTGTTCCCGACTGCCTACTAAAAAGCAACTTGGAAACGGCATCTTCTTTGCCCGCCTCGGGTGATCTTTGCCTAGCATAGTTGAGAAGTGTGTGCAAAAAAAATGGTAGAGCAAGCCCAGAGTTGCGCTTTTCTATGATTGCCGAAGGGGGTTTTACAAAAAAATAAACCCAAGAAAGGGCAAAAGTGCCCAATTTTGTGGGTATGAACAGATCATCTACAACAAGAAATGGCTACTTGGTTTATGTGCTTTTTTGGATTTGGTGGGGTATCTTGCTAATAGCAAAATTGAGGGTGGAAGAAAGTGTATCGTTTATGGCGTCCACTTGCCTTCGGAAAATAGAGTCCTCTTCTAGGCTGCAGTATAGACTATTGCCTGCCAACCAACCAGCGGAGAGGGAGGAGAAAGCATGACAAGCGACATAGGATGCAGGTGTAAAACAGTTGAGAGCGACTGAGCCGACCATCGCTGAGCTAAGCACCGCTGAGCAAGAGGGATCCTGTAGCTCCTTTAATATTTTTTCTCTTTTTTCTTTATTACGAGGGCAAGAGGCGGAGGCAGTAAGCGCCCCTAATCCCACCGAAGGGATAAAAAGAAATGGCGCACTCAATGCATGGTATGCACAACTCACTGTAAAAGAGATATCGCTAAGGACGTGAACAATTGAGCGTTCTTTGTTACCCTGTTTGGTCGCATCCTCAGTTGCTTTGCCTCCCTGCCCACTTGGCAAGGCTTCAACGTGTGGATAGGGATTACTTAGGGGGGAGACAAAAGAAATAGCCATATTTCACCTCAAAATGATTTTGTTTTGCTTAATTTACTAGATGTTTTGAGATTTTTAAAATAAAAATTTTCTTTTTAGCCCATTTTTTTACGCAGCATAGGCTGCGTGGAAAAAAACTTTCAAAAATTCCCTAAAAAAATAAGCTGATCATCCATTTAAACATTTAATCCTCGTCAATAATATCGAGGAAGGCCTGCAGTTGTTTTGAACGGGTGGGATGACGCATCTTTCGAAGCGCTTTTGCTTCAATTTGGCGTACGCGCTCTCTTGTGACTTTAAAGCGCAAACCCACTTCTTCAAGCGTTTTGGGTTTGCCGTCTAAGAGGCCAAAACGTTCAATCAAAACGGTGCGTTCTCGATCAGTGAGCGTGGAAAGAACCTCTCCCATTTTATCTTTTAAAATCGAATAACCGGTTGCTTCATCCGGGGACTCGATTGTAGTGTCTTCCAAAAAGTCTCCAAACTGGCTCTCCCCACTATCACCCACCTGGGCCTGCAAAGAAATAGGATGCTGCGCAATTTTATAGATTTCACGGACCCGCTCGGGGGTCAATCCCAGTTCTGCGGCGAGTTCTTCTGGGGTGGGTTCTAGCCCCGTTTCCATCATCAGTTTTTTTGCGCCGCGCAGCACCTTGTTGATCGTCTCAATCATATGCACTGGAATGCGAATTGTGCGCGCCTGATCGGCAATCGCGCGGGTCACTGCTTGGCGAATCCACCAAGTGGCATAGGTGGAGAACTTATACCCGCGACGGTACTCAAATTTCTCAACAGCCTTCATCAGCCCCATATTTCCTTCTTGGATTAAATCGAGAAAAGAGAGACCCCGGTTTGTGTATTTTTTGGCAATTGAGATAACTAGGCGCAAATTGGATTCCACCATCTCCCGTTTGGCTTCTTGACTCTTATCCATCCATCTCTGCAGCATGCGGACATCTTTTTTAAATTTATCCAGAACCCGACCGGCGGCCAACTCCCTTTTTGAGAGCTTACGCAAAGCAGATAAGAGCTTCGCTTTTGCGAACCGATTTTTCTCCGAGCGGGGGATAAGCTCTTGAATTTCTTTTTCTAGGGCCAAAAAACGCTCGTAAGAGGTGAGGATCATCTCTCCAAAGTCTTCGGTGATATTGTGGCGAAGGTGCATCTGTCTAAGATATGCCTGAGTACGGATATTGCATTTTTCGATCTCTTCAGATCGCTTGATCCGCTCCACTTTACTCAGAGTGTCATCTTTGGATTTGATCAGGAGATTTTCTAAAATTTGGTCCTCTTTTTTGAGCAACTCACACAGGCGGGGGAGGACCTTGAGAAAGGTATTTTTATCTTCAATCTCTTTTTCAGCAATGATCTTATCGAAACGCTCTTTTCCTTGAATCAGATAATGAGCGATCGAAATGGCTTCCCGCGTCGAATACCGAAACCGCATGATGATTTTTTGGGTTTGCATCTGCGCTTTTTCGATCCGCTTGGAAATTTCAACCTCTTCCTCTCTCGAAAGGAGGGGGACCGACCCCATTTCCTTGAGATACATCCGAACCGGGTCATCTGAGCCCCCCTCCATCCGTTTGGGGAGGGACTCCATTTCTTTTGCTTCTTTCTTCCGCTCTTTTTGCCGTTCAACTTCTGATTGATTGAATATTTGGATATCCATCCCACTGAGAAAAATGAGCACTTCGTCAATTTGCTCAGCAGAATCAAAATTCATCGGAAGAATTTCATTGATCTCCTCATAAGTGATGTGCCCTTGCTCTTTGGCAATCGCCACGAGCTCTTCAATTTTCTGTTGATGCTGAGGATCGAATCCCTGATTAAAAGGGGCCTTGCTCATATTCTCCTGGGGATATTTTTCTTCGATTGAAACTGTCTATCTCACAAAACGGCTCTGTCTTAAAAAAGCTCATATTATGAGTATTAGCTTATTAAAAAAAGGCAAATTTAAGCCAAAGGCCTTTTAGTACGACAACATGGAGAAGCGGGACGGGTCAATATTTTACTTTACGGAAAAAAAGCTTCTACTGCACTCCACATGAGTATTGGTAAGGCTACCTGTAAAAGTCAAGTGAGAAAGCAACTTCATGTGCTAATCACAGTGAAATATGTCATCGGCAAGTGGAATCGGTGTCGAAATGACTCTTTATTTGCCCTTTTTTCTCCTACTGCCCAGTTACGCATTAACTTTGCAAACCATTTGACTCCTACCTTCCTTATTGCTATACTCGGCTATTAAAAAATTATTACCTGACCACCAAATCGAGAAACTCATGGCCGATCAGAAAAAAAGGAAAAAATGTCCTACCTCTCAAAAACGGGTTCGCCAAGATCAAAAGAAAAGAGCGGTTAACCGCTCTTTTAAATCCCGTCTTCGCACAGCGATGAGCTGCTTCAAAAAAGCTTTGGATGAGCAAGAGACCGAAAAGGTCCACCTTGCAAAAAGAGCGGTGTACAGTCTTGTAGACAAAGGGGCTAAAAAAGGGATTTACAAAAAAAACAAAGCCGCTCGCGTCAAAAAGAGCCTCACCGCCCTTCAAAAGCAATCTGCTTAGAGATTGATCCCCTCTTAAAAGTTGATGAGATTTAATCTCATCTGCAGTATCAAATAAGTTATGGACACCATACGAGGAGTGCTCACTGGCTGCGACGAAAGACACGAATGGATGCTCAAGTGGTGGTGGGAAAACTACTCTCGCCATAACTCCTATCCCGTTGTTTTTTGCGATTTTGGCATGACAAAAAGCGCCCAAATGTGGTGCGCTTCCAAGGGGGAGGTTCTCTCTGCCGATACAGACGAGCCCGTGATCACTCTAAATGAAAAAATTGACCCCCGCCTTCTTACGATCTGGGAAACCATCCACAACAAAAGTGCACTGCATTTTCGAAAAATCTGGTTTTGTAAACCATTTTTCTGCTCCTCCACCCCTTTTGATCAAACGATTTGGATTGACCTAGATGGTCAAGTAAAAAAGCCTTTGTCCCCCTTTTTTACCGCTTTGGAAAAAGCCCCCGAGGGGTTCGCGCTGTGCAAAGACACGCCGCGTGGGTACTATTTGAGACTCTACCTCGGCATCCTCAAACACCGCGAATCTGCCTACCAAGCGGGTATTTTTGTCTACGCCAAAAACTCTCCCGTCCTCAAAAAATGGAAAGACAACTGCAAAAAGAGAAACCATCTCTTCTTTTCTGATCAAGACGTTTTAAACCGAACCATCCAAGAAGAGCAATTTAATATCTACGAACTGTCCACCGATTACAATTACATCCCAGGCTACATCACTTTTGCAAATCCAGACCCTCTGATTGTTCATTATGCAACACCTCCTGGAAAAATCGGCATTTTAAAACAGCTAGGCAAACCCCACTAGTGCAAGGGCCCTTTTGATCACTTTGCATCCGCAAAAAGGGGAGGGGGGAACTGCAAAAGCGCTTTGCACACTTGATCTTCTAAGTTTTTTTTGATCCCCCTTCCCGATTGCACATAGCTGTTGACAAAGATCACAAGGGCGATTTCCTCTCCCAAGAAACCACAAAGGGAGGAGATCCCAGTCATCGTTCCCGTTTTCCCAAGCACTTTGTTTTTCAAATCAGGTGTGCGCATTCGATTTTTTAAAGTCCCGTCTACACCTCCCCGTGCGAGTGCTTGTTTGATCCATTTTCCTTGGGGAAAATCCCGATCTACCCATTGCAAAAAGAGGGCCATCTGCTTGGGGGAAAGTAGATTGTAACGGGATGTTCCAGAACCATCCACAATCACCATCCTCTCCGTATTCAACCCAACTTTTTTTCTTAAAAACTCACACATAGCCCTTCTTCCTGTGTGCCATGTGCCTTGCTTTTGGTAGCGAATAGCACCAATTTTTTTGAAAAGTGCATCCGCATACAAGTTGTCCGATTGCTTGAGCAATTGTTTGAGAAGCTCTGATAGAGGTTTTGATTGATAGGTTGCCAAAACAGCTCTAGATCTCGGAGCCTTTCCCTCCTCGATCGTTCCCTCGAGCTCGATTTGGTTTTGCCTAAGCAAAGTAGTTAAGAGGTTTTGTGCGAGTAGGCGAGGGGGGCAAGCGGGAACATAACGGTGCACTTTTTCTTCTAAAAGGCCCATACAGCCCACCAATTCAAACCGATGAGTAGATAAACGGCGCACTTCAATTTGCTCTTTTTTGTTGCCCGTTTCAGATCGATTAATGATTTCGAGACCCTCAAATTCGGGGTAAACATGAACGCGGCAGGGTTGACCCATTTCCAATCCGGGGCCTATTTCAAAAAAGATACAGTTGTGCTCCACATTGAGCGCATCGAGAGGGGAACACCAAAAACTGGGCTTTTCATCCCACATCCAACCAGGACCTTGAGCGATATCATCAAAGAGACTCACATCGAGCAAGAAATTTCCTTTGATTTTTTTGATCCCCCGGGCTTTGAGTCCCAAAATGAGCTTTGTCAGTCCGGGAAGGTCTAAAGAGGGATCCCCCGATGCGATCAAGTAACAATCGCCAACAAGCGCTTCATTTTCGACTACCCCTTGCGTCACGATCTGCGTTGCAAAGCAATAGTCTGGCCCCATCAAATCAAGAGCAGCTGCTGCAACAAATAGCTTTAACGCGCTTCCCGGGACATAAAGCTTGTCTGGATTGCGGTGATACGCGCCTTCTCCCTTGAGCGAAAGCGCTACAATCCCGACTTGGGCCATGGGAGCCGATTGTTCAATGATCTGCTCGACCCTTTTTTGTATGGAGATTGGCTCGCTCGCACCGATTAAAAGGGAGGTAGAAAGCAGAAAAGCAAGTAAAAAAGTTAAGGATCTACACACCACAGACACCGCAATTTTTTCCCGATTCCAGATAGCGTTTCCTCCGTTTTTTCGATACACATCCTAAGTGTTGTATTCTCTCCATAAAGGTCTAGAAAAGCTCGGGCTCGAGTAATCCCCGTGTAAAGTACTTGCCGCCCAAACACTTCTGATCCCGGGGGAACGATAAGCGCAACATGATCATATTCGCTACCCTGACTCTTGTGCACAGAGAGGGCATAGGCAATCTCAAATTCGGGCATACACGCAGCTAAAATCTCACCACTTTCAAAACACAAAATATCGCCCGCACCACTAGACCCTTTCTTTTTGATGAGCTTGCCTAATTCTCCATTGCTTACCCCATATTCATCACATGTTTTTGTCGCAATCACGGGAATGTGCCACTCCCCTTTTTGCCACTTTTTTTCAAATACTTCTATCATGTGGCGATTGATCGCTTCTACTCCATAAGGGCCCCGGCGCATACAGGACAAAATGCGAAAATTTTCCTGCCGAAAATGGTCGGCAAATTGATTGATATCTATTTCCTTGAGAGGTCTCCCTTTGATGGGAATCCCCCTTTTTACTCGCTCTGCCATCTCTACAATTTCTGCTCGATCACTACGCATACACTTTTGTAGGCACGCAAACCGGTCTCGGCTGATCCACTGGCAAATTTCTTTGTAAAATGATCCCACTCCAATTGGGGGCAACTGGTTGGGGTCTCCCACGAGAATAAGACGAGTTCCTTTTTGGATCGCACTGAGAAAAGCGCCCCACATCCCTATGTCGATCATAGAGCACTCATCGACGACAATCAAACCAGCAGATAAACGGGCGTTTGTCCAGATGATATCGCGCACACTTTTTATGCCGAGCAACCGGTGCATCGTCCCCCCTTTTCCCACACCAACTTTTGCTTTGAGTTGCATAGCCGCCTTCCCAGTGGGAGCTGTGAGCAGTACATCTTTCCTTCCGTACAGGCGCACGAGCTCTGCGACCGCATGGGTTTTACCCGTTCCAGGCCCTCCGGAAAAGCAAAAAACAGAGTTTTTCAACCCCTTTTTGACAGCGCGTAATTGCTCCTTGGTGAGTCCAGCGCCCCCCCTCATGTCAAGCGGCTTGACATCTACCATTAAACTTTTAAAAGCGCGCACAGCCCGCGATTCCATCACCCAACACCTCTGCAAGTATAACAAATCACCCCACTGCCCTACGCAGCCATCAAACCACATCTCATCCCCTTTGAGTGGATACGCGCCCTCTGCTTTTTTACGCACACACAGATGTCCACTGCGCGCTTTTTCCATCAACTCCCGTGCCATGGGTATGCCTACGGCATCAGATACCATCTGGTCGATTGCGCTTTTTTCACCTACTTGTTCATCCAAGTGCACTTCCAAATGACTCTCCCATATTTGCTTTGACTTCCCATCCATTTTCTGAAGCTTGGACAAGATCGACGTCAAAAGCGATCGCACCTTTCGGAAACAGCATCAAAACACAAGACCCGCCAAACTGAAAGTACCCCTTCTCTTCCCCTTTTTTATAAAAGCGACCGGGCTTGTAGGTTTGTCTAATACTCCCCACAAAGGTAGCTCCTATTTCGATAAAAAGCACGGTTCCAAATCGGGGACTCTTTAGCCGCGTGATGATCCGTTTATTCTCATTTAAAATCGTGATATTGCGCCGTAAAGCAATTGGATTTACCGAGTAGAGCGTCCCATTGATTGCGCAAGGTTTGCCCGGAGTGCAATCAATGGGAAAGTGAAAACGGTGGTAGTCGGAGGGACAAAGGCGGCTGATCACCAAACTTCCGGTTTTGTAAGACTCAAATAAAAGGTCATCTTTCAAAAGCTCTCTGAGATCAAATTTCTTTCCTTTGACGAAAAATCCACTTGTCTTTGCCAAGGAGGGGTAAAAAAGATGACGCCCATCGACGGGAAGGGTCGCTATTTGCGGTCCTATTGCCAAGGGGCGGGAAGAGGGTTTGAGTTTACGAATAAAAAATTCATTGAATGAGGGAAACTCTTCAGGTAATTGAGCAAATTCACTGGCGTCAACATTGAATTTTTTGATGAAAGAGCGGATTTTTTCTCTGCTCTTGCGCCCTTTTTGCAAGCGACCATACAGACGGGAAAAAAAAGAAAACCGGGAGACAAGCGGCAAAACTAGAAAAGAACACAAGGTGGACAAAATAGAGCTGCCGTAGAGGGCTTCAATAAAAAACTTTCCATAAATCGGCTCTTTTTCAATTTTACCTGTCGACCGATCAAGGTAATAGATATCGCGCATTTTCATCAAATTACAAGCTTCGGGCAAAGGGGGAGGAAGGGGGAAAACTCATAGAGCAGTCTGCCGTTGATTTGGGGCCTTATTTCGCCATTTTCTTAGCAACACTGCAAAGAAAATCATGAAGTGGAAATTTTGTCAATTGCCACAGCATAAGGCCAAGCCAAAGTGTCAAAATAGCTAAAAATCTAAGCCTGAGGCTAAAAACCATAAACCCTTTTTTTTAATCAAAGGCCCCCTTTTTATCCTAAAAAGGGGAAAATTCTACTCCCGTTTGGAGGTCGGGCAGAAGAGCGCTGCTTACTTAGTTCTTGCTTCCTTAGCTAAATAAACGATAGAATAGGTGTTTGGCCCTCACACCAGTTGGCCTGTGCGGAAATCCTTTTAAAAGGGCTTTGGTTTTAGTCTTGGTACATGTCCACGGATATAGCATTGGTTTTCCAGCCAAATCAATTAAGTAAATTTTTTTCTTGTTAGAGGGAGCATGCTCGGTGTAATAAAAAAAATATTTGGTACAGCGCAAAGCCGTCGTCTCAACCAATTTCAAAAAATTGTTTCACAAATTAACGAAATTGAAAAAACCTATCAAGTACTGCCAGAAGATGTGATCCGGCAAAAGACTGCCCATTTCCGAAAACGGATTGCAGAGGGGGAGACGCTAGATGGACTTCTCCCCGAGGCGTACGCTCTCGTAAAAAATGTCTGTCGCAGGTTGTGTGGGACTACGATCGAGGTTTCGGGCTACAGCCAGAAATGGGACATGGTTCCCTACGACGTGCAGCTGCTCGGGGCCATCGCCATGCACTACGGGACAATTGCAGAGATGATGACTGGCGAAGGCAAAACCCTTACAGCTGCTATGCCACTTTTCCTCAATGCCTTAAGCGAAAAGGCGGTTCATCTCGTGACGGTCAACGACTATTTGGCAAAAAGGGATTGCGAATGGATTGGAACAATTTTCCGGTGGCTTGGTCTGAGATCTGAAGCTCTTTTAAATAGCACCCCCTTAGAGCAGAGAAAAGAGATCTACGCAGCGGACATCGTATATGGAACCGCTTCTGAGTTTGGCTTTGATTATTTGCGTGACAACTCTATGGCCCTTTCCGCCCATGAACAGTGTCAACGGGGATTTTTCTTTGTGATCATTGACGAAGTAGACCTAGTCCTAGTTGATGAGGCGCGCACCCCCCTGATCATCTCAGGGCCCTCTCTTCATTCTCAGCAAATGTATGATACACTCAAAGACTCTGTGCTCCGTTTGGTGCGGATGCAGCGAGATTACTGTAATACGCTCGCTTCTAAAGCGCATAAAGTGCTCGGCCAAATGAGGCGCCTAGATGAGGGCAAAGAGTTAGAAAAACTTCCAAAGGAAGAGGAAAAAAAAGTAGTCGAAGCGATGAAAACTCTTTGGCTGGTGGGCAAAGGCACACCCAACAACAAGATTCTCAAACGGGTAAAAGAGCACCCAGATTTACGCGCAGATCTAGAGAAATGGGAAACCTATTTTCACGCGGAGCCCAACAAAGAGGAGCGGCATCAAATGCTCTCAGACCTTTACATCATTGTCGACGAGCGTTTAAGCGACCACGAACTCACAGACAAAGGGATCCAGCTTTGGTCTAGCGAGAAAAAGGGAGCCGCAGATGACTTTGTGATGCTAGATCTGGGACACGAATACGCTCTAATCGACCAAAACAGCAATTGGAGTGAACAAGAAAAACTCGAACAAAAAATCGCTATCCAATCAGAAGATAGTAGGCGAAAGGAGCGCGCACACAATCTGCGCCAACTTCTGCGGGCCCATCTGCTGATGGAAAAAGACACCGATTATATCGTTGCAGATAAACAGATCGTGATCATCGATGAAAATACGGGGCGCCCACAGCCGGGACGTCGTTTTTCCGACGGATTGCACCAAGCGATTGAAGCAAAAGAAAATGTGCCCATTCAAAGGGAAACCCAAACGTACGCAACCATCACCTTGCAAAACTATTTTCGCATGTACGACAAGCTCTCGGGGATGACGGGGACCGCAATGACCGAAGCCAATGAGTTCAAACAAATCTACAAAATTGACGTGCTCGAAATTCCCAGCTATAAAAAATGCGCCCGTCGAGACGAAGATGATGAAATCTACATGACGGAAAGGGAAAAGTACAGCGCCATTATCAAAGACATCCTCGCAATCCACGCAAAAAAACGCCCTATCTTGGTTGGGACAGAATCTGTTGACATTTCGGAAAAGTTGTCCCGTATTTTACGCCAAAACAAATTAAAACATACCGTTCTCAACGCCAAAAATCACCTGGAAGAGGCTCAGACCATTGCGCAAGCAGGGGGGGAAAGCGCCATTACCGTGGCCACAAACATGGCGGGACGGGGCACAGATATTAAGCTCGCAGCAGGTGTTGCTAAGATAGGTGGTTTGCACGTGATTGGGACCGCGCGTCATCAATCAAGGCGAATTGATCGCCAACTGCGCGGAAGATGTGGAAGGCAAGGAGATCCCGGATCTTCTAAGTTTTATGTCTCTTTTGAAGATTCACTGATGCGCCTCTTCACCTCCCCTAAACTCACGGCATTTCTCAAGCGGTTTCGCCCTCCCGAAGGGCAGCCTATTTCAGCAAAAGTGCTCAACCGATCGATTGAGACCGCACAAAAAAGGGTAGAACAAAGAAACTATTCCATCCGTAAACATACCCTTGAGTATGACGATGTGATGAACAAGCAAAGACAGGAAGTCTACGCCTTTCGCAACGAAGTGTTGAGGGAAGCAAACATTGTAAAGATCGCCGAGCAAATGCTCGAGAGCATCTGCTCACACGCAGCGAAAAGCTATTTTTCTTCCAGATCGACAGAGGGGGGATGGGATGCAAAGGGGTACCGTGACTTTTTGATTTCCCATTTTCCTGTGAACTTTGATGAGCACGCATTTGATGGGGATGATCAAACTATCGAGGAGATTGAAAAACAGGCAGCGGACAAAATCAAACTCCACTTAAAAAGTAAACTCGATAGGGAAATACAAAACATGGAGCCCATGAAAAAACAAGGGCAAAGCCCTGAGCTTATCCTCACGGAGATCTTGCGCAGCATTCTCTTGCAAAAAACAGATCGACTTTGGCAAAACCACCTGCTCTCTATCGACCATTTGCGCACAGAGGTGGGTATGAGCGTTGTAGGGCAAAAGGACCCACTTTTAGAATTTAAACACGAGGCGTTTGCCCTTTTTAGCGAGTTTAGTCAAAACCTCAAACTCGAGATAGCGCATAGCTTGTTTAACCTCTCTATGATCCCACGCATGGAAAGTCAAATCAGGTCTGTCGACAAGTTGGAAAAGATGCGCCCTCCCAAATCCAATCTTTCGCCCATGGATAACTTCTTGGGGATTTACCTCTCTAATGAACCAATTCAAACAAAAAATAATCGGTGATCTGTGGCAGCTCTTTCAAGCAATTCGTTTGAGCAAGCGCACTCCGGCATAGGTGGTCGGGAAACCAGTGAGCAAATAAACAAACCAATGGCTTGAATTCCACTCGAGGCGAGCAATACCCCCTTTGGAAAAAAAGAGAATGAGAAGACCCAAAACGATCAGATTGACCCCAACCGATAAAAACAACAAAGGGAGAAACCCTCCACGTGGCTGTGTTTCACAATCTGACTCGGTATTGATTTTTGAAACAGCGGGGGAAGCGCTTTGCTGCTTTACTCCACTTGCTTCACATTTTTGAAACAAATCCTCCCCTTTTTTGGGGGCGACTTTCTGAAAGGGGGACTCTTCCCGTTCATCGGGCACCCCTATTCCCTGCCGATTGCGAATGGAATAGGGTGGTTTGTAGAGAGAGGCCAAACTTTCCTCGAGCGATTGCGTTTGAAACCGCTCGTCTTGCGGAGCCAATCTTTCCTCGAGATGGGCATCAGAGCTGAGCAAGTCAGTGCCACAAAAAGGGCAATAAGTAGCCTGAGAGCCCACATCTGCTTCGCAGCTCAGGCAGACTTTTGATCGATCAACTTGCTTCAATGCAAAGGACCTCTTAATCCGCACGGTTTAGCTCACTTATACAAGTTTTTTATTTGATATAAAAGCAAAATGATAAACTTCTTTCCGGGAACTCTTTGCTGATGTAGAGTAATCGATGGTAATGGATCATCTAATCGAGGAATGGATATGGCCGAAAAACAAAGATTTGATATTGTCGTCATAGGAGCGGGTCCTGCTGGGTATGTGGCGGCAATCAAAGCGTCTCAAATGGGGAAAAAAGTCGCTCTCATCGAGAAGAAGTATGTCGGCGGCACCTGCTTAAATGTGGGATGCATTCCTTCAAAAACTCTACTTGCCAATGCCGAGGTGCTAAGAAAAATGAAAAAAAGTGAAGAGTACGGGATTAAAATTGAAGGAATCAGTTTTGATTACTCTAAGATGAAGGCGAGAAAAGATCGAGTAGTAGAGAGGATCAAGTCAAGTTTGAAATCACTCCTCACATCCAATCAGATCACCACTTTGCACGGGAGCGCTGCTTTTCTCAGCCCAAATGAGCTCAAAGTGCGCGGCGTAGACAATGCATTGATCGAAGCGGAAAAAGTGATTATTGCAACTGGCTCCAAACCGGCCGATATTCCCGCCTTCCCCTGCGATCACCAACTTATCCGCAACTCCGATTCTATCTTGGAATTAGAAAAGTTGCCCCCATCGATCGCCATTATTGGTGGTGGGTACATCGGCTGCGAATTTGCTTCTCTCTTTGCGGCGCTCGGAGTAAAAGTCTGTATTATTGAAGCCCTTCCCGCTCTCGTGCAAACGCAAGGGAAAACCCTATCTGAGCAAATCACCAAGGCGTTTATCAGACAGGGAATCGATATCAAGACAACGAGGAGTGTGGAAACGATTCAAAAGCGCAAAGAGGGGGTCGTCGTGCAGCTCAACGGGGGAGAGAAAGTAGAAAGTGGTATGGCTCTTGTTGCCGTTGGGCGTCGCCTTGTTTTGGAAGGACTCGATCTAAATCGGGCTGGAATTGCGACCACACCTAGCGGGGCCATTGAAGTAAATGACAAACTCGAAACATCGGTTCCCGGCATTTACGCCATTGGAGATATCACAGCCGTTGCCATGCTCGCACATGTTGCATCGCACCAAGGAATTGTCGCAGCGACAAATGCCTGCGGCCAAAAAGCGCATATCGACTACCGCGCTATTCCCGCAGTGATCTTTACTCACCCCGAAATGGCAACAGTTGGTCTCACAGCTGAAATGGCTACAGAAAAAGGGTATCAAACGAGCGTGGGAACCTACCCATTTCAAGCTCTCGGCAAATCGATTGCCACAAATGATACAGAGGGGTTTGCTCAAGTCGTTTCGGACAAAAAAACCGGAGCCATTCTAGGAGCTCAGGTGATAGGGCACGGAGCTTCCGTACTCATTGCCGAAATGGCACTTGCCATCAACAACGAACTCACGTTAGATTGTGTAACGCAGACCATTCACGCCCATCCGACGCTCGCCGAGGCGTGGCTCGAGGCCACACTTTTGGCCAATGAGACACCTATTCACTTTCCCCCTACAGAGAAAGGATAAAAGGGATGAAACAAGATATTTTCAATAACAGACCTCAACTTAAACGGCTCAATCCCCTCCCAAAAAATCTTGAAAAAAATCCAAGAGGGCGTTTCCCGAGCTGGCTGCGTCGCTCCCTTCCCGCTGGAGGTGCGCTGTTTGAAACTGGAAATACTGTAAAAAAACATGCTCTTAGTACGGTCTGCGAACAGGCAAAGTGTCCCAATCGATGGGAGTGCTATTCCCACCACACGGCAACTTTCCTGGCTCTAGGCACATCCTGCACCCGCGCATGCGGTTTTTGTGATATCTCCTTTTCTAAAAATCCTCTTCCACCCGAAGAAGATGAACCCAAGCGGATCGCACAATCTGCTATAGAACTCGGTCTCAAGCACGTAGTGATTACGATGGTAGCCCGTGATGATTTGGAAGATCGGGGAGCTGGGCATATTGCCAAAATCATCCGCTCGGTCAAAAGTAGAGGCAGTGTTGAGGTGCTCACTTCCGATTTTTCGGGAGATAAAACTGCTCTAGATACCATCGTCCGCGCCCAACCAGATATTTTTAATCATAACATTGAAACGGTGCGCCGCCTAACGCCTCGGATAAGACACAAAGCCACCTACGATCGCACCCTCTCGGTGCTCAAATATATCAAGGGCAAAGTGCCCCTTCTTAAATCGGGGATTATGGTGGGACTAGGAGAGCTTCCGAGTGAGGTAGAGCAGACAATTGAGGATCTATCAGCGGTAGGTGTAGATATCATCACCATCGGACAATACCTTCAACCCAATCACAATAAACTTCTCGTCAAATCGTTTATTACTCCCCAGCAATTCAAAGCATACGAAAACTACGGGCATCAGATTGGAGTCCCATACGTATACTCGGGGCCCTTCATCCGTTCGAGTTACAACGCTAAGATGTTACAAGATCGCATGCTCAAGCGGAGAAATAGCCAGTGAACCTTTCCCAAATACCGGTTGTTGATGCAATAGACATGGAAATTCTCATGCACCGCGACGTCCATTTTGGGAAAAATTTTCAAGTGATGATTGAATACTACGAGCATCAAGGGGTGGGTGTTATGCCTGACTTCGACATGAGGTCCATTAAACGACTTCGGGATCTCGAGAAAAAAGCCGGAAAAGATCTCTCTGCTCTGTACCTCCCCGAAAATGCGAAAAACATTGTAAAAAAGAACCAAGAGCTCTACCTGACACTGCGCAGTGCGTGCGAGGACAAGGGGAAAGATCAACTCTCTTTTCTGATCAGCGATCTCATCCTCTCAGAAGAGTCCGTCCCCAAAAAGACAATCCAATCTCTCGTCGACCAAAAGGAGCAAGCCGTTCCCCCTCTGATTCAACTTATTATATCTTCCTCTTTTTACGAACCGATTTCCCCTGGATATGGGCGCGCGCCCATTTTTGCTGCAAAGTGCCTCGCCATGATCCAAGACGAAAGGGCCATTCCCCCCCTCTTTGAAGCTCTCGGCCAAGAAAATTTTTTCACCGACGAAGAAATCATTCGCGCACTTAAATCGTTTGGAAGTCGAGCCGAGACCTTTTTGCTAGAGAGACTGCAGGCAAAACCTTTGTCTAAAGAAAATGAGCATGCCGCGATTGCTTTGAGCGCATTTCCCGAAACAGAAGAGATGGCCAAAAAATGTTTGCATCTCTTACAAGAAAGTGAGGTGCTCAGCCGCTTTTCTCTGGCAAACTACCTTATTTTTATGTGCAGCGGCCTTACCCAACCGAAAGATCAAAATGCTTTCAAAAAAATTATTGAGCGCAAAGAAATTCCAAAAGCTCTCAAAGATGAGATCCATCTGGTCATCAAAAATTGGGTAGATTGATCCTCTAAAAGGGGGGGGTGCTTGTCCCCTTAAATCCCTAAAAAGCACTTATGCCTCCTTATGTTCCTACTTAAAGAGTAGGGCCTAAGCTTGGGGATGTCGGCCGCGCTATTCTTATATTGGTACATAGTTCTATTGATTTGCAAAAATCAATACTTTATATATAAAAATATGTAATTTAATTTTAAATTAAAGCAATTTTGCTAAAATTTAATTGGTTTTTTTAAAAAATAAATATTTATCTTCCACAAAACGGGTTGCTTGCATTGTTTTAGCGGGGGGGCAAGGAACACGCCTTTTTCCCCTTACTTCGAGTCGGTGTAAACCAGCTGTGCGTTTTGGAGGGAGCTACCGGCTGATCGACATCCCCATTTCCAATTCGTTGAATGCTCAAATAAACAATATTTTTATCATCTCTCAGTACTTTTCCTCTGGACTGGTCCAACACATCAAAGATACATATTCATTCCATCCCTCTCAAGGGGGAACACTTACACTTCTCGGCCCCGAAAAGCGACTGGAAGGGGGCGATATTTGGTATAGAGGAACTGCTGACGCTGTGAGAAAAAACCTCAACTACCTCACCGAAATCCCTGTTGACTACTTCCTCATCCTCTCCGGGGACCAGCTCTATAACATGGATCTCGATGCTATGGTCCGCTTTGCTCAAGAAAAAGATGCAGATCTCACCGTTGGGGCACTCGCCGTTCCCCAGTCAAAAGCTTCCCGTTTGGGCCTGCTCAACATCGACGATACAGGGCGGATCATCGATTTTTATGAAAAACCACAAGATTTGGAGACTCTCGAGCATTTTCAACTATCTGATGCTTTTATCAAAGCGCAACAGATCCGAAATATCAGCTGCCCCTGTTTTTTAGCGTCCATGGGAATTTATGTATTTAAAAAAGAGGTGCTCATTGAACTACTTCGCGCAGATACAAGAGAAGACTTTGGCAAACACCTGATTCCCTCACAACTGAAAAGAGGGAGGGCTAGCGCCTTTTTATATCAAGGATATTGGGAAGATATTGGGACGATTGCCTCTTTTTATCAAGCCAATCTCACTTTGACAGACCAGGATATAGGATTAGATTTTTATAGTGAGTGTTTTCCTATTTACACGCAGAGCCACCCCCTTCCCGGCGCCCATATTTCTCAATCCCAAATCGTGAATTCGATCATCTGCAACGGATCTATTATCAAAGCAAAAGAAATTTTCAATAGTGTGGTCGGAATTCGATCAGTCGTTGGATTGGGAACCATAATTCGAGACTCTATCTTGCTGGGGAATGCAAAATACAAAAGCCATGCCCAAGCAAAAACCGCTCCATTTCACATCGGCAATCATTGCACCATTAGCAAAACAATTATCGATGAAAACGTCATTATTGGGAATCATGTCCAACTAATTAACAAAAAAAAATTACGTCAGTATGACGGAAATGGTATCTTCATTAGGGACAACGTAATTATTGTCGCGAGCAATGCGCACATTCCCGATCACTTCGTACTCTAGTCTTGTAAATAGGCCCCTTTATCCTGGATGATCGGGAAAACCCACCCGCTTAAGGGGTGGGATGAAAGCTCGCCTGTCTATCAAAACTTTCTTCTTCAAATATTGTAATCTTCTTTTGATTTTTCAAAGGTCTAAGTGATATCATACTCAGTATGAAGAAAAGAAAGAGGATGGATACACAACGCAAAAATGTAGCAATCAGGAAGTAGCCACCTTCAATGAATAGGAAGAGATTTGCTTTCTTTCCTCTTGAAAAAAAAGAAACCTCATAGCAAAATCGGTGTTTTTGATTGCGCCTGTAGTTCAACGGTAGAACAGTAGCCTTCCAAGCTACTAGTGTCAGTTCGATTCTGATCAGGCGCTTAAACTGATATGAACCAAGACCAAAATCCCCATTTCGATTGGGGATGCCGTCGTCAAAATAAGGGACAAGGCTTGGCAACCAAAACTAAAGTATCTGTCAAAGACCTCTTAGAAGCTGGAGCACACTTCGGCCATCAAAAGAGGCGGTGGAACCCCAAGATGAAGCGCTATATTTTCGAAGAGCGCAATGGGATTTACATCATTGATCTGGCAAAAACTGTCAGACAAATCCACGTAGCCCTCGAAGAGGTCGCAAAAGCGGTGGAAAACCACCAAAGTATTTTGTTTGTTGGGACAAAAAAACAGGCAAAAGCGGTCATTCGGGAATGTGGCGAACTGTGTGGAGAATTTTACGTGTCAGAGAGGTGGCTCGGCGGAATGCTGACCAACTTGACGACCATTCGTCAGTCTGTAAAAACGCTTGAGCGAATTGAAAAGCAGCTTGCAGCTGGTGATGGGGGGCTGACAAAAAAAGAAACTACCCTTTTGGGGAAGGAAAGACAAAAATTGGATCGCAACCTCTCGGGAATTCGGGGTATGCGCAAACCTCCAGGCCTTCTCATCGTTGTAGACCCGAGCAAAGAGCGAATTGCCGTCGCCGAGGCAAATAAATTGGGCATTCAAGTGATTGGTCTAGTCGACACCAACTGTGACCCCGATCCCATTGATCACATCATCGCTTGTAATGATGACGCCCTAAAAAGCATCAAACTCATTATCCAGGCGCTTGCAAACGGCGTATGTGAAAAAAAGCGCCAACTAAATATCTCCTACGAGCGGAAAGAGGAACCCCAAGGTGAAACACCCCTTTCTTCCGAACAAGCTGCCACACAGGAACAAGAGGAACAGCAATCAACATGAGTAAAGAAATTACAGCTACGCTCATCATGAATCTACGCAAACGCACGGGCGTGGGCATGAGTAAGTGTAAAGAAGCACTCACTGAATCGGATGGAAACCTAGAGGAGGCAATCACTATTTTGCGTAAAAAAGGGGTTGCATCCGCCGTCAAGAAAAGTGTGCGTGAGACAAAAGAGGGCGTAATTACTTATGCGGAAGATAGCTCTGCGCTCTATTTAATCGAAGTCAATGTAGAAACCGACTTTGTATTGCAAAATACCCTTTTTAAGACATTTCTCGACGAGATTTGTCATCAGGCACTTGTTCTCAAACCAAAAAGTGCTGAAGAGTTTCTCACGCAAAAGTCAACAAAAAGACCGGAAATGAGCATTGATGAGCATCGCTCTGAATTGGTCCACTCGCTCGGGGAAAATATTCAAATCAAACGTCTCCTCGGATTGGCAAAGACCCCTTCTCAATCTGTCGGCATCTATTCTCATATGGGGGGTAAGATTGTCACAGTTATTGTCATAGAGGGCAGCGATAGTCAACACGCCTTGGCCAAAGAGGTGGCTTTGCATGTGGCTGCTGCATCGCCGAGCTTTATCAGCCCCGAAGCGGTTCCCGCCGCTGTGCTAGAAACAGAAAAAGAGATTGCTCGCAGCCAAGTTCAAAACAAACCAGTCGAGATTCAAGAAAGGATTTGTGACAAAAAAATCGATGCTTACTATGAACAGGCCTGTTTGCTCAATCAAAAATATGTCAAAGATCCTTCGATCACAATCAAGGAGTTTGTAGAAAAAGAGGCTTCCAAAGCAGTTCACATTGCCAAATTTGTCCGTTGGCAAGTAGGAGACTGAAGATTTATGTCGAAAAAACCGGCATACCGGAGGATTTTACTCAAACTATCGGGAGAAACGCTCAAGGGAAACCATCCCGGCGTGATTGATCAGGATGCCTGCCATCAGATTGCAAACAATATCTGCGAAGTGTACGAGCTGGGTGTGCAAATTGGCCTGGTCATCGGTGGAGGAAACATTTTTCGCGGCTCTCAAGCTGAGCTCTTTGGGTTCGCTCGCACCCCCGCAGACCACGTGGGGATGCTCGCAACGACGATCAACGGTCTCATCTTGGGGCAAGTTCTCTCTACGAAAGGGTGTAAAACACGGGTAATGAGCGCTGTAAATTTCGATGGGATCGTAGAATCTTATAACTGGAGCCATGCAATGCACGCTTTAAGCAAGGGGTATATTGTCATTTTTGTCGGAGGAACGGGCAACCCCTATTTCACCACCGACACAACCGCCTCTATGCGCGCGAGTGAAATCGAAGCAGAAGTGCTGCTCAAAGGGACTAAGGTAGATGCCATTTATGACAAAGATCCCCTGCTCTACCCTGAAGCAGAAAAATATGAACATCTTACTTTCGCCGAAGCGCTTACTAAAAATCTTCACGTGATGGATTCAACAGCCGTTGCGATGTGCCGAGAAAATGGAATTCCTATTCATGTTTTTAATTCTTTTTCCAAGGAGGCTATGCTTGAGGCCGTATGTGAAAAAAAGAGTGGAACACTCGTTACAGAGGGGTAAATAGAATGGCCACAGTAGACGAAACTGAGTTGCATATGAAGCAGACGATAGATTATTTATCTAGCGAACTAAGCAATCTGCGCACCCAGCGCCCAAATCCCTCTATCCTCGACTCTGTGACCGCTGAGGTCTACGGCACAGAAATGAAGATCCGTGATGTCGCTTCTATCTCGAAAGGGGATGGAAGGCAGCTTTTCGTTACTCCCTTTGACCCTCAGACAGCGAGCTGTATTGGAAAGGGGATTGAGAAGGCAAATTTAGGCCTAAGGCCCATTGTGGATGGAACCGTGGTGCGCGTTCCCATTCCTCCAATGAGCGAAGAGATGCGCAAACAAATCGTTAAAGAAGCGAGAGATAAATCTGAGCAGGCAAAGGTTGTAATCCGTGAACACCGCCGCAAAGCGAACGACTTTGTGAAAAGTCAAAAATCGAACAATGAAATATCAGAAGATGAACAGAAAAAGAGGGAAAAGCTGGTTCAAACGCTCACAGATCGTTTTTGTAAGCAAATAGATCATTTGTGCGCGGAAAAGGAGAAAGATATCCTTGAGATATAATTTCATCGCCAGGTAGAATCTCTTGGGCGTGTGAGCTTTGCTCGCCTGTTACCTCGGCCCCATCGTCTAGCCCGGTCCAGGACACCAGATTTTCATTCTGGCAACAGGGGTTCGAATCCCCTTGGGGTCATCATTTGGGGCTTTAGCTCAGCTGGTTAGAGCATCTCCCTTTTAAGGAGAGGGTCGTTGGTTCGAATCCAACAAGCCTCATCATTTAAGGTTTTTTCACTGGTTTCGATGTGGGCCTCTCGTATGCCCGGCCCGTTCCATCGCCTCTAAGAGGTTTGCTAGGCTCGGCTAATGTTTTATGCCAAAAAAACTCTCATCCCCCTCATCCTTTTACTCAATCTGATTTTTTTTTGTTTTTGCCTCACGAGACAAAGCAAATGTGAAGACTGGAGCCGTTTTCTCAGCGTTTTCCTCTTTACTTTTTCGATTATCTTTATTTTTTTGCGGGCAAAATTTACGCTCTTCTCTCTCAAAGAAGGGCTCATAAGAAAGCAAGATCATCGCATTTTTGAAGCTCTATCAGAAGGGATCGTCTTGCTTAGTAATAAAGGGGTCATCCTCTATTTCAATCGAAAAGCGGAAAAATCTCTTAAACTTTCCCAATCCAAGCTATTAGGAGAAGAGCTCAGCAATTTTACGCACTTGCCTCTGATCAAAACATGTCATAAACTCTTCAAACAATGTCAAGCTACAAATGTGGAACAATCTCTTTCTTTTTGTCTGGAAAAGGAGAGCAAAAAATCGCTCGATCTCGATGTCAAACCGATACAAAACCCGACTCAATACCTCATTTTTATCCGAGACAGCTCCCCCCAGTACCAAAAACACCGACTGGGAAAAGATTTTGTCGCAAATGCCTCACACGAGCTGCGCACACCCATCACTATTATCAAAGGGTTTGCCGAAGCACTCCATGAGCTTCCTCAGATATCTTCAAACACCCTAATTCGGGACTCCACAGAAAAAATCATTCGCAATTGTCAACGAATGGATCATCTGGTGACCAATCTCCTCACGCTGACAGAGCTGGATTATCTGCCCAAGGCCCATCTACAAGAGTGCGACCTCGTTACCCTGGTCGACAATTGCATTTACAATTTGTTGAGAGTGTATCCCGATACCAATATCCGCGCCCTGCGCAATAAAGAGGTTATCTCCATTCCCGCAGATCCCCACCTGATTGAACACGCTCTGATGAATCTTTTAGAAAATGGAGCCAAATATTCCCTTGCCCCTGTAGATCTCACAATTACGATCCAAGATCGCTCAGATTCCGCTTGTTTGAGCGTAGCAGACAAGGGGAAGGGGATTCCAATAGATGACCTAGATCATATCTTTGAGCGATTTTATACGGTCAATAAAGCCCATTCGAGGAAATTTGGTGGTGCTGGGCTCGGTCTTTCTATTGTGCAAACAATTGTCAAAAAACACGGGGGGAAAATCGAGGTCTTTTCAAAAGAAGGGAGAGGGACAAAATTTGTTCTGACGTTTCAAAAACCACATGATGCGAGTAACTACTCCCTTTCGTAGGCCCTCGGGGACAAAAACCGTTATTTCTTGGACTTTTCATGGACTGAGGTGCGAGAAGAAGCAAACTTCCAAACAGAGTGCACAATCTCCTCTGAGATCGATGTCTGAGGGTCATATGCAGGTTTTACCCTTTGATCTTTTCGATACTTATAATCGATATTTCTATCATGAATCGGTTTGAATAGCCCCCCCAAAAGGGCCTTTAGCTCGTCTCTATCCAAAGAGTAGTCTTTTTTCTTTATCCCCTCCCTTTTCATCAGCTTCTGACACTCCGCATAATATAGTTGCTCGTATCCCTTTACACCAAAAAGAGTCACGAGCAGTTGAGGATTGGCGAAATGGATGTCAATGGGAGCTCTCGAATTTCCTTTAAACGTAATACATTTTTCGAGCGGAAGGAACCCATTTCCCAGCAGGGGATCAAAATGGCTGGTTCCTCGGATCAAACGGAAATAATTGCTGCCCATTTCCCCCTCTGGGCAGAGCTGATCAAGTGGGAGAAACCGTTTGTGTTTTTGATACGCCTCTTTTTCCCGCGCGATAATAAAAGAGAGAAGCTCTTCGGCCCAATTTGGGTTTTTCATCTCTTTAATAAATCGGACATTTCCATACACTGCATTCAAATAAGAAATGGCCAGCTCTTTGAGCCACAAACCGTCCGTATCTTCGAGAGCGCACTTTCCTAAATAAATAGCGCCTTGCAAAGACCCGACTCGCTCTATGCGAAAATAGTTTTTTTGGGTCTGTTTGGATCTATCTTGCCCTTTTTTTCCGACTCTCCCTTTCCCCTTGCTTGTCAATTGCTCTTCTTTTTTTGCCTTTGATCTTTCTTTCGTAGATTCTGTTTTTCCCTTTTGCTTGATGCGATGCCGTTTATAGAGTCTTTGCTCATATGCAGAGTGAGCAAGGCGCAAAGCGCGTAAACGCCCCTGATAGGACAAAGTTTTAGAATCATCTGATAGCTCACTAGACACAAAAGAGGCAGAGATAGCTGCGAAAATCAAAAAAAATAGTGTGAACAGGGGAAGAAACTGCATGTCAAGTTGGGTATCCTAATCTCTCGGCACTTTTTAATCGAAAGTAGAAGGTCTCTTTTCGTCCATCAGATAACCTCATTTCCAAAAGGCAAAAAAGGGGTAAATCACTCCCGCTCCATTCGGGTGTCATCTCAATACTATTTTTTTCTGTGATATAAGAAAACATCCACTTTATATCAGCAATCCCCTCCATGAGCACCTCTTCTCGGGTTTTATCCCCTTTTCCTTTGATGCTCAAAAGCAATCGATCTTGATCCAGGGAAAGGGAGGCGGTGACCCGTCCGTAATAAGCACCATCAAAATCTTTTTGATTATTGAGTCCAAACACCAAAGCGATGGAATTTTTTTCTAACTGCTCTGTTTCAAATAGTTCTCCTGGCTCGATCTTTGCTAAAAAAGAGCCCAAACGGGTCTGAACATGCGCTCTGGAAAACACACGGCTTTGCTCGATTTCAAAGTGTTTTTTAAAATGGAGGGTCTGTCTCAAATGGGGGAAGGTCACAAGGCAAAGGAGGGACATAATGCCGAGGGCGATGACAATTTCTAAGAGAGTCAAAGACCGTTTTCGCATTCTAAGACATTAACACACCCCCCACTTGGAAATCAATCGTCTCTTCGAAAAATTGACTCTCAGCGAGCTTTTGTATAGAAAAAGATCTCTATACGAAAGCTAGTTCGTTTTTTTTGCTTTTTTATAGGTCATCCATCCCAAGAACAGGGCGAGTAAGAGGAAGGAAAGAAAAGCAACTCCATCATTTAAAAGGCCTGGTTTAGAAGCTGGAATAATCCCTAAAACGACGAGCAGCGCGGCCAAAAGTCCCATACACGCATCACCTGCGATGAGGCCAGAAGAGAGGAGGACTCCCCGATCAATGCAGCTTTGATCTTTGGATACACGGTGCACAATCAAATGGACTATTCCCCCAAGTAAAATACCGGTGCTCAGAGATAGGGGCAAGTAGAGTCCGATTGCACATGCTAAAACGGGCACGCGCATCAAATAAAGCAAGAGGCCTAACAAGGCACCAAAGGTAACCAAAATGCCCGGTAATTCCCGCCCAATCACCCCCTTTGCGATTAATGCCACCAGTGTCGCTTGTGGTGCGGGCAGTTCTTGACTGCCAAACCGGTAGGACGTATTCAACAAATAGAGGGCAGAACCAATCAGGGCAGCCGGTAGAATCGCTCCGATGATTTCAGCAATTTGTTGCCTTCGAGGGGTTGCTCCTAAAAGAAATCCCGCTTTGAGATCTTGTGATGTCGTCGATCCGGAAGAAATGGCGATATTGGCAACTGCGCTCATAGTAATAGCTCCAATAAGATGGATCCGATCGGTCCAACCCAGTCCCAATAAGAGGGCGCATATGATCAAAAGGATCGTGATCGTTACCCCTGAAACAGGACTTGAAGAACTCCCCACAATACCCACCGTGATTGAGACGACCGATACGAAAAAAAATCCCAGTAAGACTAAAACCAGAATGGAAACAATATTGAAATGAAACCCGGGGTAAAACCATAAAAAAAGGATAATGGCAACGGAGCCGATAAGCAAGTAGGCAAGGGGGATATCTTGGTCGGTTCTCAAAGCCTTTATTTTCTTCATTGTTAAGAGGTGAAAACACTCCCTAAACATTTCGATCACCGTCTTACGGATCATAGGCGCAATCTTAAAGAGCGCCGAAAGTCCTCCAAAGGCTACAGCTCCCGCACCAATATAACGGATATAATTAGACCAAATATCGGACGCACTCATCGCACTAATCGGGACTTGAGAAGGGAAGATAGGTGTTGCGCCCTGTCCAAATTTTTTGATCATCGGGATCAAAACAAGCCACCCGAGGCCCCCACCAGCAAAGAGCACTGCTGAAATGCGAGGCCCAATAATATACCCCACACCCAAAAGTGCTGGAGTTCCATCCATACTTATCTGAGCATCTTGATATTTTTTTAAAGTGAAACTGATGACCTCATTCCAAAGGTAAAGCGCACTGCTGAGCATCTTATAGAAGAGCCCGGCTAAAATACCCCAAAC
Source organism: Simkania sp. (assembly GCA_027942475.1). Taxonomy (GTDB): domain Bacteria; phylum Chlamydiota; class Chlamydiia; order Chlamydiales; family Simkaniaceae; genus JANQSR01. Next base: position 45,961 of record JAQFVP010000001.1, on the reverse strand, counting down.
GGCAAGCCCGGCGTTTGGATGATTCTTTTCTCCCACCTTTAAAATTTCGGCGCAAGCCATTCCTTCGGGGAAGGGAAGCACGCCATGTTCTTGCACAATGATATAGCGCCTGACGGGAATCATAAATAACACCCCCAAAATACTTCCGAGCAACGAGAGCAGAAAGATCTGAAAGATGGGGGGATTTTCCCCGAGCAAAAATAGAGCGGGAATTGAGAAGACCACTCCTGCGGCAATTGCCTCTCCCATCGTCGCCATTGTTTGCACGAGATTGTTTTCCAAAATAGTCACATTTTTAAAGAACATGCGCAGGATCGACATCGATATCACAGCTGCTGGAATCGAAGCGGAGACTGTCATTCCTACTTTGAGGCCGAGGTAGGCATTACCAAGAGCGAAAAAAACGGAGAGGATCACGCCCAAAACGAGCGCCCGAAGGGAGAATTCTTTTGGGTTTTCAGAGGGGGAGACAAAAGGCTTGAACTGGTTTGGGTCACTTTTCATGTTTAAAATAGGTGACTACTCCCTCGCCTAAAGGCGAGAGCTTCTAGGTTTGCTACTTAAGGCCATCTAGTCCGAGGGCCAAAATATTCTCAAGACGCGTCATGATCTCTGTCTATCTTGTTTCCGTCTGAAGGGATTGACCGAGCTCTTCGTAAGGAAAGCTTTCGCTGCTCCAAAAACTCACTACATAGCCACCGGCACTCGTCTAACTGTTCTTGTAAAAGGCGCTTTTGTTTAATAGTAGGCCGGAGTCTGAATACGAACGAGTTTTTTTCTTCATACTGGGTATGATACCACGTAGGCCTAAAAATCAAAAGAAGATTACAATATTTGAAGGAGAAAGTTTTGATAGACAGGCGAGCTTTCATCCCACTCCTTAAGCGGGTGGGTTTTCCCGCTCGTCCAGGATTATTTTCATGTGCCCAGGAAAACAATAGGGCAAGCACCCATGTGACATAAGAAGCCTTAGGGCTTGTTTTTGATGGTCAGAGTAAATCCATACTCTGCATGTTGAAACGAGGTACAAGGCTGGCATTTGGCTTTGGGGCTTTCGAGAAAGCAAATTGTCAAACGAAGTAAACACAGGGGAGAAGGCTTTGCTTTGTCTCGGTACAGATGGTAGTGCCAAAAAAATGTTTTTGTTCCGAGCTTGCCCAGATCAAAACTGGTCGTGTCGGGCGTTAAAGTATAGATCTCTTTTTGAGGATCTTTGGAGATCTCCTCCAAGTCTTTGTGGTTTACACGTAAATGCTTATAGATTTTGTAAAAAAGCTCTTCAGCTCTTCGCTCTTTTTCCAAAACGAGGAGTCGGTTTTTCTTTTTTTTTGCGTGAAAAGAAAGTCCATGCACTAGAGGAACTGAAAAAAGGGCAAATAGACCCAAAGCAATAAAAAGTTCCAGTAATAGGAAGGTGCGTTTTTTCATCACATCAGAGTGGACTTCTATATCGTGTCCAAGGTAAATAATTAGATCTCAATTCGATTCGTATGGTGATTCTCGACCAAGTCTACCGAATTCCTCCGTTTTTTGGGAATTCAGATCGCTAAATCGGATGGGAAAAGCGGATTTTTCCCCTCCTCCTAAAAGTCTTTCCCGCAAAATACCTTTTTTGCACTAGATCGATTTTCTACACACTTCTAAAACAGCCCCGGTGATTTGCTCTGTTTGAAGCACGTTTACAATTTTTTGCGCGACTGTTTTGGGGGAGAGCAGGGTAGATGGATTTTCTTTTGGAAAATTGTCGCAACGCATGGGTGTACATGTGCGTTCGGGTACGATCACATTGACCATCAGATCGGGAAGCTCTTGGGCCAGTCCCTGAGTAAAGTTCACAATGGCTGCTTTTGTAGCCGAATAAATAGTGTAATCTTTTCTTCCATAAGAAAAGGCAGAAGAGGAGAGGTTGACAATATGCCCCCCTTTTTTCATCTTTGCGCAGCGACAGCTGTAAAGGGGGGCGTTTAAATTAATTTGAATCAATTCATCAATTTCATGCGCAGTGAGGGCGTAAAATGGTTTTACCTTCAATTGCCCAACACAATTAATCAAACCATCCAGAGGTCCGTATTGCTCGTAAATCTTTTCAAAAGCGTGCAATGCTTGTGTAAAATTGGTCAAATCAACCGGAAAATCGGAGGATGTAGATACAACCACTGCTTTGGCTTTTTGCTTATGCAAGAGTGCGACAAGGGATGATCCTATTCCTCCCGTTCCTCCGGTAATTGCATAGACCCTCCCTTCAAGTGATGCAAAAGGGTGTAAGCAAGACTGGGCACGCACACTGATCAACTGCTTGGCCAAAAGAAGATCGACTGGGTGGGTAATTTTGATATTTTGCACGCACCCCAAAACAATATGAACTGGGTGGCCCAGCTCTAAAACGAGGCTGCAATCATCTGAGGCCGTTTGATGAGCTGCCTGTTCATGTGCTCGTAAAAGGAGTGGGTAAGAAAAACTTTGGGGTGTTTGCCCAAGTAAAAAATGGGATCGATGGGGAATTTCAGTGATCCAATCTGAGGACTTTGCGTAGACGACGGTATCATCGGAGGCAATGCAAGTGTTCACAGCTGCGTATTTTTCCAATGCTTGGATATTTTTCCGAATCACCTCTTCGGAAACGAAAGGGCGCACAGCATCGTGGATGACCACAAAGTCGGTCCCTTTCCCACACGAGATAAGCCCTCTATAGGTTGAGTTTTGTCGCGTATCCCCACCAGGCACAACACATACTCTAGAATCTGTTACCTCTTTTTTTACCTTTTCTATCCAATCCAGGTGACAAACGAGCACAATTTTCTCAAAAACGGTAAACTTGAGAAAAACATCGAGTGTGTGCAAATAGATACTCTTTCCGGCAAGAGGTATAAATTGTTTGGGCAAGGGCGCTGCAAAACGCCTGCCCTCTCCACCCATCAAAATTAGGGCCTTCATAAAACCACATCCATTGAACCTCCCCACGTCTAAAGACTAGGGACTTACGTAAGAGTAGCTAGGGACTACTCGATCGAAGCTTAACGCCTAAGCCCAAGCTTGAGAATGTTAATCCTTAAGCTACTTTTGTCGCAATCATGATTAGGTTATGCACATCAATCAAGCGCTCCTAAACTCCATGGTTAAAGCCAGGGGACTTCCCATCCATTGTTCCATGCACAAAGCGCACAGCTTTTTTAAAAAAAGGTACTACACCCCTATTTGTGCTTATAACGGGAAGAGCTTTCCCTTAAGAGAGATTTTTAGCAATTTTCGTCTGTTGCCTGTGTAACAAAGTCCTCTGCATGAAAAACAGAAAATGCAAACGACCAAAAAGGGATATAGGTAAGAAATTGCACCTGAGCATCCTGACTATCTTTTTGGTCAAGACACCTCACTCACGACTTGCTTTTGTAGGGAATCTTCTTATCACGCTCTTGACCCAATCCCCTTAACGGGATGGGAATGCCGCGTGTTTTCAGGAGTTTTAACAACATTTCTCTAGAATGAGCAAGAAGTCGCGCGAGCCAGAAAAAGATTATACTGCTTTTTTAAGATGCATCGGCAGCATCTATTAATTTTTGAGATTCCAAACAATCCGTGTCTAAGTCTTCACCCAATTTCTTATTAGCGTTTAATGATTTGAGGTATCTTGACTCTAACATTAAGTTAGCATCATGACTCAGGATTCGAGCCAATAGAACTCTGGAGTCACTCCGAAGTTGTTTGATTTCATTAAGTAGTGCCTTTTCTCGATTTTCAGAGAGCTTTGCAGAATCGGCTGCTTTGTTTAGTTTATTACCCATTTCCAAGCAATTTTGCTCGAGTTCTTGGTTTCGATGTTTGCACAGCTTAAGCTCTTTTAGTTTTGTCTCGTATTCCCATACAGTACTCACCCAAAAAGGGAGCGTTGCAAGTTTCATGATGCGAAACCCAAGGGAAATGGGTAAAAGAATTACTTGCTTTAATAGCCAACAACATGTCATCGGAATTGTGACTAGTAAAAAGTAGAAAAAAGAGCGCGCATATGAGGCAACTGTCCACGCCAAATCTGTTTCTTCGGTGCTATGCGGGGGGTCTGATTCTTCCTTTTGTATTGCAGGCGATTGAGGTGGATTCATTACAAGATTTGCTTTATGTGGCTCCAGATAGTTCGTGGAACTCTCATTTATAGCAGACATAGATCCTCCGGGTTATTTTTTTAAAAGGATCTAAAAATATCAAATTATATTTTTTTTTACAATACCTTCAGCGCCATTTGAAGATGCAAGTGACTACTCTCTCCCCCAAAGGGGAAGGCTTCTAGGGAGGATCTTTCTTCCTTAATCAATGGGAGAAAAGAAGGCTCTTTTGTTTTTTAGTAGACCTAAGTCTGAACACAAACGCTTTTCTTTTCTTCATACTGGGTATGATATCAAAAGGAGATTATAATATTTAAAGTAAGCAAGTTTTGATAGCAAGGCGAGCTGTCATCCCACCCCTTAAGCGGGCGCGCTCTCATCCAGAGTCTTCCAAAGAGAGAGAGGGTTCGCGCGCATTTTTATAAATAGTTTGCCCCTCATCTTGCAGCCGATACCCTACCCCCCTCACTGTTTCTATCCAATAAAAGTTAGGTCCTAGCTTTTTCCGAATGGATGCAATATGCACGTCGATGTTGCGGTCCACAATAAAGGCGTCGTCATTTTGGATGTTTTCTATGAGCTGATTTCTCGTGAGAACTTTACCCCGTTGGAGCAAAAGCTGTTTCAAAATACCAAACTCCGATAGAGTCATCGTAATCCTTTGGTTATTTTTTTTCAGCAAATAGCGGTCAATATCGAGCACAAAATCCCCAAAAGAGCTCACCCGGGGGGCTCTCTCAAACTCTCGATTTCTTCGGAGAATCGCTTTGACTTTGGAAAAGAGAACCTTGGGGGAAAAAGGCTTGGCTACATAATCGTCAGCTCCTAGTTCTAATCCGAGGATCATATCGATTTCTTCGTTTTTTGCACTGAGAATCACGATGGGGATATTACTCAGCTCCGGATCACTTTTGATTTTACGACAAACGTCCAGACCGTTAAGGGCTGGAATCATCACGTCGAGAATAACTAGATCCGGTTTTTCCCTTTGAACCGCTCGGTACCCGTTAATTCCGTCCACTTCAACGTACAATTTATACTCTGAAAGATCAGCTTGCAATTTAATCAGTGTGGCAATGTCCTCTTCATCTTCGATCAGAAGGATCCTCTTCTTATTCACTAAACTACTCTTTCCTAAAATGTAGTGACTATTCCCTTGCCTCAAGGCAAAGGCTTCTTTCAAGGATTGACATTCAAACTATACTAGCCCGAAGGTCAATTTGAAGAGTATATTTTACAAGAAAAAGCTTTAAAGTCAAGTTGAGCTCGCATCTCATCCATAAAATTTTTTTGTCTCAAATAGAAAAAGTGGGCTTTAAAAATAGACCAAAATATCGGGGAATCAGAATTCCAAACATGAACCATTTTTTATGCAAGATCATTTCACTGTCTAAAAAAAGGATGGGAAGTATCATTTGTTAAGACGAGCAAAACAAAAAAAAGAGTTTTTTCGGCATAAAATCGGATACGAGTTAACATGATCTGTGCACTCGAAATGCACAAAAGGGGAAAAATGCCCAACCACATACACCTTTTGTCGGAAGAGACCATCAATCAAATCGCCGCTGGGGAAGTGATTGAAAATCCGGCAAGTGTTGTCAAAGAGCTCATTGAAAATAGTGTGGATGCAAAGGCGGACCGCGTGATTGTGGAAATACAGAGAGGGGGATTCCAAAAAATTGTGGTGAGCGACAATGGAAAGGGAATGAGTTGGGAAGACATGCGCCTTTGTTTGACAAGACATACAACATCCAAGATCAATCACGCAGACGATTTGCAATCAACCCTTTCAATGGGGTTTCGAGGAGAAGCGCTCGCTTCAATTTGCGCTGTTTCCAAGCTCTCGATTACCTCTTCACAGGGTGGGGACGGGTGTGAGATAGTGGGTGCTTGTGGCAAGATCAAATCGGTGCAAGCAGCCGCTCGCAATCGAGGGACTACGGTCGAAGTGCATGAGCTTTTTCATAATGTTTTGCCACGCATGAAATTTCAAAAATCTGCCCTCAGTAGTCAAAACGAAATCTTAAAAATAGTGACAAAACTCTCGCTGGCATACCCTTTGTTAGAACTTAAATGCCTAGTGGATGGGAGAGAAATGCTCTTTTCTGGCAACCCTCAATCACAAGACAAAAAGAAGGCGTTAGAGCAAGTCATTGAGGCGGTGCTCAAAGATGGCTTTTTATCAGATGCCGCTCCCTTATTTCTGCGAGAGGGGGAATGTGAAGCAATGGGCTTTGTTGGCGCCCCAAACCAGGCACGTAAAAGCCGCACCGGGCAGTATCTCTTTGTGAATGCCCGCTGCGTGCAATCAGCAGAAATTAATCAATTTGTGCATGCGGGATATAGCAGCCGGCTTCCACCCCGTGTCCACCCCACGTTTGTTTTACATCTAACGCTCCCCCCCCATTGGGTCGATGTAAATGTGCATCCTCAAAAAAAAGAGATCCGTCTACTCAAAACAGCTGACATTGAGCAGCTTTTATGTCGGGGGATTTTAAAGGCATTTCGAGAAGAAGAAACAAAGGGGGCACTTATGACGGGACACACCCGTTTTGAAAGGGGAGGTAATTGGGACACCAACGCGGGGGCTGACTTTATGCTAAGAGAAGAGAAAAAAAGCGTAATCCCTTCCCTTTTCCCCAAAGATTTGCCAGTGATAGCCCTTTTCTTCCATTATCTCATGCTGGATGCAAAATCGCTTGCATTGCCCATGGTAGGCTCAGAGGGAGTTGTGCTTGTTGATTTACAACTATCAGAGCAATCGATTGCATTTGAAACGTTTTTGGAGCGGTTTGAAAAAAGGGGTGAGATGCAGTCTCTTCTCTGTCCAGTGACTTTTGCATGTAGTGCATATGAAAAAGAGCAGATTCTCCAGCATCTTAAAACGCTTAAACAAATGGGGATTGCAATCCGCCCTTTTGGAGAGAAAGTCTTTGTTATCGATGCCATTGACCCCTATTTTGACAAGGAGCATTTGGTCGACCTAGTCTACGAGATCATTGCTGTGTTAGAGGGATTTGGCAATGCAAACCATTTGGAGCAAGAGCAGAAAAAAATACTTGCCTTGAAAGCAATCCGTTTTGCAAGCTTTCAAAAAAAGGATTATTCTATGGAGCAAGGGCATGCTATTGTCAAAAAACTCTTCCAAATGCCCTCTTCCCACCGAGGCCCTGCGGGAGAGTCTACCTATATCTATTTGAGTCGAGATGCAATCAAAAAATTTTTTCTCTGAAAGGCAAAAGCAGTGCCAAAATCTACTCCGGTCTTGGGGAGTAGATTGTTATTTATGTGAAAACCCACCCGATATCTTTTACCTCGTTGGCATGCACCTCTCTTTGGGAAGGCTTCTCATCCAAAAAGGGGGTTTGCTTCTGTTTGTGGATGGGCGCTATGAAGAAGCTGCTAAGAAAACGGCGCATTGCACAGTTGAAAAGATCAAAGACGCAGCGTTAGAAAGAGCGATCACCTTTCCCCTTTCAAGTCATATTCGCACCATAGGCTTTGACATCGATTCCCCCTATTCTAGAGTACAGACATGTAAAAAAGAGTTGAAGGCATTTCGAAAAAAGGAGGGAATTACATCCCCCCTTTCCTTCAAGGGGCTCGCTCGACCTATTCAAAAAATGCGAGCAATTAAAGATGCTTACGAGATCAAGCTCATCGAGAAAAGCGCTGCACTACTGTGGGAGGGGTTTCTGTTTGCCAAACAAAAACTATGTGTGGGTATTGAAGAGAGGCAAGTCGCCTTGGAATTTGAGTTTTATTGCCGAAATCGGGGCGCAGAAAGGGTTTCTTTTCCCCCTATTGTCGCTTTTGGGCCCCATTCAGCTTTGCCCCACCATCAAACAGGAAGTAGGCGGCTCAAACAGGGGGATATTGTGTTGATGGACCTCGGCATTTGTTTGAATGATTATGCCAGCGATATGACCCGCACATTTTTTTTTGGAAATGGGTCTAAAACCTTGCGCACTTTGCACGGGGTAGTAGCAGAGGCAAAAACTGCAGCCTTAGCCCTTTGTCGCCCAAAAGTCGCACTTTATCAGCTCGATCAAGCGGCGCGAAGTGTGATGAGCAATGCTCATCTCGAAGATCTATTCATCCATCGCTTAGGACACGGAGTCGGACTAGATGTCCACGAACTACCAGATTTTCGCTCAGACACCGCCCTACTCGAGGAGGGGATGGTCATCACAATTGAACCGGGACTCTACTTACAAGGAAAAGGGGGCGTTAGGTTGGAGGATATGGTAATCATCACAAAAACAGGACATCGAAATCTTTTTGAAGAGTGAGCAAAACTGTAACCAAGCTCTTTCTATATAAAAGATAAAAATAGTTAACAATACCCTATATTTAAAATACTTAAAGTATTCACTTTCCCATTATTTATTCCAAACTATATTTTTTTCTTTCTTAATACAGTAATCTGAGGAGGTATCCTCATTAATTCAGAAAAAAAAGTAATGTTTGAAAAAGAATAATATGGAAATATTTTTTAAAAAAATTATTTCCATTTCATATTATTATATGTTAATTGAATATTAATGGTGATTAATTTTCATTACGTTGATCTATTTTTAATATAAAAATTTCTTCAATAAGAGGATGATATGAGAAAAAAAGAGCAGACAATTTTGGTTTTTTCCCTCGCTACTCTTCTTCTGGCGGGTTGTGAATCCAAAGCGGGAACCGGAGCTTTGGCAGGAACCGCTTTGGGTGTGGGCATTGGAGGAGCTGCAGGTGGTGGAAAAGGAGCTCTTATCGGCGGGGCAGCGGGATTAATCGGAGGCCGAATAATCGGGGGTATTCTCGATGCAAATGATGAGGCCCGTTTGAGAAAAAGAAGCCTACAGACGTATCGGAAAATTGACCGGGGCAGCAGACTGAGCGTAAACGACATCATCAACATGAGCAAAGCAGATATCCAAGATAAAAAGATCATCGAACTGATAGAAAAAACAGGCAGCTCGTACGAACTAAATAACTATCAAATTGAGCGGTTAAAAAAATCTGGGGTTTCTAAAAGGGTGATCGATTACATGCTTTATAACACGTAAGCGCGTATCCATGCCATGCTTGCATTTGCCCGATCCCTTGAACTCGCATTGAATCGAGTTGTTGCAAAATCGGATCGTAAATTAGATGGCAGTGTAACTTGATTTATTCTCATCCGAAATGCAAGAATAGGGTCTTGGGAACGACTGCGTCTAAAAAAACCGAATTAAATGAGTTTCAAAAAAGTCTATAGCGAAATTTCCCGGCATTTTGATTGCGATAGTTTCCGAAAACATGTAGAAGCTCACTGCTCTTCCGGACTCAAAAAATTTAAAAAAATTATTCGCTCTTACCTCTTTTTTCACCTCTTTTTTCTCGGAGCTCTTTTAGGAGAAATCATCGCTTTCAGCCTTTTTTTTACTTTTTTGTCTAAATCGGTCTTGCTTGTGTTTTGCCTTGCGGGGATCATTCTCACCTTCTTTGCTTATCTCGTCATTCTATTTTACCTGGAAATCAAAAAACCAGAGCAGTTCATCGAACTGAGGAACTGGTTTATGCATCTTTGTAAGCAGAGCTTGCCAAAAAATCTTGCCCTGCCTGAGTACCACCTCTTTTTAGCCAATTCCGCCTATCGATTTGCCTCTCATCTGATGAACCACGAGATAAGCCTTTCTATTCCCCCTTCTTTCCATGCATCGGTGCAAACTCTGATGCACAAATTCGCCAGTTTCTCCCACGGCAAAGATGTGCACCGCATGAAAGAAATTCTCTTGCTCGTCTCCATTGCAGAACATGTCCAACTCATCAAACAAGTCCCGAAAAACCTAGAAGCGCATGCCTCACTGGCAAACACCTACATTGCCCTCGCAAAGATCTACCGAAGCGACTCCAAAGAAATGGGGGGAAAGTGCAAAAAAGCCTTGGAAAAAGCAATCCAAGAGTTTAAGGTTCTCGATTATTATTCACCCAACGATCCTTGGGTACAGGCACAACTCGCCTCTTGCTATCATGATCTTAATAAACGCAGAGATGAGATCTTTCATTACGAAAATATTTTAACGCTTTGCCCCAACGACAAACAGATTTTATTTCGGTTGGGCGTGCTCTATTTTCAGCAGGGGTTAAACGCCAAAGGGCTCAGTGTCTACGAGAAACTAAAATCGATGAATTTTTCCAGAGCAGAAGAGCTCATCCAGTACTACGAAATCACGATCAAGCAAGAAGACGTGGAAAGCAGCTAAACGAAGTTGCTTTTGCATTGGTGGTGACCTCCTTTCTTAAACAGGGGTTTATGAATCATATCCACCCGAACGTGACAGCTCTCAATCCCCTAAAGGGGATGAGCTTCTTTCTTTAACGAAAGATTCTGGAAATTCTTCCAGTTTCGGACGCTCTCACGACCATCGAATAGAGGTGAAACATCCAGCGGTTTAGCTCGCTCTCTTGTTTTTTCGTGAGCTTGAGCTTAAGCTGGCGTTGCCGAATGTTTTCTTTCTTTGGTTTTGGCATCAAGTAAGAATTATACTTCGGATGATCAAAAAAAGATATGACCGTGTTGAAAAAATCGGTGAAAAAAAACCCTCCAAAAATGCCTTAAAAAAGGGAATCTTCTTATCACGCTCTTGACCCAATCCCCTAAAGGGGATGGGAATACCGCGTGTTTTCAAAAAAAATTTGTAAGACAATTGACTAAACAAAAAGATTTAGTGTATGGTCGTGAAATAAAGCAACCACTATTACCACCAGGAGCCCTAGGGTATTATACTTTAGGGCTCCATTTTTTCTTGTTACTCAAGCCACAGTTCCTTTCCTTTAAGTTAAATTTTTTTATTTACACTGCACCTATCAATCAGTTAGTGTAAGCATCTCACTTTGAAAAGTGTGTAGAGTCGGAGTCCAAAATGGGCTTAATTTGTCATAGAGTAACCAAAATAGCTGAGGGTAAGTATTATGATCTTTAAAATGCGCCATATCGTTGTTGTTTGTGCTTTGGGAATAAAAATTTCCGGTTTTTCCGCTGAACAAGCTGCGCCTTCACCCATACAGGTCGAATCAGATGAAGAAGCTTTCTTGATCCGTCGCATTGCTGAATTTTGGAAGGATGGAGACTACCAGATTGTCAAAAAACAGATCGGGGATTTTTTTGATAAATATCCAAATACTGGAATGAAGGAGTACTTTTGCGCAATCCTCGGAGATATCTACCTCAAGGAACGGGATTATGAAAAAGCTTTGAACCATTACCGGGCTGTAAACAGCCCGGAACACCAAGATAAAGTTGTCATCAACAAACTGCACTGCTACTACGAACTCAAGCAATTTGATCAATTGATTCTCGAGGGGAACCCGCTCCTAGAAAGGGAGGTCGAATCTTTGCAAGCAAGGGAAAAAGAGCTTTGTTTCCTCGTCGCAGAAGGATATTTTCATAAGGGCCTTCAAGAGACCGATCTGACTGAAAAAAAGTCTCTCATAAAAACAGCGCGCCAATACTACCAAAAGCTAGAAAATACCCCTTACGCGGAAAATGCGGAATTTATTCTCGCAGATATCTGCTATTTTTTAGATGAATATGAAAATGGAGCAAATGCTTATTTGAAATTATCTGAATTGCACCCAAAAATGAGTGGAGACCTTCTATTTCAAGCCGCAACGCTGCAGTCCCGTTATGATGAAAAAAGTGCCATTGAAACTTTTGAGCGGGTACTCGAGCTCGGAGGTGAAAAGTCGGGGCACGCCGCATTTAATTTGATCGTACTGCTGTTTCAAAAGGAAGATTACGAGCGGATTGTCAATTGCTGCGAACAGATCGAGCCATCCATCCCGGACGATTATCGAAGCATATTTGATTTTATCGTGGGGAAAAGCTTTTTCTCGACAAATGATTATGAAAAAGCGATCCCCCATTTGAAGCGCTATATTAGCGCACAAGACCGCCCGAGCTCTTATTTACAAAATGCGCTTCTCATCCAAATGAACTCTGCATATCAAATCGAAAACGAAGAGCTATTCAATGAGACTATCGATAAATTCAAAGCTCTTTTCCCTGGGGATTCCGGGACCTCAAAGGCCCTATTCATGCATGCCATGCTACTTAAAAAGAAAGGGTTGATCGATCTCGCAGATGCAAAACTCATCGAAATTAAAGAAAACTGTGATGATTTAGAAGATCGAGAAGGTTTTCTCTTTGAATACGGGGTGCTCGCACATCAAAACGGCCGTTGGGAAGAGAGTTACAAAACATTCAAAAACTATGTAGAAACCTATCCGAAGAGCCGTTACATTGCCAATGCGTGGAAGCTTTTGCTCTCTGCGAGTTTTCAGATTCACAACAATGCAGAAGAGAAAAACTTCGATTATTTAAACCTATTTTTTCAAGATCTATCTCAGGTGTTAGAACATCTCGAGCTATTAAATGAAGAAGAAGTCAAAAATTACAGTATGTTGTACGCTAAAACAGCATACGAGCTCAAAAAGTATCCCGAAGCACTGCGCGTGCTTGAAGATCTCGTACTTAGCCAACTTACAGAACAGCAAGATGCCTCTATTCTCGCTGAAGCGCACCTTATTGCGGGCTTTTGTCATGCGGAAATGGCAAAAGATTACTCCGCTTTTTGTATACATATCGAGCAAGCCATGCTTATTGCACCCGAAATGTATGACAACTCCAACATTCACCTTCAGCTTTATAATGCATACGTCTCTCTTGCAGCAGGTAATCCCGAAAATCTTGAAGATAAATCGGAACAAACACAAAACTTTGTCGATCACGCCGCCAAACATCTGCAATTAGCCCTTGAAAAGGGAGATATTGAGGTAAACCCGATAAATCGTTTGTGGCTCGCTAACTATTATTTGGACCTCTTGAAACAGCATATGGAAGCGCATTGGAAACACACCCCTTCCGATCAAGCTCATACTGCAAAAGCGAGCGAGAAGGCTTTTGAGCACTACAAGCATTTGCTATGCCCGGATGGTCAGCTCATCGAAATAGACACGCAGAGCCTCTATTTGGAGCACGAAGCATTAAAGATGGCCAAGCTCATGGAATACCGGGGGGAGCTCAAAAAAGGACTTGCTTTGCTTCAAAACCTGATCGAGCAGCAAAGCCAACACACCGAGCTCAAATGGGAAACACAAAAGCAGGCACTTTTTCAAATAGCAACTTTTTATCGGGAATTGGGTGATTTGGAAAAAGCCTACGAAACTTTTCATTTTATTCGCTCTTCCTCAGATCACGTGCCCACTAGCATATCAAACATGGCCACGTTAGAGTCGGCTCGCCTGCGTTTCTATTTACTTGAAAACACCTGCAAAACTGATACCAATGAAGAGGTTCTCGAAATTTTAAATGATTTGAAAGAACTTCAAATTCGCAGAAATGTCCATTCTGAGCCCATACACTTAGAAGCTGCGCTCAATTATGCAAAGATCCGTTCAGAAATCAGTGAAATTTCAGAAAGAGATTCCCGCTACCTCTTTTTACTCAAGCGGATCCAGGATGAATTTACTTCGCAAGAAGATTTAATGAACCAAGAGTACCTCTGGAAATTAAACCATAACTTGGCAAAAAAACAGATTTTTGATGTGTATATGCAATTTATTGATGCAGAAAAATACCGCATAGAGGGTAAAAAAGCATATGAAGAAGGGCGCGTGCATGAAGTAGCGCAGCTGCATGAGTCAGCTCTTAGCCTCTATCATCAAATTAAAGACAATTCCAATGTGCCTCGCACCCTTTATGAGCGCATCTTGGACCGGATAGAAGAAGTGATGGTCGCGGGTAGTGTGCAATGAAGCTCACCTTCAAGTCTCAAAGAAAAAGCCAACGAGTACCCACTCACTGTCTACCCCCGCCTAAAAGTGAGGGGGTAGTTTCGCAGATATAATTTCTTTTGGTCTTTGTTTTTCCAAATCTCGGGCAAAGTGAATAAGTTTTTTGCAAGGTACTTAAGAAAAGAGACCACAGCAAAAATGACCAAAAACACTGGAAACAACCTAAATGGGAACAAATCCGAAAAAATCTTCCAAAAGTGCGAAGACATTTTGATTCCCTTAAATTTAAAAAAATTAAAAACATTCACTCCGGAAGTGGGTAGTGTTCTCGATCCCTTCCTTATTTAATTTTCTCCTCATCATTTTTTTGCGTATCATCTGCAAATCGGCCAATGCCATCGCTGAATAGAAAAAAAGCTAAGCCACGCGTGAGGGGCGTCGGAATAATGAATAGCAAAGCACCCGCAAGCACTTCCACTCCCCCTAATACCATTCCTGATGTCAAACCATAGAATAGAAATCGAACTAGGGCGTGAATAGTTTGTCTCTCTGAGAATACTCGCCCACATGCTTTTCAGCATGTGCATTGCACGCTGCTCGATCCCATTTTTAGTTGTTTGATCCCAAGATGCTCCATATCGCTCAAAAAAAAACATCCCAAATATGTGTGAAATCTTGTTGATCAATTTGATGGTCCTGGTCAAAAAAATTCAGGACCTGATCTATATCACCCGTCTCTGCTAAGTCAAAAAACAGATTCCATGTTTCATGGGTAGCTCTCAAAGGTGCACTTCAAAACAAGGTAAGAAAAATGAAAAAAAAATCAACTTCTTCAAAGTGTACCCTCAACAATTAAATTGTTTAATATAGGATAGCAAAGCAAAGAATTAAAGTATACTTATTAAAATTAATAATTTTACTTTACATATAATCTGATAGGGTGAATTACAGCTAAAAAAGGGTAAGGGCAAATGGACGTTTGGGGGGGATGCTATGGAAGACTTGAGCTCAGACTCGATGTCTTAAGTGGCACCCCTAATGGAAATAAGCTTGAAACATGTTTGAAAATTCGAAAATCTGGTAGTCTGTGGCAAAACCGTCGGGCAGATGGGAAAAGAACAAACCACCTTTACCTCTGTCTCATCGCTAGCCTGAAGAGTTTGAATGCTCTCCCCTTTGGGCGGCCTAAAAATATGTTCATAAATTGAAAAGCCGTTATGAAGAGGCCACCTCTTTTTTCACAGGTGAGAAAACCGCTTTTTTGGGTGTCGTTAGCCCTCTCTCTATCTTTCCACGTGGGCGGGCTTTACCTTTTCATCAGGCATTCTTCTTCCTTTCTACATGTCCGCTCTCTCGAACAAAAATATCGGCAAAATCATCCCAAAATAGCGCTTTTAACTCCTGATGGGACTCCACAGGCACTTTCACAGCCCCCCCTGTCTTGCTCCTATCCCGCTCTGCAACAATCGCTGAGCCTATGCACCCCTTTGACAAGTAGCTTCCCCCCTTTACTAGAGCAGACCCTTGATTTGGAGAAGAAAAACAGGCAGTTGCATGGGACTCAGAGGCGCACTTCCCTAACATCTTTGACTCATGTCAATTGGAAATTGCAGCTACCCCCTTTTTCTGTAGCTGAGCTAAAAAAAGATAGTGGCCCACTCGCTGTTTCGCATATGCCTTTCAAATGGGAAAAAGAAAAACAAAAGTATACCTACTGCCCAGATCCCGAAATATTTGAGACAAAATGCCCCACCGAACTGCAAAAAGATTTTTTTTATGACACAAAGTGTGCATTCCCTATTCTATCCATTCCCACTCAATCGATACTCAAAAAGCACACATGGGAAGGAAAGTCTCAAAGCGAGGTCACCTTCCCATCATTAGATGAAATGAACAAATTAACTTGCTCCTTGGGCCCCCTTTTTCCCTTTGAAGAAATAAAAGAACGGGGCACTGAGCCAGTTCAAGAAAAGATCTTCTTAGAAAAAACGCTTTGCCCCCAGGCCCATCTTATTGACCGGGTCACTGCATACAGACCAGACTTCTTAGAGACGTCTAAAACAATCCCCCCTCTCTCTTTTTTACCTCGAATCCCAAGAGAAAGCCCCCCTTCTGTCTTTAAGGCCGATTGTCATGTGCCCCTTTTGATGGGTTTGATAAGCAAGGAAGTAGCTTTAAACAAGGAGTCGCCGCAAGATACAAAAAAAAATGGTACTGCGCATCAGTTAAAAAAAGAAAAGGGAAATTTGCCTTTGCAAAAGCCGCTGATTCCACTTGATATAGGCAAAGAGGACACCCCCCACTTTCTCAACATATTCTCCTCAATCCAATCCCCCTCTCTTTCCCCCTTTGCGCCCATTTTGCCCAAAAAATCTTCCCTTCCTCAAATCCCTTCTACTCCTTTCAAGCAGTTCGATCAAAAGCCCCAAAAGCTGTGCGATGACTTTGTTACTATTAAAGCTCCCTACTACTTCCCCTGCAAAGAGGATGCAAAAGCCCACAGCTTTGCTAAAATGGAGCTAACCTCTCTTTGCTTAGATATTCATACAAAAACCCCAAAAGTCTCCCTGTTTTTGTATGAGCATCAAATCCCCTTTCCCATTTTTGCAGCCGCGAACAAGCCCCGTTCATCAGCCCCACTTATATCTAAACAAATCCACTTTTCCTCTAAGAGCGCTTCACTTCCTCCTGTTCAGCTCTCAGAGATGACGGAAAAAAAAGGAGCTAAAAGAGCAAAGTATATCCCATCTCTTCCAGGAGAAGAAGAGGCTCTCCCCCTTCCTTTTTGTTGGAATCAAAACAAACAGATCCCCTTGGTGGAAAAAAAAGAGAGCTTTCAATGGCCCTGGAAAGATCAAGTTTCTCCTCTCTATTTCTCTTGCATACCCTACTCCCCTTTGATAAGAAGCAGATACGCAAAGCCAAAAAAGCTCATTTACACTCCTTGCTCGAAGCTGCCAAAGATCAGGCAAGGTGAGCTCATTCCCACAGCACCGCACAAAATTTTCTCTATGGAAAAAGAGGAAAAGGCAATCTCTAATTTATGTTGGAAACAAAGTAAAGATCCCCTAATAGTGGGGAAAAAGGGGTGGGGAGAAGGGAGAAAGAGCTTTGAGCCCCTTTTAGAAACCCAAATGCACAAGCCCCTTCCCTCTTTTCCCCCTTCATCTATATCGGGCGGCATTTCGATGAGCCACAAACGGGAACAAGCGGAAAAAACCATAGAGATACCCCCTTCGAGCATACCAAAGATCGAGCAAAAAAGTGAGCCGCCCCTCAGGGTAACTCATGAGATTTCCCCTCTAGAAAAGGAGGCAGACGTACAATGCCAACACTCCTTTTGGCAACCGCCCCATTTGCCCTTTTTTTTAGACAAGGGGATAGAGTTTGACAAAAAGCGCATACATTTTGTCGAAAAAAAGGGTGCGCTATGCGAGATATTTGCTCCTATCTCATCCCCCCCTGTTTTTCAAGGGCAGATAAGCATCCACGCTCCTTTTACAGCAAGTATCGCACAAATCCCCGAAATAGATCGCCCTCTCCTTTTGGGCGTGGAACTCAAAGAGCTCAAAGGGCAGATGCCATGGGATCGAGAAGGGGTAGAGAATCATTTGATCGAGAAAATGATTACCTCCAAGAATCTGGGGGCATTGCAGCCACAAATAGATAGTCTAGCATCGGAAGATAAGCAGCTTGGGCACTCATCCATTTTGAAGGAAGCGTTCCCCCTATCTAAGCCAAATTTCCAAGCCAGAGAGCAAGACGCTTCTCTGTCAAAAGGAGAGGATTTCATCGAAGCGCTGCAAGGTGATTTACAAATGGTTTCGTTTCAAAATCATTTTACCGCAGATGTTGCCTACGTCGAAAACCCAAATGGCAGTGGATATCACTTTGCACTGACATTGCAGCCCAATGAAAAATGGGACTATGCCCCTCCCGAGCAAAACTTTATCTTTATTTTAGACCGTTCGGGGAGCATCAAAAAACATCGCTATCATACATTTAAGGCAGCGCTGATCAAAGCGATTCCCTACATGAACAAGGGGGATTCTTTTAATATCATCTTAGCCGATTCAGAAATCGTTTCGATGAGTAAAACTCCGCTCGTTTGGACCCCAAAAGTGATCAAAGAGGTGCGGACTTATCTAAGTCAACGTGAATATCGGGGTTATTTCGCCGACAAAAGTGGATTTCGCATGCTTACTGAGATGACCAAGTTCTTTGATCCAAACAAAGAGAATGTGGTCCTATTCTTAACTGATGGACAATCTTTCAAAAACATCAAAAAACAAAGAGCTCTGTTTAAAAAGCTGAGTCAAAAGAGCCGAAGGGGTTTCTCCCTTTTCACGGCTGCAGCAAGCCAAGGCAATAATACGACAATGCTCGGTTTGGTCAGCGCCCTGAACAACGGAGAATTTATGTACTCGTCGACGCATGCCGCCTTTCCACGCAAATTCGCCATTTTGATCAAGCATATTAAAAACCTATTTGCTAAAGATATGCACCTCCAAGCCCTTCCCAAAAACAAAGCGAGTATTCAGCTTTACCCCAGCAAAGCAGCATATCCTCCACTTTACGCCGACCACTCTTATACGGTGTACGGATCTACCGATAAACTAGAAGATTTTGACCTCATTGTGCAAGGACGTTTGCAAAGGCAATGGATCCATATCAAGCAGCACATTTCATTTGAAGACGCAAAAAGGGCAGGGCATGAACTGCAAAGAAGGTGCGCCCTGCAAAGGGCATATGCTCATTACTTCGACTATTTAGAAAACAATGACCCTCATGTACTCAAGCAGGCGGAAGCGCTTTTGCATCATTACCAGCTACACTCGAATATAAGATGAAAATTACAGCCGGCCTTTATAAGAATTTCCGTTTGATTGTCCCAAGCGGAGTCAGACCCACATCGAGTAGATTGCGCCAAACTGTTTTTAATCTCTGTAGCCATAAACTAAAAGGAGCCCACTTTCTCGATGTTTTTGCCGGATCAGGAGCAATGGGGATCGAAGCTCTGAGCGCGGGTGCTCAACACGTTACTTTCATCGATCAAAGTCCATATTCAATTCACGCGATCAAAAAAGCTCTCGATCAGTTGCACATCAAAAGTCAGGCTACCCTTTTTCTCATGGATGTTTTGAGGGCTTTGAGACTTCTCGAGAAAAAGGGGAAGGTCTTCGATTTGATTTATATCGATCCTCCCTATGGTCAGACTGTTCGGGGGGGGTCTCAAACCTATGTAGATGCGACGCTTTCTTTGATCGAACAAAGTGGTTTGCTCGCTGAGGGGGGAGCTATATTTTGTGAAACCACAAGCTTTATAAAATGCGTTTTGCCAAGCAAGCTCTGTCTACAAAGTGAGCGAAGGGTAGGGGACTCCCGTCTGTTTGAATTTAGGGCAAACGGAGTCTTTGACCAATCACGATCAAGTCATCTTCAAGCCCATTCGCCCGTTTAATCACCTCCACACTCGTGCCGTGCTCACGTGCGATCTTCTCTAAGCTATCCCCTGTTTGCACAACGTAATAGCGAATATTGGAAGTCAAGGAGCTAAGCTGCTCTAACTCCCCTTTCCGTTTGATGATATTTCTGACTTGTTCCTCTTGAAGGGCGATGGCCTTCTCGAAATAGGTGATTTTCTCCTTGTATTGTGACAAAGCTGTGGTCGTCTCGTTGGCATGTGCACTGAGTTGACGAATGTCCCCGAGAATTTTTTCCTGTTTTTTCCCGAGCAATGCCACTTGCTTATTCACACTTTGAATCTCTGAGCTAAGCGCTTCTAATTTGGTTTGATTGAGCTCTAAAATCTGCTTTTTTAGGTTCGCAATGGTCTGTTCTTGGTCGATGAGTTTTCCTTCGAGTACATGGTGTTCAATTTCATACGTATTGAGATCGTGCTTGATTTCATCCACTTCAGTACGCACTTTATGGAGACTCATTTCCATTTGGTGCTTGTCTGATTTCGAGTGTGAACTAACGGCGCATCCACTTAAGATGGCGAGAAGAGGTAAAAGGACAAAGATTTTCATGATTTATTCTTTTTTAAATAGTTTAAATTCTACACGTCGGTTTTTTGCCCATGCATCCGGGTTATGTCTCAGATCAACGGGCATTTCTTTTCCAAAAGATACCGTGTAGATATGGTTTGCACTGACTCCGTTTTTGACGAGCAAGCTGCGAATCGCATTGGCCCGTCTTGTTCCAAGAGACAGATTGTAGGCTTCAGATGCACGCTCATCACAGTGTCCAGAGATAAAAACATACATCTTCGGATTTTTTTTCATATAATCAGCCATGCGGCTGATCAGCTCATAGTCTCCCTTCTCACGCAAAATGTGCTGGTCCGTGTTGAAATAGATGATTTTAAACAAAGATGATAATTCCGGACTCGGATTGGAAAAATGTTCAATACTCGGAATGCCGCTCCCCTCGACTCCGGGGGACTCTGCTGGCTGAGCTACAGCATTGATGATTTGGGCTTGAAGGTCTTCCTCCCTCAAAGGGATAAACTCTGCTTCAATAGGTCCTGCAAACTCCTCTGCAGCCCCGATCATCCGTGAATCGGAATCCTTACGCCAAAAAAGCTTCCCCTTTCTCTTCAAATAACGGCCCATGGTTTTGGTATCTTCCCAGACCATACTTGAAGAGCGGTGACAACTAGAGCACAAGAAGCAGGTGGCAAAACAAAGGAAAATCAAATAAGAAAACTTTTTTTTCATGACGCCTCTTTGTGGGCATTCCCAGTTTATTGGCCCCAAGTGGGGTAATGTTTCCTGCCGGGGCCTTCGGTAATTTGCACCATTTCCCTTTGTTTTAAATCAATCAAGAATAATTCTGAAGAGGAAGGAGCTACTGTATTAAAAATAATGTGCGTACTATTTGGTCCCCAGCAGGGATTTTCCTTATGAATCGCACCCGACGTCAGCTGAATCTCCTCTTGCTTTACAAAATCATAGACTACTATTTGCCTGAAGCCCCCAATCTTAGCACTGTAGGCCAATTTTTTGCCATCAGGGGACCAAGCGGGGCAGGTATTTTCCGGATATTTTCTCGTCAAGCAGATGGGATGTGGGCGCTTTCCCCCTCCATGAGTGGGGAGATCAATTAAATAGACACGGGGAGTTTTGTCTAGGTCAGAGACAAAGGCAATTTTCTTTCCATCAGGGCGAAAGCTCGGAGAGGCTTGCACCGAATGGGGAGAGGAATAGAGCTGCACCGGTTTGCCAATGGGGCCCCGATCTGGATCAAATGGTTGGATAAAAAGATCTGCCCTCCCACTAGCATCACAGATAAAAGCGATCATATCCCCTTTTTTTGAAAGTGCGGGGAGGAGCTGGCTTCCCCGGATAGTCATCAACATTTTCCCTTGAAAAGTGTCGAATGAATTAATGTAGACTTTCGGTTGTCCGAGTTTGTAGTTGACATAAAGATACTTGTTTTGAGTAAACCTCCCTTGAGCGGGAAAGAGGGTGGGATGGATACAATAACTCTTTTCTCTGGTTAATTGGCGCGCATTTTTCCCATCGTAATCAGCTGTCCAGATCTCCGAATTCCACCTCCCATTTTCTAAAAACTGCACTGCGTAATAGATTTGACTCGCGGCAATCCCTTTTTTTTGCGTGATCAGAGTTTCAATTTCTTCAGACATCTGATGCATCATGCGCCTGTCCAAAAGATGTACTTTTTCTAAAGATCTCGAAGAGATATCCCTGCTTTCCCCTGTGTGACAAGAGAAAAGAGTCCCAAAAATGGAGCGATCTAAAGCAGATATTTTCAAAACATAGTCATACCCCCTAGATTCCCAAAAAGTAAGTAAAAAAGGGTCGGTACTTGCGATCTGTGCTTCCTCTTCTGCTTTTTGACTAACCCCTTTGGTTACTCCATTGTGGCTTAGATCGAAGAGAAGTAGGTCCCGAAGCTTTGGGTAGTTACAGCTGATATAAATGAGGGGCGTAGTCTCTTTTTGTTTGGGCAAAGTCACCACAATTTCCGATTCCACCTCATGCGCCCCGAGCAAAAAAGGGAGAAAGGGCAAAACCCAGAAACTATTTCTCATGACGGAAAGTAAGTGTAAACGTGTGCCGCTCTTTTTCATAAAGTTCATCCGAAAATGGAGGCAAGCAAAGAGAGGTGAGAACACGCTCTAAATAATGCCTATTTTTTGCACTTTCAGCATACAAGATTTGGATCTTTTCCACATACCCACTTTTTAATACAGTGACTGCGATTTGCACTGCACCCTCTTCGGGGAGCTGGAGTTTTCCTTTCAATGTTTGCACCATGAGGCATTGGTAAGAGCCCCATTTCTTTTCCCTTAAAGGAGCATCGATATGAAGCGTTTCGATGGATCGAGGCAGATGAAAAGGGAGAGCTTTACAGCTGGCGATGGGCAAAGAAAAAGGGGGAGGAGAGGGAGGGGAAGCTATTTTTTTGCGCTTTAAAGAACTGTTTTTGATGGAGGAGGAGATAGATTTTTTTTTCTTTGCATCCCTTTTTGGAGAAAAATTGGAGACTGTAGAGCTTTGCACGATCGGATCCGTTTGCACACGCGTGCGCACAATGATCGGCTGTCTGCGCACCTCTACTTTTTTCGTGGATGTGACATTGGTGAGTACAATCCCCAAATGGAGAGCAAGGACAGCGCACAAAGCAACCGATTTACTCCGATTTCCTTTCATCAAGCATCACACCTGCTTTACCTTTTTTGAGAATGACATCCATCTGCTCAAATCCGGCTGCTTCGAGTCCATTTTTTAGCATTTGATAGGTGCCAAAAAAAGTCTGTTTATCTAGATAGATTTGGGGAACGGCGGAGGGCAACTCTTTTTGATACTGCTTCATGATATCTGTGAACTCTTCAAGCAAAACATCCATTTTATTCACCCGGATGGTGTTGTCTGCAAATACCTGGATTTTAAGGGAGGAATGGTGCACTGGCAAGTGGTTTTGTTCGCTCGCCTCCCCCCCACTGGCAAGAGAAATGCGATCAAACTCTAAAAAAGGAGCGATTAAAATAAATAGGATCAAAACCACGAAGAGAACGTCAATGAGGGGAGTTAAATTGACAAGGCTTTCTTCCTCCGATTTGGAAGAAAAGATACACATTTTTTTCCGGATACTCATTCAACATCTACTTTTCGGTACTGAAGTTCTACAGTAGAGAGAAGAAAATGACCAAACTCTTCCATTTGAGCAAAAAAATGTCGGTTGAGATGTCTAATGTAGTTGTACCCAACGAGGGATGGGATCGCTATAAAAAGACCGAGGGCAGTGGTTGTTAAAGCGGTTGAAAGTCCCCCCAAAACAATTGAATTAGACAGCGCTGATTGCCCCGACTGAAGCTCTCCAAATGAAGTAAGAATCCCCCAAACAGTTCCGAGCAGTCCCAAAAATGGAGCAAGAGTGACCGTCGTGGGAAGAATAAAGAGATGTTTTTCGATCATAGCTTGCTTATTAGCAATCATAGAATCTAGGTGGGAACTGAGCAATTCTATATCTGTCCGAGAGAGATAATTTTCTACGCATTGGGTATGGGAGTTGTTTTTATCGAGCATTTCAACCGTTTTTTTTCGGATGATGAAATAAAGGTCTAAGAAAGGGGTAAGGCGCGCACTTTGTGACGCAATAAGATTCAGAAAGGGTTTTTTTTGTGACTGGATCTCCTTTTTCAAGAGTGTGGAATGCCGTTTGATTTGCACCAATTCGTAGACTTTGTAAGTAAGAAAAAACCAAGAAATGATGGAAATGACAAAAAGGGCAGAGAAAATCGCCTTACCCATCGGATCAGCTTGAGAAAAAGCTTGAGAAAATATGCTCATGATAATGCTATCCCTATGCCCGCTACTTAAGGACCATATGTTGTATGCCATAAAAAAGGGCACAAGAGGGGATATAAATGGGGGAAATCAGGTATATACCCCATCTCAGTTTCTCGCATGAGGAAGAGATAAGCAATTACATCCCATCCTCTTTATGGTCGACTTAAGCGAGTTTGGGTACAAGCTAGCAGATTTTTTATTTTTTTTACAGAGATGTGCTCCTAAGCGATCATTTGCCCATTCGACCCACTCCTTCCTTAGATTCCCACAAAACATATTTCAATCGGAAAAAAGGTCCATTGTAAAGGAAAGAGGCTCGTGATATTCTCAAATCCATGTATTTTGACTCTCATGCTCATCTGACTTGTGACCGAGTATTTCATCAAATTACCCCACTTTTAGATCGCGCTAAAAAAGCGAGAGTGGACCAGATTGTCAATATCTGCACAGATGGAGATTCTTTGGAGAGGGGGCTGGCACTTGAGCGAGATGTAAAATGGATTTACACCGCTGGGGCAACACCTCCCCACGACGTCCAAGAAAGGGGAAAGCTCGACTTTCCCCTCTTTGAGCAAGCGGCTCGAGGAGGGCAACTCATCGCCATTGGGGAAACGGGATTAGACTATTATTATGAGCACTCCCCAAAGGCTGTTCAGCAGACATTTTTCATTCGTTATCTTCAACTCGCAAAAGCGTGCGCATTGCCGGTCGTGATTCATTGCCGCGATGCCTTTGAAGATCTCTTTAAGATTGCGGATCAGCATTTTTTAGGAAAGCCTCTTGTTTTGCATTGCTTTACGGGTACTCTTCGAGAAGCAAAAAAGGCCTTGGAAAGGGGATGGTTGATTTCATTTAGTGGCATCATCACCTTTAAGAAGGAGGAAGATTTGAGAAAAGTAGTCGAGCACGTGCCCATTGAAAAAATCTTGCTCGAAACGGACACTCCTTACCTCGCTCCCCAATCCAATAGGGGAAAACCCAATGAACCGAGCTTTTTGGTGGAAACGGCCGAAACCGTGGCACGGATAAAAAATATGCCTTTGGATAAGGTCGCTTTGAACACCCAGGGCAACGCGCGCCGTTTGTTTAAAGTGGCAACGGAT
The DNA here is from genome assembly GCA_027942475.1 of Simkania sp. Taxonomy (GTDB): domain Bacteria; phylum Chlamydiota; class Chlamydiia; order Chlamydiales; family Simkaniaceae; genus JANQSR01. The sequence goes on along the minus strand of JAQFVP010000001.1, from coordinate 21,175 downwards.
TAATCTTTAGTTGCTATCACCCTTTCCCGAAAAAATGGAGGCTGAGTGATTTTCAAATAAATTTTAGATGGGAATATTTTTTTCTTTTTCAAATTTAATATAGATAGTTTAATGGGGGGTATGACAACGCAACATAAGACCTACACAAAACAGCTAGTATGGCAACGATTGCACTCTTTGCTTGGGCTTTGGATTGTGATTTTCTTGATCGAACACCTCTTGACCAATTCCCAATCGGCCCTTTTGTTTGGGGAAAATGGAATGGGGTTTATTCGGGCCGTTAATTTGATTAAAAACCTCCCCTACCTCCCTTTTATAGAGCTTTTTCTGATCGGTGTGCCCATTGTATTTCACGGAATTTTGGGGATTCGGATTCTGATGAGTGCAAAAATGAATTCGTTTCCGGGCAAACACACGCGACCCACATTGACAAAATATTCTAGAAACCTCGCTTACTCATTTCAGAGGATTACCGCCTGGATTTTGGTGTTTGGCATCATCGCCCATGTGGGATTTATGCGTTTTTATATGCATCCGTCCGTTGCAACCATAGGAACGCAATCGAATTACTTCGTCCGAGTTACTATGGACCCCGGCCTATACACAGTAGCGCAGCGTCTAAAAGTAAAGCTCTACAATCAATCAGCCATTGACAAGATGGGGCAGACTGTGCGCTCTGAAGCAAAAGAATTAGAGCAGATGGAAGAACAGGTACGCGCAGTGTGGGAAAATCGAGCACCTGCCGATCCCTACGATGAAAGTACAAACCAGATTGTGCAAAAATATCAAACACTAGAAAACCAAAAAATCTATTTCAGAGCTCTGGCAGAAAAAACGCTTTCCAAAAAACAGGTGATCGCTGCATGCCCTAGCTATGGAACCGCATCCCTCCTTATCGTGCGCAACGCTTTTCAAAGTGTTTTTATCTCTATTTTATATACGATTTTTGTGCTCGCATCCGTATATCATGGATTCAACGGTTTATGGACTTTCATGATTACTTGGGGGATTGTTTTGAAAATGCGCGCACAATCTCGCGCGGTCAATGTGTGCGTAGGGCTTATGGTGCTCATCGGATTTTTTGGACTCGCTTCCATTTGGGGTACCTATTTCATCAATCTAAGGCACTGAGATGCACACCAAACAGGTCATTGTCGTAGGGGGTGGACTCTCCGGGCTCGCAGCGACTATGCGCCTTGCAGAAAATGGGTGCCGCGTCAAATTAATTTCAGTTACGCAAGTCAAACGGTCTCATTCGGTGTGCGCCCAAGGGGGGATCAATGCCGCTGTCAATATCAAAGGGGAGGGGGATTCTCCTATGATTCACACCTATGATACGATCAAAGGGGGAGATTTTCTCGCGCAACAACCCCCCATATTAGAAATGTGTTTAACCGCCCCGCTGATCATCCAAATGCTCGATCGGTTTGGATGTACTTTCAACCGAACTCCAGAGGGAAATATTGATTTTCGTCGATTTGGTGGAACTTTGTACAATCGCACCGCTTTTTGTGGAGCCTCTACCGGTCAGCAACTGCTCTATGCCCTAGATGAGCAGGTGAGAAGGTTCGAGGTATCGGGACAGGTGGAAAAATTTGAGCACTGCGAGTTCATGAGGCTTGTTTTAGATCAAGACCGCCTCGTGCGCGGTATCGTCATCATGAATCTTTTTACCCTTGGGCTAGAGATTTTGAAGGCGGATGCAGTCATCATTGCAACGGGTGGACCAGGGCTCATCTTCAAACGATCGACCAATTCAACATTTTGCACAGGGGCTGCAAACGGTCGCCTTTATATGCAAGGGGTTTACTACGGCAATGGAGAGTTTATTCAAATTCACCCAACAGCCATTCCCGGATCGGATAAAATGCGCTTAATGTCTGAGTCAATTCGAGGGGAAGGGGGGCGGATTTGGGTCTATGGAGATGCATCTAAACAGATCAAGGCACCAGATGGAAAAAAAATTCCCTGTGGAGAAACCGGAAAACCTTGGTATTTTTTAGAAGAGCTCTATCCCGCTTTTGGAAATTTAATTCCCCGTGATATCGGAGCGAGGGAAATTTTAAAAGTAATTGAGCTGGGCTTGGGGATCAAAGGTCGGGAGGAAGTCTATTTGGATGTGACTCACCTCAGCGAAAAAACGCTTAGAAAAATCGAATCAGTTCTTCGTATCTACCAGCGTTTTACGGGAGAAAATCCACGTGAGGTTCCCATGCGTATTGCGCCCGCCGTGCACTACTCGATGGGAGGAGCATGGGTAGATTGGCCCGCGGCCGATAGCCCAGATCGTTTCGAGCGCTATCGGCAGATGAGCAATTTGCGAGGGTGTTTTGTCGTAGGTGAAGCAGATTATCAGTACCACGGGGCCAACCGTCTCGGAGCCAATGCGCTTCTCGCTTGTATTTTCAGCGGACTTGTCGCAGGAGTGGAAGTTCCCCGTTATTTGGATCAATTAGAAAATACCCACCAAGACATCCCCTCCCATTTTTTCCAAGACGCCCTTCAAATTGAGACAGCATTTCAAAAAGAGCTCATGAATCGGAGAGGAGGGGAAAATGTGCACCAGCTACACGAAGAACTGTCAAAAATTATGATCCAAAATGTGACGGTAAAAAGGGATAATAAAAATTTGAAAAAGACGATCGATAAAATCAAAGAGATTCGGGAGCGATACCAGTCAATTACCTTAGATGATCGAGGGGATCTTCTCAACCAAACCTATGTTTTTGCCAACCAATTTCGTTCGATGCTCGAGCTCGCACTTGTGATTGCCAAAGGGGCTTTGCTCAGAGATGAGTTCCGAGGATCCCATTTTAAACCGGAATTTCCAGAGCGAGACGATCTGAATTTTCTCAAAGAAACTTTGGCGAAATACGATCCTACCCTCGATGAACCGGACATTTCTTACGCATCTATTGACACGCGCCACCTAAAACCGATAAAAAGGGATTATGTGCAAGCAAAACGGGTAACGCCCCAATTGGAAAACATCCCATCCAATATTGCACTGCCGATCGAATAATACCTGAGAAATCGATGGAAAATAGATTTACCCTAAAAATTTTTCGTGGAACCGCTCGCCATCAATATTGGGAGTATTTTGAGCTCACACTCAAACCATTTTTCAACATCATCTCCGCTTTGATGGAAATCCAAAAACACCCTTTCAATCAAAGCGGAAAAAAAGTCTCCCCTATTGCTTGGGAACAGGGATGTTTAGAAGAGGTCTGTGGATCCTGTTCGATGCTCATCAATGGCAAACCGCGCCAAGCCTGCACATCCATTATTGAGCCGATTCTCGAAAGGACAAAAAAAAGGGAAATCCATTTAGCCCCCCTTTCCAAGTTTCCCTTGATTCGGGATTTGGTTGTGGATCGCAGCTCGATGTTCGAAAACCTCAAGCGGATCAAAGGATGGGTCTCCGTAGACGGTTCATTTTTGGGGGGATTTGGTCCGAAGATCGATCAGAAAAAACAAGAAACCATGTATTCTCTCGCCACGTGCATGACCTGTGGATGTTGCAGTGAAGCATGCCCACAAGTAAATACAAAATCAAAGTTCATGGGGCCGGCTCCCATCTCCCAAGTTCGTCTTTTTAACCTCCACCCCACAGGCAAAATGGAGGCGGATGTGCGCACCTATTCTCTGATGGAAGATGGGGGGATTGGCGGGTGTGGTAATGCCCAAAACTGCGTTCGGGTATGCCCGAAAAACATTCCTTTGACTGAATCGATTGCTGTCATGGGGCGCGCGGTGAGTAAAAAAGTATTTAAATCGACTTCTTCTTCTAGGGATCAAGACTGTGAAGCATGACCCCTTATCTTAAAAAGATCAATTCGTTAAGATGAGAGTGGCTTGCTTGCGTAGATTGAGTGATTAGATGAATGTATGGGCATTGGCAGATCTGCATCTATCCCTTTCTATCCCAGAAAAAGACATGGCAGTATTTGGCCCTTCATGGGAAGGGTACATGGACCGAATTAAGCGCAATTGGGAAAATCTCGTTGCTCTGGAGGATCTGGTCTTACTTCCGGGGGATATTTCCTGGGCAAGCACGATACAAGAGGCGCACCAAGACCTCGCTTGGATTGATCAGCTTCCCGGAACTAAAGTTCTCCTCAAAGGGAATCATGATTACTGGTGGCCCTCAAGCACAAGGCTCAAAGAGGCCCTGCCCCCTTCTATCCACTTCATCCACAACACCGTTTTCAACTGGGGAGATATTTCAATCGGAGGCTCCCGTTTGTGGGACTCTTCTGAGTACAGTTTTGAGCAAATTATTGAAATGGTCGAGCCCCCTTTGCGCAAAAAAAAACACAAAAAAGAGGATGAGATAGAGGAAGACAAAAGGCGGCAGATTTTTGAAAGGGAACTCATCCGACTTGATTTGAGCTTGTCAAAGCTCAGCCCAAAGGCGAAGATCCGCATTGCTATGACACATTATCCCCCAATTAGCTTTGATCTCAAAGAATCTTTGGCATCAAAAATATTGGAAATGCACAAAGTGGACATCTGCGTTTTTGGTCATCTCCACAGCGTCAAAACATCCCTGCCCATCTTTGGGAGGAAAAATCAGGTTTTATACACCCTTGTCTCTTCTGATTATTTAAAATTTATTCCTTTAAAAGTCATATGAAACCGGGCACAGCAAAGAGGGCTTTCTTCGGACAGCTAGTTTTCTAGGCTGAAAAAGGCTGTTTAAAGGTCTTTTTTTCAAAAAATTGGAAACATTGTTTATAAAATAAAAAACAGTATTTTTAAACATAACGATTTTTTAAATTATTTATATATTCAAATTGTTGTATAAAAATAAACAAAATGTTAATATAATTGATTAAATATACTATTTTTAAATAAAATAATAAAGAAAAAATTATATGAGTGATTTAAGGCCGATACACGGGGATGCAGCATACAATGCCAACACGGCAACGGAAAACGGATCTTCTATCTGCTTTTTCCCCAGTGAGGTGCAGGACCGCTTTTTGCGATTATATGACACTGTTTTCCCCGTCAATATCGCTACAAACGAGCGTGAGTTTGGATATTTGCCAAAATCTACAAGAGAAACTTTGGAAAGGAATGTTGACCATCTTTATAAAAACTTGTATGCATATCGATACTACGACAGAGAAATGGAACATCGCGTCCAAAAAATATTTGATGCCATCTTATTGCATGTACCAAACATCCAAATCAAAAAGCCCCTTATCTTGAACTTGGAAAAGCTCACCGCCCAGCACCCGGGTATAACAAAAATCCTCCCTTTAGAAGCTATAACCTTGTTCGGAGGTAGAATCGTTCTTTCAAAAGAGCGTATTGAATCTATGGATTTTTGGCATTATCCTCCGGAACAAGTCACGACACAAGACGTTTTGGCGTTTGCTCTCGCGCGTGAAATTGCTCATGCACTTATAGATCATCCGAGCAAGCGCCTAGTGCGAACAGTCCCGGGAAATATTAAGTTCTTTCTTCTAATTGGTTTAATTGCTTATTGGACTGGAATCCCTATCGTTAATGGGATCAAATTTTTTTCTCTTCTTTTCCCTTTTTGGGTATTTTTCTCTGTGATTAACAAGATGATGGTGTATCAAAACGCTGAAAGAGAAGCAGATGAATATGGGATTGAGCTCATGCACAGGGCCGGATACAACATGCGGGGATCTCTTATTTTCCATATTGCTGTAAACCACGCAATCACAAACAATCGAATGATCAGAACATGGGAGAAACATATGCTAAATAAGAGTTTTGTTTCCTATTATCCTTCTTTTCAAAGTCGTATCAGTGCCTGTGCAAAGAAAATAAAAGAGATTAAATCAAGAGAAATCGCATCTGAAAAACAATATTCAGTGTAAAAAGCTTTCTCGCAGGAAAAACTAACGCTCTCTTCTCACACGATGCTAAAACGTATTAGAGGTGGCTTGCATGGCATGGGAATCGATGTTATCAAACGCAACTGCATTATCAGACGAGCATCTGGAAGCTTCCTGTTAGACATGGAGAAGCTTAACAGCAAGTATATATCATCACTCATGCAGTGACTACTAGCTCGCCTAGGATAAAATTTTGTAGAAAAAGGGGAAAAATTGCGTAGTATGAAGAATTCTTGTGTAAAAAGCAGCCACTTTTCGCAAGCCAAAAGAGGAGGTGTGCAAACTAGTGGTCCCAGTGATTCTAGCAGGGGGATGGGGCAAGAGGCTATGGCCTTTATCACATACTCTCCACCCCAAGCAGTTTTTGACACTCGTGGGAAATCGCTCCCTTTTTCAAGAAACCCTTTTGCGGATCCAATCTCTACCAGCAGTTAAAAAGTCGATCATCATAACTCACGAATCTCAGTACTTCATTTGCCGGGATCAAATGCAGGAAATTGAGCGCAAACCGACCATCTTTATTCTCGAACCGGTAAGTCGAAATACAGCGCCTGCTCTCGCACTTGCAGCGCACACACTCTCCAAAGAGGACATCATTTTAGTATTGCCCGCAGACCATGTCATAGAAAATGCGAAGTCTTTTTGTCACCTAATCAATAGGGCCCTACCCACGGCAAAAAAGGGCTATTTGGTGACGTTCGGTATTACTCCCACTTTTCCAAGTACGGGCTTTGGATACATCCAGATAGGAGATCCCCTAGACCCCCTCAGTTTTAAAGTAAACAAATTTACAGAAAAACCTTCTAGAAAAAAAGCGTGCTCTTTCCTTTCTGATAAACATTGTTTTTGGAATAGTGGTATTTTTTTAATGCCGGTTGGATTGTATTTAGAAGAATTAGAAAAATCAAGCCCTCGCATTTTTGAAGTTTCCAAAAAAGCCTATTCTTTGGGTGAAAAAAGGGCTGATTATATCCGCGTACATAAAAAACTATTTCAAACATGTCCTACTCGCTCAATTGATTACGCCGTCATGCAGCGCACCCAATCTGCCGCAATGGTTCCCATGAACCTACCCTGGAAAGATTTGGGTTGCTGGGATGCTCTTGTCGAGGAAAACGGAAAGAATCAGCAAAAAAAGAAAGCGGGTGGATGCATCATTACCCGAGAATGCAGTGGATGTTTGCTTAGCTCAGAAAATAGAGTCCCTCTCGTAGCAATCGGGATTAAAGATCAAGTGATTGTCAGTACAAAACGCGGCCTACTCGTTGCACACAAAAGGCATACGGACAAAATTAAAGAGATCCTCAATACTCTAAAACACTCCCCCTTAAAATAACGCAAATTGGGCACAGCGCTTGTATTTTCTTAAGGCAAGTAAAAGAAAAACCCCTCCCTAAGGGGTCACAAGGCAAGTTCCCTTTCTATAATTTTGCAAAAGAAGGGGGGTCACCTCGCTCAATGGGACCTCTCGAATCAAAAACTCTTTTTTCAAAGCCGCTTTAAGCGCCTTGAAAAGGGTCTCTTTTTGGGGGAGATATTTGTTCATACGACACAGAAAATCCAAGTGGGAGCGACCGGCGCGATACTGGGGAGTTTTTTCTGGATACAGAAGACATTGCATGAAATTTGCTTGAAAATCCCACAAAAAAGTGGTGTGATGCACGCATCGATCCCTTTGGATATATTGTGCGTTTCCCCCACATTTTTTTTCGCCAATTACATAGTCATTTTCACAAACGCGCAGCTCAGACAAACCGAGTGCTCGCTGGTAGAGCTTTTCAGACCAAAGCAGCAAAGGTTTGGGATAACAGGCAAAAGGGAGAATTTTTTTTTGCAAAATAAATGACACAAAAAGGGTATCTTGATCCACAACCACACTGCCTCCCCCACTATATCTTCTAATAATTGGAATAGAAAAAAGGGATGCTTTCTTTTGGTCGATTAGTTTTTCTACCTTTCCCGAAATCCCCATGACAACGGCTGGGGGCGATCCTTGGTTGACGATACAAAAGCTTTGCTCAGTCGTCCGGAGAAGTGCTTCTTCCAAAAGGAGCTGCTCTCGGATGGGGTAATTTTTTAAAGAGATAAGATGCATCGTTTCCATAACTATTAGTAATCGTTTCAATTTCTTCAATTTTTACAACTTCAAATTTTTGTCCCTGTGGGGATTGCACACGAAAAACAATCATAGTGCCATTGGACATGAGGGTCATGTCCAAAATATCTTGCACCGTAGTGTGGTTTGCCAATTTGACGGACAATCGGGAAGAAGGGCTTTTTTTTCTTAAATACTCAAACACTTCTCGCAGATCTTGCGCACGTGTTTTAGGGTCGATGATCATGATGTCCGAACGATCCCTTTGCGCTTGAACTAACCCTTTCTTTTCGTCTGTCAAGAATTTTTCCATTCCCCGTTTGTCTAGCTCCTCAAGTGATTTGGCACCTGAAGAAATAGGGGGACTAGGGGCTGCACCTGCAAGAGAGGTTGCTTTAATCAAGAGGAAACAAAGGACAAAAAGCCCCTTTTTTGCGTGATAAACCACGATATTATCCTTTTTTTTCTTGGCTTCTTCCAAGCATATTTTTGCTTTCTCCATTAAATAATCAAAAAGGGCCCCAATATTTTTTTTCTTGGGTGTTTTTTCGTCCAAACCGACCAAACCCACAGATACTGATACCTCAAACTTTTGCTCTCCTATTTGAAATCGATCGGTTTTTATGGACTCTTGCACATTTTCGGCAATGAATAAAGCTGCTTTGGAGGTAGTTTGTGGAAGCAAAATGAGAAATTTTCCCTTTTTTTCAGAAAAGAGCAGGTCTTGTTTGCGTATGACTTTCCGTAAATGCATTTCAACGCTCGTGCAAAGCTCATTTGTAATTGATGCGTCCTGCTCATGCTCAATCAAATTGTAGTGATCCACTTCTAAGAGGAGCAAGGCCAGTCTATCGTTTTCTCTCAGCATTTCCGACACTAATTTCACTGCATAATTATCTAAAATAGTCCTTTCTCGCATCGACGATTTTTGCGCTGTTTCGGGGGCAAAAGCAGAGGAGAGCTTGGATAACTTTTTTTGCGTCTGCTTGACCGATTTTGCTTGCTCCATGCAGTAAAAAAGCTCTTCCTCCTCTAGAGGTTCGATCAAAAAATCGGTAGCTCCCGCTTTCAAGAGATGGTGCATAAACGATTTTTTCAATTGGGAAGTAATGATCAAGATGGGGGTGCATTCATGCCCTTTGATTTGGCGGATCTTTATGCAAGTTTTGGCGAGATCGAGGTGGGGCACGTTTTGATCAATCACAACATAAGCAATCAAAATTTTGTTGAGCAAATCCAAGGCATCGACAAGGGAATCTGAAAAAGTCAGGGTCGTGTGGGGCAGTTTTGCATCGGCTCGCTTAAAAAATGCCCGGGTTAAAGGGGAAGTGGTCATGAGGAGCAGAGCGGGAAGGTCACGATTTATCGGTTTCATACGTGCACATTTTACCCCAATTCATTTTTTTAAGCGAAACCATGAGGATGGAAATATCGGATGGGGAAACACCAGCAATACGCACCGCTTGCCCTAAATGATAAGGCCTTCTCTGTTTTAGTTTTTCCCTTGCTTCATGACGTAACCCAATCACAGATTCATAATCAAACCCTTTGGGAATCACACTGTTTTCGAGCCTAGAAAGTTTTTCTACCTCTTTTTTTTCCCTTTGGATATACCCCGTGTATTTCAGATCTATTTCAATGACCTCATTTATCTTTTCTCCATAGTCGGGGACCTCTTTGGGGAACCTCTGATGCAATTTTTTATAAGAAAAATCGGGGCGTTTTAAAAGATGTGCCAATCTGATTGATTTTTTTTCAAAAAGCACACGCGTTCGATCGAGCAGGGCAATTCCAGATGCAATAGCGTTTTTCTTTTCCTCAAAACGGCTCCATTGCATCTCACTGATGAGTCCCAATTCTCTTCCATACCCTCTCAATCGCAAATCAGCATTATCCTGCCTAAGGAGAAGTCGATGCTCTGCTCTTGAAGTAAACATGCGATACGGCTCATCTAGATCTTTCGAAATCAGATCATCAATCATCACCCCGATATAAGACTCGCTCCGTTTCAAGATAAACGGCTTTTTTCCCCGCACACATAAAGCAGCGTTGATGCCAGCCATAAGACCTTGCGCCGCTGCTTCCTCATAACCGGTCGTCCCGTTGATTTGTCCTGAAAGATAAAGCCCCTCAATTGCATGCGTTTTCAGCGTTGCATCGATTTGGCCACTTAAAACATAGTCGTATTCGATCGCATACCCAAACCGCATGATCTGGGCATATTCTAAACCGGGAATCGTTTCAATCATTGCAGATTGTACATCTGGAGGAAGGGAAGAAGAGATCCCATTTGCATACACTTCTCTTGTTTGCAGCCCTTCCGGTTCCAAAAAGATTTGGTGGCGCGATCGATCGGGAAAACGGACGATTTTATCCTCAATAGAGGGGCAATAACGGGGGCCAACTCCCTTGATTTTTCCCGAGAAAAGGGGGGATCGATCTAAATTTTTCTCTACAATATCGGCCGTTTTTTTATTTGTGTACGCGATAAAACAAGAGATTTGAGGAAGTCTCTTTTCTGGAAGATCGAAGGAGAACTGCACCTTTTTCTCGGAAAGTTGCTCCTCTGTCTTGGAAAAGTCAATCGATTGTGCGCGGAGTCGGGGGGGGGTTCCGGTTTTGAGCCTTCCGAGCTGAAATCCCAGATCCTCTAAACATTTTGAAAGACCGGTGCTCGTTTTATCCCCCGCCCTTCCTCCAGCATAAGCAAAAGCGCCAATATGCAAGAGTCCGCGCATAAAAGTTCCGGCAGAAATCACCAATGATCGACAGGGATAACGCACCCCTTCGAGGGTCGTGACCGCGCAGATTGCCCCTTTTTCCACAAGCAAAGAGGTAATTGTTCCCTGTTTTATTTCCAAGTTTGAAATTTCTTCCAAACTTTTTTTCATTTCAGTTTGGTAGGCAAGCCTGTCGGATTGGGCTCGGGGAGCCCAGACGGCGGGACCTTTTGACGCATTCAACATGCGGAAGTGGATTCCGGTTCGGTCGGCGATTTTCCCCATGATCCCCCCCAAGGCATCGATTTCCCGCACAATATGCCCCTTTGCTGTTCCCCCAATTGCGGGGTTACAGCTCATCTTCCCTATCGTATCGAGGTTCATCGTAAGCAAGAGAGTGGAAGCGCCCATCAAAGAGGAGGCGTGGGCCGCCTCACAACCGGCATGTCCGCCACCTATTACAATGACATCAAACTTTTTTGGATAGCTCCACATGGGGGGAAAAACTATTTGTTTTTCTTGTGACGGTCACGACGTCGCCGTTTTTTTCGTTTGTGTTTAGAAATTTTAAGACGTCGCTTTTTTTTAACCGATGACATATTTGGGAATCAACTCCTTCCGTATTGAGAAAATACTAATGTCTTTATCTAAAAAAGTCTAGTTTTTCTATTCCAAGTAAATATGCCGCGAGCAATATGCAACTAGATCCCCCCGTTTACTCTACTTTTATTTCCCTTTCTTGGAAAGCCACCCTTTGGAATATATCGGAGAAAAACCCGCTTGATCATCCCCATTTCCAAAAAAAGAATCCCTCCGCGCATCTGAAATTCTTTCATATCAACTCACCCGATTACCCGTTAGCCCATTCCAATAGGTTGTTTGCTGAGATCCGTCTGGGTTTTGCACAACCAAGGAATAAACGGGAATATAAATTTCTTGCGTTTGCCTAATTCCAAAGTCATCCCCAAAAGCGGCCTGGGCTAATCGGGTAATTTGGCTTACAGTAAAGTTTTTTTTGAGTATTTCCACCCGTTTTGCATTTTTTGTGATCAGAGGAAATGTCAATTCAGATGTTGGGGTAAAAACCATGTTAGGCGTTTCCAAATGGATCCGATATATTCCTTGATGGCAAACGACGAGTTTCTTTTTAATGAGACGGTTGAGATAGGTATCCAGTGCTGCTTCATTCAAATTGCAATCTCTAAAAATAGTTTCTTTAGAAACCTGATTTTTGTGACGCGCGATCAAATGTAAAATTTTCAACTCATGGACATTTGCGCGCATTTGGATACAATCTGAAAACCCGTGGGATTTTTCCCATGTCTTTGTGTTAATTACCATCTCCCCATCCACGAGATCCCATAGCATGACCCCTTCACCGGTTGTATGGTTTACTCTAGTAAATTTGACTTTCATCATCAAAAAAGGGTGATAGACGAGGGAGATAGCCCCAAGCTGCTGTTGCTGGGTTTTGAGAAGTTTACGACTTTGCCCGTCCACAATTTGCTGCGCCGTAAATCGAGGCTCTAAAGAGGGGAAAGAGCGGGATGGTACCCATTGAATGAGTCGATCTGTTACCTCTGGGTAGGACTCGGATAACCACCAACCTCCATACCCCAAAGAACCCAAAATGGTGAGGATAAATAGGAGCTTAATCAAAATTTTTTATCTACTTCATTTTGATCATCATACCCGTTGGGTCAAATTTATTTCTATATCATGTCACAACAACCCGCGGGTAGCTTCTGATCGTCTCAAATGCATCCCATAAGAAACTCTACCCTCTATAAGAAATACTCGATTTTTTGCGTGCAAACAGCGCACATTATGAAGTAAAATGGGGCGATCCCCTTTTCCCAAATCGGAAAGTATTATTATGGTGATGACTCTAGAGAGAAATTGGCGCGAAATGCTCGCAAAAGAGATCGACACACCCGAGATACGAAAATTAAAATTATTTTTAGAAGAAGAGAAAAGAGGGGGGGTTACCATATATCCCCCTGAAAAGCTCATCTTTCATGCATTTAGTTATGCCCCTTTTGAAAAGATCAAAGCGGTTATCATAGGTCAAGATCCTTACCACGGGCCAAATCAGGCTCATGGCCTTTGCTTTAGTGTCCAAAAAGGGACCCCCATTCCTCCATCACTAAAAAATATTTATAAAGAACTGCAAGATGACTTGGGAATTTTCCCCCCTTCACACGGAAACTTGGAAAAATGGGCAAAGCAGGGGGTGCTCCTTCTGAACGCAACTTTAACAGTTAGAGAAAATAAGCCGCGCTCCCATTATGGAAAAGGGTGGGAAAGGTTTACCGATGCTATTGTCAGCCATTTGTGTCGACGTAAAAATCCTCTTGTTTTCCTCCTTTGGGGAAATTCTGCCAAAGAAAAGTGTGAAAACATTTTGCAACAAACACCCCATGCACACGCGGTTTTAAAAACGGCTCATCCCTCCCCCTATTCAGCAAATCAATTCTTCGGTTGCCGCCACTTTTCTAAAACAAATAAATATTTGAAAAAATGGGGGCAACCACCTATAGATTGGAAACTAGATTGAGAGGTTATTTTGCGCTGAAACTTGCATTTTAAATCTCTTTTCCCACAAAATAGTCTCCCTTTGAAATAAAACTTGGAATAATTGATGGCGCAAGTGAGTACCAATGAACTTAGAGTGGGAATGAAAATAGAAATCCAATCAGACCCCTACTCAATCATTCACTTCGAGTTTGTCAAACCAGGAAAGGGACAAGCTTTTACTCGCGTCAAACTCAAGCATTTAGTTTCAGGTCGGGTGATCGAAAAGACCTACAAATCGGGAGCACAGCTCGATCTAGCAGACGTGGAAGAAACCAAAATGCGTATGCTCTACCGAGAAGGGGATAATATTGTTTTCATGCACGACGAGAGTTTTGACCAAATCAGTGTCCCCCTTTCTGTGATTGGGGATAAGCAAGTCTATCTCATGGAAGAGGTCCCTTATACTCTTTTATTTTACAAAGGGACGGTCATCTCCATTGCCCCTCCTATCTTTATGGAAATGAAAATAATCGAAACTACTCCCGGCTTTCGGGGAGATACTAGCTCGGGGCGGGTTTTAAAGCCGGCAAAGACCGAAACGGGAGCGAAGGTTCAGGTTCCCCTGTTTATCAAAGAAGGGGAAATGATCAAGATCGATACCCGCACTGGAGAGTATGCTTCTCGCGTATAACGGTGCTAGACAAAGATTCTCGCAATAAAATGTAAGAAAAAAGCGGACTTTTTTTGCTGCTTAAAAAAACAAATTTTTATTTTAAAAATCTCAAGACATGCCGTAGAATAGATCAGGAACAAAATCATTTTGAAGTGAAATATGAATGTTGACGCTATTTCTACACAAAATAATCCCGGTCCAAACACTGAAGCCTTACCCATTGAGCACGTAAGTGAAGAAAACCAGCCTCTCTTTGGCAAGATCTTTCTTATAGCCGGTTGTGCATACCACGCATTTAGTGCCCCATTTCTTTCTATCCCTTCGTTTGCATTAGGAGCACTTTCTTCCTCCCCCTCTTTCCCCCTCAAAATGAAGACATGGCAAACAATAAATCCGAATCTGGGTCCGGCCTTCGAGGACTGTCTTTGTATCAATATGGCCCTAGGACTCTTTGTCAAGCTTTTTACACCTGTATCCACATTTGGTTGGGTGCATCCTTTCCTCTCCGCCTTTCCTAGTTTTCTAACAGGCCGTCACCTATACCAGACTTGCGAGAGCTATACTTTTCAAAGGCCAGTGGACACCATAGCCGATAAACTGTCTTCCGGCCTCGATTTAGCAATGTGAATGTAAAAAAAAGCGGACTTTTATGTTGCGTAAAAAATAGATTGAAAATTATAGTTTTCCTTTAAAAATCTCAAGACACCTCACAGAATAGACCAAAAAAAATCATTTCGAAATGCGATATGGCTATTCCCGCTATACAAAATAATCCCGGTCTACACGCTGAGGCTGTGCCCATTGAGCACGTAAACGAACGAACTTCAGCAGCATACGCGCAAGCAGTTGTTCGTTTTCTCGGCAAGGTCTCTTTTAAAGCCGGTTGTGTATACCATTCATTGAATGCCCCATTCCTTTTTATCCCTTCGGTGGTATTAGGAGTGCTTTTTTCCTCCTACCATAACAGAAATTTGATCGCACAAGAGGAGATCAATCATTCTATGTGTATAGATATGATCCTCTCAGTTTTGACCCAGGTTTTCCCAACTCACCCCAGATACAATCTTGTTGATATTATCATGAACGTCTGCCCTGGTTTTCACGCGGGCGATATTCTATACCAGAGCTTCGACCAGGATTCTACTTTCCGAATGGAAGTGGATATCATAGCCGATGACCTGATTCCCAACCTCGGCTTGGTTATCGAAAAAATATCCCAAATCCAAGTTTTTTATTTTGAATCCTTTTTTCCTTCCCTTTGATTCAATTCCAAAAGTATGCCTACTGCAACGACCCTGGGAGGAATTTTTTTCTTTCAAGCCGTCCTCAGTGATTACTTGCTCGCCTAAAGGCGAAGGCTTCTAGGGTTGCTACTTAAGGCCATTTAGTCCGAAGGCCAAAATATTCTCAAGACGGGTTATGATCTCTGTGAGCCTTGCATCCGCAATGCTTGCAACAATGCTGTCTTTGCGATATTGGTTTTCCTCTACCTTAAGGAAAGCTTTCGCCGCTCCAAAAACTCGCTACATAGCAACCGGAACTCGTCCAGGGCAAAAAGTATATTTTTCTTTTGAAAATCTCAAGAATAGATGTTGACGCTATTCCCACACAAAATAATCCCGGTCTATACGCTCAAGCCGTGCCCGTTGAACATGATCGCCCTCTCTTTGGCAAGCTCTTTCTTATAGCTGATTGTGCATACAATGCATTTACTGCCCCATTTCTTTCTATCTCTTCGGTCGCGTTGGGAGCACTTCTTTCCTCCAAATTGAGGGCATCGCGAATAAGAAGTTTAAGTCCTTCGAGGACTGGCTTTGTATCAACATGGCCCTCCCACTCAATGTCAAGCCTTGTATCCAAATTTGTTTGGGCTCACCTTTTGCCTCCGCCTTCCCTAGTTTTATGGCAGGGCAGCATCTATACGAGAGTTGCGAGAGCTCTATTTTGCAAAGGACAGTGGACATCATAGCCGATAAACTCTCTTCCAACATCAATTTTGCTATTGAAAAGATATCCCAGCCCCAACTCACAACACCCGAATAGTCATTACCTTAGTTTGAGTTTGTCAAACGAATAGAAAAGCAGGAATTTAACTACCTTAAAATCAATTATTTAGTTTCTATTCGGGCGATCGAAAAGGGCTAAAAATCAGAAGCGTGGCTCGATCTAATTGAATAGCAATGCCAATGTAATGAAAAAGGGGGCTCCTATGCTGCATAAAAAATGGTTTGAAAAGGGTATTTTTTCTTTTAAAAATCTCACCATATCTGGTAGAGTGGAAAAAACAAAATCGTTTAGAGGTGAAATATGACTATAGCTAGTCCCGCCGATATCTCCAGCCAAATTCATTCCGTCCCGCACGCTGAACCCTTGCCCAGTGAGCACGTAAGCGAAGATATTTCAGAAGCAAACGCGCAGGCAATAGAGGATGCGATCGAGCGGGGTAACAAAGAAGAGGTCCCTGCTCATTTCCTTGACAGTATCCTTTTTACAGCCGGTTGTACATACCATGCATTGACTGCCCCACTTGTTTTTATCTCTTCGCTGGCATTAGGAGCGCTTTCTTCCTCCTCCTTTTTCCCCCTCAAAATAAAGAGATGGCAACAAGAAAATCTGACCGAAAAAAACTTGTTAGAAGGCACTCCCGCTTATATAGCGATGATCAGCACAATCGCGATCAATTTTTTTACACCTAAATCAAAATATGGTGGTGTTAATGTTTGCGTCTCCATTTTTGCTGGTTTGTTGGCGGGCCATACTATATACCGCAGCTTTGAGGATTCTAGTTTGCGAAAGCAAGTGGACATCATGGCCGCTCAACTGTCTTCTTGCCTCGATTTTGTTATCGACAAGATATCTCAGATCCAAACAGGCGCAAAAACCGAATAGCTATTTCTTGTTTAGAATGATCTGTTAATGACCACAAGATCGGGCTCTCTTGCCCTTTCTTGTGTAAGAACAAATTGTTTTTTTGGGTCTTTGCAATCACTCCGACTAAGCTAGTTTGCTGTTCAAAAATCAAAAGGACACTCTCAGCACTTGCTCGAAAACCACCGATAAAAACCTATGCACTATCTCGATGTTTTCTTGCTGGTATACTTTGAAATTCAAGTGATGCCTCGGACGGTTTCATCTTACGGATCGTGGATACGCATGCTCTTACCGTATTATACGCCCCTAGATACCCATTTGACTTAATTTCTTCAAACAGCTGTCTTGTCGATATAGATTTGGATCCCTCCAACTTCTTTTTGATATACTCTTTGTGAAACTGAAGCGATGCCTCAGGATTGCTTTTCTTCTCTCGAATGAGCGATACGAATGCCCTTACCGTATTATACGCCCCTAGATACCCACGTGCTTGAATTTCTTCAAACATCTGCCTTGTCGATACAGATTCGGATGTGGATACGGCTTTTTCTACTCGCTTTTTGATATACTCTTTGTGAAACTGAAACGACGCATCGGGTGAACGAATCGTACGGATCGTCGATACGAACGTCTGCACTGTCCTAAGCGTTCCTTGATATCCCTTGGCTTTGATTTCTTCAAACAGCTCTTTTGTAGATACAGCTCTGTTTATCCTCTTTTTGATATACTCTTTGTGAAAATCGAGTGATGCCTCTATCTTTTGATTTCTCCTCTTCCGCATCATCGATACGAATGCTCTTACCGTATTATACGCCCCTGCGTACCCATTTGCCTTCATTTCTTCAAAAAGCTTTCTTGTCGATACAGATTCGGGTGCGGCTTCCTCTAACCTCTTGATGATATATTTTCTGTGAAACTGAAATGATGCCTCACATGGCCTATTTTCCCCGTTCCGGATGATCGAAATAAATGCCTTTACCCTACCAAATGACCCTCGATACCCCTTGGCTTTGATTTCTTCAAACAGTTGCTGTATTGATATACGGGCAGGCGCAGATTCTGTGACTCTCTTTTTTAAATAGTCTTTGTAAAAACCTAAATATTTCTCGTTTGGTTTGTCTTTACTTCCCTCAATCATCGATAAGAATACCTGCATTGTCCTAATTGTTCCTCGGTATCCCTTGGCTGTAATTTCTTCGAATAGTTGCTTGCTTGCTAATCCCCCTTTTGACAAATCCTTTTTGACCCTCTTTTGCAGGTAGCTCTTGTGAAAATTTAGAGATGACTCGGGGGACCTGTTTTGTTTGTCCCGGATTGCCAAAATAAATTTCTGCGCTGTATTGAATGCTCCTCGGTATCCCCTGTCTGTAATTTCTTTAAAGAGCTGTCTTGTTGATACAGATTTGGAAGAAGTCTTACTTATTCTCTTTTTTAGATAGTCCTTGTAAAGTTG
This sequence comes from Simkania sp., assembly GCA_027942475.1. GTDB lineage: Bacteria > Chlamydiota > Chlamydiia > Chlamydiales > Simkaniaceae > JANQSR01. The sequence continues at coordinate 2,970 of JAQFVP010000001.1, read as the reverse complement.
CAAGGGCATCTCTGAAGAGATCTTTTGGTTTTGCTGCATTATTTCTTTATTCTGAGAAAGCTTATCCCCTCTTTCGGGAGGAAAGGGGGGGGCTTGTATCCCATTTTTTTCCACTAAAGCGGTAAGAGCAAAGGACTCATCCCCCTCTTTGTCCTCCCCTTCAGAAAAAGGAAGAGGATAGGAAGCAATCGTCGCGCGGAGGGGTAAGAAAAAAGGGGAATCTAAAAACTCTTCTTTTCCCAGGTCACAATAAGGTGCATATACAGAAAAGCTGCCCTCTATGGAAGGTTCAAAAGATGGCAAGAGTCTGTTTTGGTCAATACGGGCAAGTGAGCACATGAATGCGTTTATTTGATATAGGTTTTAAGAAAGTTACTTAACTTAGCATGCAATCTTTCCAGTTATTTCACAAAGAATAAAAGGGGAATCACCCCGGTCGAAACCTCTATTTTTGGATGTGAATCCCTTCTTTTAGGTATTTTTTGTAACACTGTAAGAAGCTCTCTGGTGGCATACCCGCTCGGAAATCATTGGTACCCTTCTTTCCTACCCTCTTGCTGAGAAAATCTTTGTGAAATTGAAGGTGGTCCCTCGGATGATTTATGCTTACGGATCATCGATACGAATCCTGCTACCGTATTAAGCGCCCCTAGATACCCATTTGCCTTAATTTCTTCAAAGAGTTGTTTTGTCGGTACATATTCAAGTGCGGCTTCCCCTACCCTTTTTTTGATATACGCTTTGTGAAACTCAAGCGATGCTTCGTGCGGGCTACTCGTGCGGATCGTCGATAAGAATACTTGCGTCGTTTTGAGCGTTCCTTGATATCCCTTGGCTTTGATCTCTTCAAAAATTTGCTTTGCCGATACAGATTTGAGCGCAGCTTCCTCTAATCTCTTGTTTATATACTCTTTGTGAAAATCAATTAATGCCTCAGGCGTGTTTTTCTTTTCTCGAATGGTCGATACGAACGCTCTGAACGTATTATAGTTCCCCAGATACCCATTTGTTTGCATTTCTGCAAACAGCTTTTTTGTCGATACAGATTTGGATTCCTCTAACCTCTTTCTGATATACTCTTTGTAGAGCTCAAGCAATGCCTCAGGCGTGTTTTTCTTTTCTCGAATGCGCGATACGAATGCTCTTATCGTACTGTGCGCCCCTAGATACCCACTTGCTCGCATTTCTTCAAACAGCTCTTTTGTCGATACAGATTCAGATGCGGATACGGCCTTGTGTACCCTCTTTTTGATATACTCTTTGTGAAAATGAAACGATGCCTTAGGTGACCTACTAGTGCGGATCGTCGATACGAACATCTGTATCTTTCTAAGCGTTCCTCGATATCCCTTGGCTTTGATCTCTTCAAACAGCTCTTTTGTCGATACACCTTCAGAAACACATCTGTAAGCCTCTTTTTGACATACTCTCTGTGAAATTCAAGTGATGCCTCTGCCCTTTTGTTCTTCTTATCTCGAACGGTCGATACGAATAATCTGACCGTATTATACGCCCCCAGATACCCATTTGCCTTAATTTCTTCAAAAAGTTGCTTTGGCGATACGCATTCGGATACGGCGTCCACTAGCCTCTTTTGGATATACTCTTTGTGAAAGTGAAGTGATTCCTCTGTCCTTTTGTTTTTCTTCTCTCGAATGGTCGATAGGAATGCCCTGACCGTATTATATGACCCTAGATACCCATTCGCTCTAATTTCTTCGAATAATTTTCTTATCGATACAGATCCAGGTGCGGATTTTTCTACCCTCTGTTTGAAGAAGTTAAAG
>JAQFVP010000001.1:934-1173 GCA_027942475.1 Simkania sp. | reverse complement strand
AGATACCCATTGGCCTTAATTTCTTCAAAAAGTTTTCTTATCGATATAAAATCGGGTCCAGCTTCCCCTAGCCTCTTTGTTATATACTCTTTGTGAAACTGAAATGATTCCTCTACCCTTTTGTTTTTCTTCTTTCCAATCCTTGGTACGAATTTTCGCACCGTATCATATGACCCTAGATACCCTCTTGCTTGAATTTCTTTAAATAATTGTCTTATCGATATAGATTCGGATGCAGC
>JAQFVP010000001.1:0-926 GCA_027942475.1 Simkania sp. | reverse complement strand
GCTCAAAACAGTGCAGGCATTCGTATCGATGATCCGCACTGTTTTGAGCGTTCCTTGATATCCCTTGGCTTTGATTTCTTTGAAAAGTTCCCTTGTCGATACAGACTCGGATGTTTTGGCCGCATCGGCTGTCGCTGTAGTGGCTTCGGATAAAGTCTCCACCGCCTCTACTTTACCAGTCAATGTTACTACCTTACTAGCCGAATCATCGGCAGTAGTTTTAGCCCCATCCGCAGTAATTTTAGAGGCACTGGCTGTTTCATTAGCTTTTGCAGCAACAGTTTTAGCATCATCAGCAAATGTTTTAGCCTCAGTAGCCAAAGTAGTATTGTTGCCTACTTTTACAGCCAACTTAGTAATGGTATCGACAGTAGCATCACTTTCTACTTCTAATGTGTCAATAATTCCTTCTAATTCCACTACCTTCAATGCGCTATGATCCGATGATTCTTTAGCCTCATTAGCCGTATCGCTTGCCGTATCAGCTGTGGTTTTGGCAGTGTTTGCCGTATCGCTTGCCGTATCGGCTGTGGTTTTGGCACTATTGGCGATCGTTTGTGTGGCTTTAGATAAAGTCTCTACCGCTTCTACTTTACCAGTCAGTGTCTCTACTTTAGTAGCCGAATCATCCGCAGATATTTTAGATTTATTGGCTATTTCTTCGATAGCGTCTGCTTTGGCTGATAAATCAGCTATATCTTTAGTATTTGTACTGGCTTTAGTTTCTAACGCCCCTATTTTTGTGGTATTAGAAGCAACACTGACATCGGTATCATCTAAATCCTCCTCTACCACCCCAATCCTAGTTGTTAATGTTACTACAGAACTGGCACTGCTATCGGCCGATGTTTTAGCCGCAGTAGCCGTCGCTTTTGCTTGATCGGCTGTAGTTTTAGCAGTGTTCGCCGCAGTACTTTTTGTAATAA
>JAQFVP010000020.1:5573-28932 GCA_027942475.1 Simkania sp. | reverse complement strand
CTTTCGTTAAAGAAAGAAGCTCATCCCCTTTAGGGGATTGAAAGTTGTCACGCCCAAGTGGTTTGTCAAAGCCATTTTTTTCTCTGAAAAATGATGAGCGAAATAATGGAAATCATGATGATAAGGATCATGATCAGGGAAAATGCATGTTTCGTCTCTGCGATGGGGAGTGCGACATTCATCCCATACAGACTGGCAATCATGGTCGGGATACTCAAAATAATTGTCAGAGCGGTTAAAAGCTTGATTGTTTTGTTGAGTTGGTTTGTAAAGATAATCTGATAGGAATCCCTCAAGCTGCGGATACTCCTCAGATTGATCGAACAGAGCTCTTCTGACTGAATACTTGCATTGAGCAAATCTTCGAGCAAGTCTTGATCTTTTTCGTAGAGAATTGTGTATCGACCCGAAGTGATCGATTCCAAGACGTTTCTAAGAGGGATAAGGGAGGAGAGATATTGATTGAGGATTTCCTCGTTGAGTGTCAAGTTGGTAATATCACTGCTATCCACATAAGACATTTTTTTTTCTTGTCTCAAAACATTTGTGCGAATTTTTTTGATTTGGAGCGTGAATTCGTGGGTAATTTTTAAAAGAATATAAATCAGAAACTTTGGTTTTTGAGAGGGAGCAAGCTTGGGTTTTTGGGAGATAAAGTTTTTAATGAGCCGGCTTTTGTGTGTGCAAATAGTAATGAAATACTCTTTTGTCAAGATGATCGTGAAAGTGGTGGTATAAAGCCCTTTTTCCATGTCGATCGGATGACGGGTGAAGATCAAGACATGGGTATCAATACGTTCGATCCGGGGAATCTCGTAAGGATCCAAGCAGTCGTACATATCGGTATATTCTAGCCCGATGAGTTCGCTGATCTGATTAATATCGTGCGTATTCGCATCTTCGACATGAATCCAGCACCCTTCACGTGGGCTTTCGATCTCTCTGAGCTCTGTGTCATGCTCTTTTTTATCATAGATAGTGATCATGAAACCGCCGATGCCATCCACGTCAGAGTATAACAGTGCCCACATTAAAATAAAGGGGGAATTTTACTATTGTAAAGCGGGGGGCACCCATCCCCTCTCCACCTCTTTTGGAAGCGCTCAAATTGGGGCCAAACTCCTTTTTCACTAAAGTGTTTGACCTCCCGTTTTGCGTAGCTCGTTATTTTTTCAAAAGGGACAAAAAATAGCAGATAAAATAGCTCTAGCTTGACATATTATTCAAAAATTATTAGAAAAAAGAAAAACAAATTATAGGTATTAAATTGACATCCATGAATTGGCTATTTTTAATTTTTTCATTTCCCTATCTGCAAATATGTGTAGATATGCACGAATACCTCCCTTCTTCCCCAAAGCTTGCACTTTTCACATTTAAAAATCAGAAAAAACTGTTAACGGCAGAAAGTCTTCAGGGGGGAAAGCGGTTGCGAATCAGTGATGGAACGACATGGGAGGTTGCTCCTCGGGATGTCAAAAAAGTCATGGCCTGGGAACTTCCCTTTTCTTTAACTTTAAGAAAAAGTGGAAGAAGGGATTACCCTTACTATCTGACCAATGAAAAGCTCGGCATGCAGGTGCTCGTACGTTCCCTTGGCCGATCAAACATGCAGACGCCAGCGCCGCAGCAAAAAGATACGCCCCCTGCAGAGCCAAAACCGACTCCACCCTCCCAGCCAAGCCCTGCAAAGCCTTCAGATCTGCCCAAAGTAGAGCCTACTCCACATACAGATCGGCAGGTAAGCCAACTCGTGATCTAAAACACGCGATTTTGTTTGTTCAAAGGTTAGACTGAGCGGATAAAAGCCCATGAGAGGGGGCTATTGCGTAAAAAACTCACGAAATTGTTCACGGAAAACGGCGGGAACTACCTCTTCCACTCCCTTCTTGTCATACATCAAAAAATAGGTACACGCGAACATCGTACCAAGTGCGGGGCTAAACAAAGCGACGAGCAGAGCAATTCCGCAAATAAATGATCTTTTAAAGTTGAGATAGCGCCGTCTTTGGAACCGGCGCAAAGCTTCAAACGAAAACAAAGTGGTGCAATTCATAATAAAGGCAATCCCACAGAGGATCGTTGCATATATGCTCCAAAGAATATCGACAAAAAGAAGCATGAGAAAACAGAGGCGAGCTGCAAAAGAGGCAAAAAACCGGCTCTTGCCTTCGGCATCCTCTTTTGAGGCCCCCCTATCAAAAGTGGCATGCAAAGGGTCGGAGTGATTGGGCGCAATATTTGAGTGTTCTTGGCTTGCACACGCTCCGACATGCTCAAAAATATCATAGATTGCCATGCTCTTACCTCGCTTGTGTTTGAATCCACTAAAATTTGTTTATCACCACGACCTCTACACCCTGAAAGGGGGGTTGGGCAATGGAAGCACCTGATTCACCACAATACTCGATTGACACATTAAACGCCATCGCGACCTAAGCGATACGGGGGCTATGAAACGTAACCTATGCCCTCATAAGATGTAATGACTACAAATAGTTTGGACTTGATCAATCAAAATCAAAAGATGATAACCATTTCAAATTTTTTACCCTATAGCGAGTCGGAAAACCCGTCCGTTTGGGGGGTCGCGCCAAATAAGATCTGTCATTTGATGTAAAATGAGCTTGAGCAAAATAAGCAAAAAAAGGTATAATTAAGGGTCTTAGTATCCTTTATCAGTGTTGTTACGTGTCAAAAAAATGCCAAGTCACAGGAAAAAAACCTCGCCGTGGGAATAGTTATTCTATCCGGGGAATTGCTAAAAAAAAGAAAGGGATTGGCCTGAATATTACCGGGTCAGTTAAGCGCCGCTTCTTACCTAATCTAGTAAAAAAACGGTTTTGGTTTGCTGAAGAACACCGCTTTGTCACTCTTCGCCTTTCGACGAGTGCCATACGCACCATTGATAAAAAAGGTTTGGGTACAATTATCAAAGAGCTTCGTTCGCGCGGGCAAAAAGTCTAAGTTTGCGCTCCTTTTTGTCAGCTCCTCTCTCTTCGTCTACTACCTTCTCTACTTTCCCCTTCCTACCAAAAAAGTCCCCATCCGCTTTTACTCAACTCATCAACTAGATGATTTTCGCTTGATTACTCTCGAAGGAATCAAACGAGCCAAGCACTCGATCCACGTCTACACGTATGCATTGACCGATCCCACTATTTTGTCTGCTCTTGTCAAAAAGGCGCGATCTGGTCTCAGTGTGCATGTCACCTACCACCAAAAAAACACGCCCGCACTCGAAACAATCAAGCATTTGCACCTCCACCCCAAAAAAGGTCCTGGTCTCATGCACGCCAAATGGATCATCATCGATGAAACGATCGTTTTACTTGGCACGGCCAACCTCACTACTGCCTCCCTTTTGATGCATGAAAATTTCCTTATGGGAGTCTACGACCAAGACTTTGCCCAGGCCTTAATAGAGCCTGGGTATTACTCTAAAAAAATAGGCAATCAAATGCTTACTTTTTATCTCCTTCCAGATGTTTGTGCGCTTGATGCCCTCCTCACCACTTTAGATCAAGCAATCGAAACAGTGCATATTGCCCTTTTTACTTTTACGCACCCTCTTCTGATACAAAAGCTGATCGAACTTCATAAAAGGGGAGTGCGCGTGCAGATTACTCTGGATCGCTCTGTTGCTCTGGGGGCCTCTAAAAAAGCTGTAGAAGCGCTTTCACATGCAGGCCTTACCGTCCGAGCTAATCGGGGCACCCCTTTGCTGCACCATAAGTGGGCTTTGGTCGATCAATCGGTTTTGATACTTGGATCGGCGAATTGGACTCGAGCTGCTTTTAAAAAAAACAAAGATTTTATCTTATTCTTTTCCCCTTTAAATGAACATCAATCCAATTTTTTAAAAAAAACATTACAATTAATTCACAAGAATTCATTCGATATATCGATTCCGTCAGAATATAGTAGCCCTTGAAATGAGAGGGCCTCGGGTAGCAAAAAGCCCCCACCTTTAGGCGATAAAATAGTCAACATCTACGGATCGTCGATACGAATGACTTTACCGTATTATACGCCCCTAAATACCCATTTGCCTTAATTTCTTCAAAAAGTGTTTTTGTGGATACATATTCTGCGCCCTTTTCTAATCTCTTTTTGATATACTCTTTGTGAAACTGAAGCGATGCCTCGGGCACCCTATTTACGCGTATCGTCGATACGAATGCTGCTACCGTACTATAGATCCCTAAATACCCATTTGCCCTAATTTCTTCAAAAATTTGTTTTGTCGATACAGATTCTGCGCCTTTTTCTAATCTCTTTTTGATATACTCTTTGTGAAACTGAAGCGATGCTTTGGGTAAACTGCTTGTGCGGATCGTCGATAAGAATATCTGCATCGTTTTGAGCGTTCCTTGGTACCCCCGGGCTTTGACCTCTTCAAGCAGCTGCTTTGTCGGTGCATCTTCCTCTACCCTCTTTTTTATATACTCTTTGTGAAAATGGAGCGATGTCTCGGGCCTTTTGTTTTTCTTGTTTCGAATGGTCGATACAAATGCCTTTACCGTATTATACGCCCCTAAATACCCATTTGCCTTAATTTCTTCAAAAAATTGTTTTATGGGGACAGATTCAAATGCGGTTTCCTCTACCCTTTTTGTGATATAATTTTTGTGAAACTGGAATGATTCCTCGGGCTTTTTATTCTGTTTTTTCCGAATGCTCGATACGAATCCTCTTACCGTATTATACGATCCCAGATATCCGCTTGCTTGAATTTCTGTAAACAATTGTTTTATGGATACATATTCAAATCCGGCCTTTTCTAACCTCTTTGTGATATAGTTTTTGTGAAACTGCATTGATGCCTCGGGGGACCGAGTCGTACGGATCATCGATATGAATGCTTGCACCGTTCTGATCGTTCCTTGGTATCCCTTGGCTGTGATTTCTTTAAGCACTTGCTTTGTCGATGTATCTTCCTCTATCCTCTTGCTGATATAATTTTTGTGAAACTCGAGCGATTCCTCGGGCTTTTTCACTTTCTTCTCTCGAAGCATAGCTACGAATGCTCTTACCGTACTATACATTCCTAAATACCCATTTGCCTTAATCTCTTCAAAAAGTTGCCTTGTCGATACAGATTCGGGTGCGCCCTTTTCCAACCTCTTTTTGATATACTCTTTGTGAAATTGAAATGATGCCTTGGGCTGTTTCTTGTTTTGCAAGATAGATACAAATGTTGCTACCGTACTATATGCCCCTAGATACCCATTTGCCTTAATTTCTTCAAAAAGTTGTCTAATCGATACAGACTTGGGTGCGCCCTTTTCCAACCTCTTTTTGATATACTCTTTGTGAAATTGAAATGATGCCTCGGGTGGCCTATTTTTCTTACCCCGGATGATCGAAATAAATGAGTTTACCCCACTAAATGACCCTTGATACCCCCTGACTTTGATTTCTTGAACCAGTTGTTTTACCGGTACATGATTAGGCAAACTTTCTATTACTCTTTTTTTTAAATAGTCCTTGTGAAAACTTAAATATGCTTCGGGTGGTTTGTCTTTGCTTTTTCGAATCATCGATAAGAATATCTTCATGGCCTCAGCCGTCCCTCGATACCCTTTGGCTGTAATTTCGTTAAAGAGCTGTCTTGTTGGTACAGGTTTCGAAAAGGTCTCGCTTATTCTCTTTTTGAGATAGTCCTTGTAAAGCTCCAAGGACATCTCTGAAACTACCTTGTTTTGAGAAAGCTCAGCCCCCCTTTCGGAAGGGGAAGGAGGGTCTTGTATCCCATTTTTTTGCACTAAAGCGGCGGGAGCAAGGCACGCATAACCCCCTTCCTCCTCCTCTTCAGAAAAAGGAGCAGGAGTCATCTTCGCGCGGAGGGGTAGGAAAAAAGGGGAATCTAAAAAATCCTCTTTTTCCAGGTCGCAATCAGGCAGATATAAAGAAGAACTGCTCTCTGTTGAAGGTTCAAAAGGTAGCAAAAGTCTGTTTTGGTCAATACAGGCAAGTGAGCACATGAATTTGTTCCCCTTACAATAGGTTTAAAGAAATCTATCCACATAGAATGCAATCTTGCCGTTTATTTGACAAAGGATAAAAAGCGCGAATATCTTGGGGCTGCGTTGAAAAAATAGGAAACCACTCATTCAAAGAGTAATGTCAATCTGGATGACCTACTTAAGGTGCGCTCTAAAAGCAAAAATGATAAAAATTAAGAACAAATTAGCTTAAAAGAGCTGTTTTCGAGGAGATTTCCTCTTTTTGTTATTTTACAGAGACACACAGCAAATATGAATTTTTTGTGAGAATCGATTTTTTCAATACAGTATAAATAAAAAACTACCATTTAGGGAGATGTTAATGACAACAATATCTGATTCTTTTCCACTCTTTAAAGGACCTATATGCATGCAGGACGCAAACACTAAAGCCCAAATGGAAACGGCTCTGCGCTGCGTAACGCAGATTAGAGACATAAAGGCAATTGTGCGATACGTGAGAAGAAGAGGCCCGCAGGCCATAAGCGAGGCTGAGCGGCGTTTGAAAGTGGCTAAGCAAGCTTTTAATCAAGGTAATCATGTGGTCTTGAAGGAGCATGTAGAGCGCGAAAGAAATGCTAGAGAGACTTTCGAAAGGCCTGAAAGTTATAAAAGTTATAAAGAGTTTACACGCGCTTACCTTGACCTGCGCAAGGCTCAGAAGGCAGCTAATTACTTTGAGATTAGGGGTCGCATGCGCGTGGCTGAAGCCGTCGTGCAGTCGAGAAAAGATAGGTTAGAGCTATTTAAGCAGCTCTGGAGAAAGGGTCTGGGCTCCTTAAAGACCGACCTTCCCACTTTGCAAGGGAGGTGCATCAAGACAATTTGCGGCGCTCTTTCCCTTGCCCCTAGCTGCACACAAACAGACCTTGAAAGTCTCTCGATTCCCAGGACACTCCAATCAGACATCACCACCTTTTGCGATTGCCTTTGTCTTATCCAGGGTGAAAATATATCCGTTTAATGGGAGGAGTGCATCAGGTAATGCAACTAGGCGAGGGAGTAGTCACTTCAAAAAGTGGCGGTTTGCTAAGTAATCCGCAGGATCTGGACACACGATGCGTAGTCGATGGCGCAAAGATACAAGAGCATCGGGGAAGTGATTTTTTGCGCTTGTAATCTTCTCGGCGTTTTTCAAATGGTGCCAAGCCTGGCGATAAAGAAGCCGATCGAAATACAAAAAGGCGAGATAGTACTCCACCTCTGGATTATTGGGGTCTATTTTGTGGTAGTCACAAAGAGTTTTGAGAGCATCACTCATTTGTGAAAGTTGCATTTGGGAGATGGCTAAATGGAGGAGAGCATCCCGAAAAGTAGGGTATTTTTCGACTGTTTTTTTCATATAGCGCTTTTTTTCAAGAATCGATTGATAGGTTTCATCTACATAGAAAAAGATAGATTTAATTCCCTCTGCGTCTGTGCGATGATTTAGGTAGTCTTCTGGCGTGGTTGCCCCATACACAAAAAGATCATGAGGGGTGCTTTGCACCTCCTTTAGAAGGCTTTCTCCCTGTTTGATTTTGCCTGCAGCGAGATAAGCGTAGCCAAGAAGTGTCTTGATCTCTAGGTTATTTTCCGCCCAGAGGAGTGCTTGCTTATAGAATTCGACCCCCTTTTCGTGCTCTTCATTTTGCCAGGTAATTGATGCTTGATTAACGAGAACGTAGGCAATTACCTCTTTGATTGGTTTTTCCTCTAACTTGCGCGTATTAAGACTGAGGTAGGTTTTTGAAGGGGGCGAAGTTCCGCGCGCAGTGGTTTCAATGTTGATCGTCTTTTCTGCTGTTTTGTACCTTATGTAAATATGTCCTGGCGGAGTAATGATTTCTAAAGGTAGGTTCATCCTTTGTCCAATTGATAGATAGAGAATAGAAACACCTAGACAGACCCCCATCCGGCTGTCAAGGACAGAGGGCAAGAGGGTGTAGAAATCGATATCTTTTACCGAAGTGGAGCGAGGGGGGAATCGAAACTTTTTTTCATAGAAAATAAAGTGGGTGATGGCCTCGATCTTTTGCTCGTCGGTCGGGTTTTTGGGCAGGCGGGCCATGATCTGGAGAGTCATGAGATCGAGGCTTGCCTCACATTGACGAATTTGTACATTTTTATCTTGGGCATGTTCAAACTGGTTGATGAGGATAGCTCGTGCAAGATCTATCTCTTCTGATTGCAGGGCGAGCATATCGGCTCGATCCCAAACTTGAAACCCTTTGAGGTTGCGGTTGTGTAGATGATCGGAGATCCGTTCAATCAAAGCGAGCTCTTCCTCTTTGAGTAAAACAGGGGACTCAGATTTTTTTCTGTTGACGAGACAGAGAATCGTTTGTAGATCGGTATCGGGCAGAGCAATGTGCAAATCCAATTGACTTTTTTGGGGTCTGTGTTTGCTTATGAGTTGCCAGGTGTCACTTAAGGCTTTTTTCCCCTCTGCAGTAGCTGGATAAAGGGAATAAAAGGTGCATTTTTCAGCAATAGAATAGGGATCGAGGCTGTGATACATTGTTTTGAGCTGCGCGCTCGAGGGGGAATAGTCGGCTGATAGTATAAAGGGAATGAGCAAGCAAGCGAGAAAAAACATCCTATCAATTATAGAGCAAACTCCTTGCAAAAATCAATATAGTATTTAGATAGTGCACAAGATTCTCTTGGGCTTTTTTCCCGAAAATCATATAATCAAGAACTAAACTAAATGTGAGGAATTTTTTATGAATCACTTGACCATTATGGGAAACCTCGGTAACGATCCAGAAACCCGTTTTACGACATCTGGCCAGAAAGTCACTACCTTCCGGGCTGCAGACAATCAGAGACGGGGTGGCAAAGATGAGACCCTCTGGTGGCGAATCACAATCTGGGGTGAGCAGTTTGACAAAATGATTGCTTATCTCAAAAGGGGGAGTGCAGTGATTGTAACAGGGGAGATGTCCAAGCCGGAAATCTACCAAGATCGTGAAGGAAAACCGCAGATTTCACTCAACATGACCGCCCACCACCTTGCCTTTAGCCCTTTTGGAAGAAGTGACAAGGCTTCTCAGCAAGAAGAGACGGCGAACGCGGCAAATGCCCATGTGAGCCCCCCGCTTTCGGGCAGCCAACCTGAGCAAATAAAAAATGATCAAAAAAATTACATTAGTCAAGGAGAAGGGGATGCCACATCTTATGAAATGTCGGAAGATGAAATCCCCTTTTAAGCACGTATGAAATTTGCAGTTACCCCCACTCTTTCTGAGAGACCTGAGGCTGACCTCGTCATTGTCCCCTCGTTTAAACTGGAAAAAACCTCCCCTTTTTCAGATTTGAAAACAGTCATCGACCCCATCCTCGATGCCCGCGATTTTGAGGGGAAAATGGGGGCGACTATGCTCGCTTACTTGGAAGGAAAAAAAGAAAAACGGCTCCTACTTCTCGGCATCGGGGAAAAACAAAAAATCACCCTCGAAACTTTGCGCCGCAGCTTTGCATCTGCAATCAAAAGGTGCCGCAAAAAGCGGTGGACTTTGATCAATGTCCTCTTGCCCGAGCTAGAAAAATGGACACCTGACCAAGTGGCGCAGGCCGTAGCCGAAGGGATCGGCCTCTCCTTGTATTTGTTTGAGGAGTGGAAGGAGGAAAAGGGGCGAAGCCCTTTCTATATCGAAAAGGTGACTCTCGTTGGCAAAGGGTCGATAGAAGCTGTAAAAAAAGTGGATCAGATCATGACGGGAGTGAACCTAACTCGGGGCCTCGTCAACAAAAATGCGCTCGATGTTACGCCCCAAGCGCTCGCGCAAGCAGCCCGCCAAATCGCTCATACCCATCCCGTGGTCAAGGTGGACATCTTGGATAAAAAACAAATCGAAAAAGAGGGTATGGGTCTTTTCCTAGCAGTTGCAAGTGGTTCGTGTGTAGACCCCGCCTTGATTCTCCTCGAATACCGCAATGATCCTGAGTCTGACGATCTCACAATGGTCGTCGGCAAGGGGGTCACTTTTGATACGGGAGGACTCAACCTCAAACCGACAAAGTTTATCGAGGATATGCGCTCTGATATGGGTGGAGCAGCAAGCGCTCTTGGGATCATCCAGGCAGCAGCGCAGACTCAGTTAAAGAAAAATATTGTGGCAGTCATTCCCGCTACAGAAAATGCAATTAGCTCTCGCAGCTATAAACCGGGCGATGTATACCGCTCTTATCTCGGGAAAAGCGTTGAAATTACCAATACCGATGCGGAAGGGCGCTTGATTCTCGCCGATGCGATTGCCTATGGGCAAAGGCGGTTTGCACCCAAGCGAATTATCGATTTGGCCACTCTGACGGGGGCTGTTGTGATCGCGCTTGGGAGCGTGCGTATCGGTCTTTTTTCCAATGATGATGCGTTTGCTAAATGTTGCGAAATTGCTGGGGAGGAAACCGGGGAATTGGTTTGGCGACTCCCCTTGGATGAGGATTATCGCGCTCTTCTCGATTCCGATATTGCTGATCTGTGTAATGCCAGCAAAAAACGGGATGCTGGTTCGGTTACAGCTGCACTCTTTTTGAAAGAGTTTGTCCCTGATGGGATTCCCTGGATTCATCTGGACATTGCAGGCACCGCTTTTCTCGACGCTCCAGAGCACTACCACCTCACTTTAGCCACAGGTGTTGGTGTCCGGCTCGTACTCCGTATGATCGAAAAAATGTCTCTTGTGTAAAGAGAACACACCTTCATCTTGAATCAGTTAGAGCGATCCTGCATGTCTCATTTTTTCTATTTTTTTTGCAAAAATCACGAGTAGAAATGCGGGCAAAAGTGAGGTAAATACGAAAATTCGGAAAAAAGAAGACCAACTCATTTCACTTGAAAGCCCGGCTAGATATCCCCCCATATAAAAGCCAATCCCAATACATGCAAACCAAACACCGGTCAGTAAACCCCGATAGCGATGAGGACTGAGGCTAGTCACAAGAGAGAGCCCGATGGGGGCGAGTAAAAGCTCGGCTACAGCCATCAGTCCGAAAGAAAAAATGGGATAAATGAGGGGAATCGAGCCCTTTTGGGCTCCAAGCGGGATAGGAAAAGATGCCTGTTCCATGACCAGAAAGCAAAGACCCATAAAAAAGAGACTCAGCGCTGTCTTCATATGAGGGCTAGCACCCGAGCGGATTCGTTTCAAAAAAAGGTAGAGTTTAGCAAGGGGAAAGGCAAAGAGAATCAAGAAGAGGGATTCGATGCACGTGACCCAAGGGGTAGGCAATATAAATCCCCCCACATTTCGGTTTGTATAGTTGAGCACAAACAAGGTCAAAGAAGAACCAATTTGATTATAAGCCATCCAAAAGAGAATAGAAACGCACGTCATGATGAGGATCACGGTAATTCGCTCTATCTCATGTCTTTTGAGTTTGAAGTGGTAGGGGTCCTCTTTTTTGGTGGGAAAATAGTGTGAGGGAATCCGATCCGTTTTCAGCCTTTTTAAAAAGAGTGTATAAGGGATGAAACCGACAAGCTGAACGAAAGCGCATGTATAAAAGACCCATGTCCAACTCACGGTGTAAAGGTAACCGAGAACGATCATTGCGACGAGCGTGCCGATATTTACCGAGGAATAATAGATAGAAAATCCACCCTCCCTTATGTGGTTTTTATGGCTATACACACTCCCTAAGAGGGAGTAGATAGCTGGAGTAAAGAGTCCCCCACCCAAGGCAAGTACCACGATAGAGGGCATAATCAAAGAGCGGTTGAGGCTTGCGAGAAGCAAACATCCGAGTATTGTCAATCCCATACCCAGATAGACCGGGCCTTTATAGTTCCATTTGTCTGCCAGAAATCCTCCCAATGGGGGAAGCACAAAAGTAATTCCGGTGTAAAGACCAAAGAGATAAGATGCTTTGGATGGATCATACATAAAATATGTTACGAGCAATAAAACTAAGAGATTGCCAATACCCCAGTAGGCAAACCGTTGACACATTTCAGTGATGGCGAGTAAATACATCTCCAGTGGATGTTTACTCGAAAAAATCACGTTTTTTTCAGACACGCGCGGTGAGACCCCTAAAAAATCAATGACCCTCCTAATCTTACTCATTTTAACATGATTTGAGCTATACTTTTCTCAAAAATTTGATTGCACACAAGATGTCAACCTCAGAAATAGAAAACATCTTAATTGTAAAAACATCCTCTCTCGGTGATGTGATTCAATGTTTTCCAGCACTTGATTGTCTGCGCCATCTCTTCCCAAATAGCGCCATTGATTGGGTTGTAGAAAAACCGTTTGCCCCCATTTTACAAGCGCACCCTCATATCCGACATGTGCGCGAAATCGATACAAAAAAATGGAGAAGGGCCCCTTTTCGCGCGGCGCATTTGAAAGAAGCTCGCCTATTTTGGCGTGCTCTACGCCAAATTGATTACGACTTAAGCATCGACTTTCAGGGGAATTGCAAATCAGGGCTCCTCATGGGGATGGCGAGAAGTCGAAAAAAAATTGGCTTTGGCAAGAGTAGCGTTTCAGAGTGGCCCAATTTGCTTTTTACAAACAAAAAAATCGATGTGGAAACAGGAAATCCGATCAGTGAGCAATATGTAGAGCTCGCATCGGAAACATTTCCTGGGAAAAAGGTCAAGGCGAGTTCCCAAGTGCACCTCACCATTTCTGAAAAAGAAAGTAATTGGATTGAGCAGCAAATCAGAGGGCGTTTTCGCGTGATGGTGTGCACAGGATCAAATTGGGAAAATAAACGGCTTGCCTTGGATACTTGGAAACATTTTTTACAGCGAGTCGAAAAAAAATGGTCCCCCATGTTCTATTTTGTTTGGAAAACGGCTGGGGAAAGAAGGGAGGTAAAAATGCTCGAAAGCTGCTTTCCCTCCCGCTTTGTTCGCTTGCCCCGCATGTCTTTGCCCGTTTGGCAACGAATGATCTCAAAAATGCATTTGCTTTTTTCGGTCGATTCAAGCGCACTTCATCTGGCGGCCACGACGCAAACACCGACTTATAGTTTTTTTGGTCCCTCTTCTCCTGCCATTTACAAGCCTTTTGGTAAGCAGCACCGCTTTTACCAAGGAAAGTGTCCTTATGAAAAGGCTTTTATCAAACGGTGCCCTAAACTGCGTACCTGCGCAAGTGGGGCTTGTTTGAAAAATGCCCGGGCAGAGCAGCTCTTTGATCACTTTTCCCATGTATTTTCAAGTGAATGGACCAAGAGAAAGTAGTCACAAATGGGCGATCTCTATCAGTTGATCGAAGTCGACGTGCTCTTCGACCAGGCCGACAGCTTCTCGGATTTTTTCTCTGTCCCCTGTGCGAATTTTGACGGTGAAAGAGCTGATCATTTCCATCGCTTTGTAGCTGCTTAAAGGTGCGTAAATCATGGGAATATGAGCTTTTTTCAGAGCGTGAATAATCGCTTCGCGGGGAGGGGGATCTCCAGTCAAGATCAGACCCGCTTCTAAGTCGTCATTGGGGCTTCCCATTTTCACGTCCCAGTGTTTGGTTAAAATGGCTAGGATAATATCTTCCCGGTTGGCGGGGGTGATAACGAGCTGGTTGGGCAACATGAGTGTGCGAAACGTTGTAAGGGATGTGGCGACAAGTCTTGTATGGCGGAAGTGGCGGAGAATGTGCTCCTCTCCTGAAAGAAGCGTTCTATTAAAGAGAATCTCAAAATCTTTCATCGACGGTTTGCTTAAGAAAGGGTCGAAAGGGATGCAGCCTAAAATGGGGATATTCCACCTCTCGAGCGCTTTTTTCATATAGCTTAGGATCATCTCCCTTTTCTCATTCAAAACTCGGTTTAAAATTACCCCTGAGATCACAACGCCGTTAGAGTCACAAAGCGCTTTGTTAATCGCAAGCGAGTCAAAACAGGAGCCGAGCCCCCCTGAAGCCACTATGATCAGTGGAAGATTGAGCATAGAGGCGATTTGTGCGTTACTCAAATTCACAATCGAACCCACGCCCACATGACCAGTGCCTTCGACAATCAGTGTTTGATGCTCAGATGTGATCTTCTCATACGCAGTTTTAATATTCTGTTTTAAGGTTTTTTCTTTTACTTTCCCGTCGAGGTAATCCCTTGTAAACCCACGAGGGAATAGGACCGGACTCATCGCGGAGATCTCTTGCTCAAGGTCGAAGTAATCCTGAAGAAGGAGCGCATCTTTATCGACAAAGATTCCATTTTCCGTTTTTGCTTGCTCTTGCCCGACCGGCTTCATAAACACCACCCGCCTCTTCCTTTTGAGGAGTCCCGCAATCAGACCTAGGCAGGTGGTTGTTTTGCCTACGTGTTGATTGGTTGCCGCAATGAAACATCCTTTTACTTCAAACATCACTCACCGCCTTGAGCTTAGGCGAAATGCTCCTTACGATTTGCCTTAAGTAACTTAAATGTCTTCTGCAAGAAATTGCATTCGATCCTCTGCTTATGCGCACCTAAGCGCACAATGAAAAAAAAACGCAATTATTGGGCAAGAAAGTCCCTTGCTCGACTTTTAGTCCTAGCCGAATCTTTAAGCTAAGTGGATCTTACCTCCCGGTGGAAGGCAGACGCACAAAACAAAGCGGATGGCTTGTAGAGAGCTATGCTTTGCAATTTTCACCCTACTTTTCATTATGGGCAATCGATTGCTAAATCACAAGTGGGGCTTTTAGCCCGGTCAAAATATGGCTCAATTTGCTCTGGTCCATTTTTCGCACAGTAAAGCGTCTCACTCTTGCTTTTCTCGTAGCAAATTGATACCATCCTGATCCTTACGAAAAAAAAGTAAGTACTATCTACCTTTCTTAGAGTATGGATCTATTTAATAAGCTCACAGATATTTGTGCACGCCTTTTGGGCCCTAAGGGATGCCCTTGGGTAAAAAAGCAAAACTTCCAATCTCTGAGCCCCTATTTCCTCGAAGAAGCCCACGAGTTAATCGAAGCGTGCGATCAAAATGATACAGATCACATAGTTGAGGAGCTGGGGGATGTCCTCTTTGAGTTGGTTTGGATGGCAAAATTAGGGGAAATAGAGGGGCGTTTTACTCTAAGTGATGTGCTTGAAGCGCTGAGCGACAAACTGATTCGTCGCCATCCCCATGTTTTTGGTGACCTGCCCATGCAAAATCTCGACTATCTCAGTAATCAATGGGAGCAGATAAAAAAACGGGAAAAGCCGGAGCGCAAGCACCCCCTTGAAGGGATTCCCCACACACTCGGTGCACTTTTTCGCGCCCAAAAGGTGATAGAAAAGATGGCGCATACCTCGAACCTGCCCTTTGAAATGGAAAAGATAAGCTCAAAGGAGGAACTCATCGGTGATCAATTTATCCAGCTTACCCTGCGGTGCTTTAAAGAAGGGATTGATGCGGAGAGCGCCGTGCGCCGGACTTTGAAAAAAATTGAAAGAGAATTTATTGCGTCAGAAACAGAGCAAGCAAGCAAGTAATCGCAAGCAAAAGCTGCGCATCCCATTTTCCTCGAGGAAAAAGAGGTAGATTTTGATCCCACTAGTTTGTATACTTCGCGTAATTTAAAAAATAAAGTGATAGTTAAGGTAGCGCGCGTGCGGTTTGTCTGTTTTTTCCTAGCCTTCTATTTGAGCACCTTTTCGCTCAGCGCAGCAGAGCGAGGGGCCTACCACCAACACTTCAGCTTGAAAGGGGATGCAGTGCTTTGGAAGCGCTCTAACCATTTTAAAAGGTTTAATCAAACTCTCGTTCAGTTGAAGAAAGAAAAGAGCAAAGAGGGTGGGGACAAGCCAGCTGTGATCGACCCTGCGCAAAGTGGGATTGAGTCGAGCCAACTGCTTCATAATATGCATGATGATTTGGGCGTTCGCATCGGTATTGAGTTCGTTTATGATCGTCAAACGACTTGGTCCATATCTTACACCGGTTTTTTGCATTGGGAAGGCAGGGAAGTAATCGAAAAATCGGGCAAGCTTTCTCTCCCTTTTCCTTCTGATGCTATCTCTTCTCACTATCAAGATGCGGACAGGGCCAGCGCGCTTTACTCTTCTAAGTTTTACTCAGTTGATGTAACGCAATGGAAATATGTGACCCCCCGTTATGTGGACGCTGTTTCCATCTCTTGGTTAGGCGGTTTGCAATTTTTTAACCTAGATGAGAGCATAAAGCTCGATTTTACAAAAAAAAACGTAACCCATCCCTACCAAGTGCATACTCGTAGCCGCAGCATTGGTCCATTTTTCGGGTTTCATTTTGAGTGTAACCCCCACTCTTACATTACTCTTGGTCTGAGTGCCAACGTAGGGGGCCTTGTGAATCAAAGCAATCGAAAAATAGAGATGCTCGCTATCCATAAAGATGAGCCCGTGCGAGGGTACGGATCGAGAATTGCGAGTCCCGGCTATTTCATTTCTATGCGACCAATGGTCGACATCCATCTGATTAAATTTTTTAATTGCATAATCGGGTATGACTTTCTCTATATCGATGGAGTTGCTGTGGCAGATCGACAAATAGTTACAGAAAAAAAGGGGGAGGGAAAACCAAATGATAAGGGGCATGTCATTTTTTGTGGGCTTTATGCCGGGATTCAACTCAACTTTTAAGACAGGACAGAAAAAAAGGCCGGAGAGCGTTCCTGGCGTCGAACAGTGTCTTTAAGGCTGCTACTTTCCAGTCCTGACCTGGTTCAGAATGCGCGAACCCAAGGACTCCCCGGCTAGCTTATAGAAGAGATAAGTCCCTATTTTATTTGTTACAAAGATTAAGTGCAAGGTCGGCCCTTAACCAAATAAGCGCTCTTATTTTATCCCCCACTCCCCCACCCATAAGTTGCTATATTTAGCCATTTGGCCGTATGGGAAAAAGGGTGTTTGGAGACCTCTTCAGGGGTGCCGAAAGTGACGATCTCTCCCCCCTTTTCTCCCGCCTCGAGGCCCATATCAATGAGATGATCCGCATTTTGTAAAATTACGGGATTGTGCTCGATCAAAACCAACGTATTCCCTTTTTCAACCAGAGAGTGAAAAATAGGGATGAGTTGGGCGATGTCGTCGATATGAAGGCCAGTGGTGGGTTCGTCAAAAAGATACAAGGTTTTGCTTGTTGATCGTTTGGCCAGTTCTCGGGCGAGGCGCAGACGCCTCGCCTCCCCATAGGATAGATCGGCGGTGGCTTGCCCTAAAAGCAAATACCCCAGCCCTACTTTTTTTACCTTTTCAAAGCTGCGATGTAGCTTAGGGATAGGGGGCAAGAACTGATTTGCTTCATCTATTGTCAATTGGAGTAGTTGCCCTAGGTTTTTTCCTTTGTAGGTCACTTCCAAACTAAGTGGGTTGAGGCGATTTCCTCGGCAAACGTCGCAAGTTACTTTCAGAGAGGGAAGAAACTGCAATTGGACCGTTTTATATCCGAGGCCAAAGCAAGAACGACACATTCCTTTAGGGTGGTTATAGCTAAAATGTCCAGGGGTCAACCCACGCATTTTTGCTTCTAAAAGCTCCGCGTAAAACTGCCTAAGTGGTGTCAAAATATCACTATAGGTACTCACATCGGCCCGTGTTGTTTGCCTAACAGAACTTTGATCAATCGTGATGAGTTTGTTAAACTGGTCCACCCCTTCCAGAGTGACCCCCTCAAATAGAATATCTGATTTTTTTGAGCGGGAGGCGAGATAGATCTGCACCCCTTTTTTTAGGACGTGATGCATCAAAGTGGACTTGCCCGAACCGGATAGACCTGTGAGACATGTCCAAGAGGCAATGGGAATGTCGAGTGTGATATTTTTCAAGTTATGCTTGTTGGCATTTTTGATCCTAAGTGTTGACTGGCTGCGCCGCCTTGTGTGTGCACAATCTACCCGTTTTCTTCCGCTCAAGTATTGACCTGTTAGGGAGCGTCTATCATTTTTGATTTGAGAAAAGGAGCCCTTTGCGGTGATTTCCCCCCCCTGTTTGCCCGCTTTGGGTCCAAAATCAAAGATGTAGTTTGCGATAGATAAAGTCAGTGGGCTTTGGGATGCAATAAGTAGGGTATTACCCGAGTTACATAGCTCTTTAAGTGCTGCATTGAGTCGGGTATGATTGTGAGGATGCAAACCAATTGTCGGTTCATCGAGCAGATAAAGACACTCGGTTAAACCACTTCCGAGCTGTTTGGCCAAGTAGATCCGCTGCGTTTCTCCTCCGCTCAGAGAAGGAGCTTTTCTGTCTAAAGAAAGGTAGTCGAGTCCCATATCGCACAAAAAACGAAGGCGGTTACTGATCTGATGTAAAATCTCGTCGAGCAGCGGATTTTTCTTTGCAATCAAGGTTTGAATGAAACTGTGGGCCTTTTTCAAAGGGAGCGCGCACAAGCTGCCAATTCTCATCTTGTTGACTTCAACCCGCCTTGCAAGAGGGTTGAGGCGCTCCCCTTTGCAAGATATGCATACCGTCGACTCAAGGTGGGGGAGGACAGATTCACGCAGCCTTCTGCTATTTGCTTTGGCGCTTTTTGTAAAAGCTGCATTGATGCCCGACCATTTGATGGTGAGTCCGCGATGCAAGTAGGGACGGGGGGAACCATTGAGCAGCAGCTGCAGCTGTTTTTTTGGCAGCTGATAAAGTGGCGTGTGTGGATCAATCTTTTCGATATTAAAACAGTGTAAGAAAAGCGCCGCTGCATGGGGCGTTAATTCCTCTTTGCACAGTTTTTTTATCAAAGCGCTTGGGGAAAGATGCATCACCTGCGCATTGCACAGCATATTAGCGCCCCATTGGAATCCGAGTCCTAAACAGTGGGGGCACATCCCTTCATTTGCGTTAAAAGCAAAGGTTCTAGAGCTCAAAGGGGGGTAACTCTTGCCCGTACTTTGCACGGCGAATGAGAGATTGCAAAGTAGATCTTTATCTGGTGTGGCTATCACGAAAGGGGCGCGCGTCATTTTTGTCGCTTGTTCGATCGCCTCGAGTAGTCTTTGCTCGATCCCCGGACGGACACGCAGCCGATCAATGACGAGAAAAAAATAATTTTTTTTGCCCGCTGCATAGGGGATCTCATCTTCTAATCTATAGTACACTTGATTGAGTCGCGCGTGCGAAAACCCCTGTTTGATCAGCCTTTGCCTAGTTTCTTCGAAAGAGGAGCGGGAAGTGATAGAAAGGGGGATCATGACATGGAGCGTCGTTTGCTTGGGAATCTTCATTACATCTTTTACAACATCACTACTTTTGATCGACCTAATTTTCTCCCCCGTCTCCGGGCAGTAGGCAATGCCTATATGTGCGTAGAGAAGGCGGAGAAAGTCGTAGATCTCAGTCATGGTCCCAATTGTAGAACGGGGATTGCTTGCATGAATTTTTTGCTCGATCGCAATGGCTGGTGAGAGGTTATCGATTTTATCAAAGCGGGGTTTGGGCATTTGCCTTATGAACTGTCTGACATAAGGGGGGAGGGAATCAATATAGCGGCGTTGCCCTTCTGCATATAGTGTATCGAGTAAAAGAGAAGATTTTCCAGAGCCGGAAGGGCCTATGCACACGGAGATCTGGTTACGGGGAATTTGTAAAGAAATCCCCTTTAGATTGTTTTGCATAGCTCCATGCACATCAATAGGCATGGCTTTGAGCCCCTTTTGTTTGGCTTTTTTTACTTTTTGCTTGCTTTTGCTTGGATGCAAGCTTTTTTTCAGTGCGAGGGCTGTGGGGGTTGCTAATTGAGCGATCTCTTCAGGGCTGCCTGCGGCGATTACCTCCCCTCCATGTTTTCCCCCTCCCGGCCCTAAATCAATGACCCAATCCGCTGTTTTGACCACATCCATGTGATGCTCAATGATTAGAACCGAATTGCCGCGTTGGCAAAGCTTTTGTAAGATGCTAATAAGTTGGGAAATATCGTCGAAATGGAGCCCTGTCGTGGGTTCATCCAGGACATATAGCGTACTTCCCGTCGATGGACGGATTAATTCTTTTGCTAATTTGACCCGTTGTGCTTCCCCCCCGGAAAGGGTCGTGGATGATTGCCCGAGTTTAATGTATCCGAGACCCACTTTTAAAAGGAGCTCAAGTTTATTTTGAATCGTTGGGATTGCTCGAAAAAATGTTGCGCCCTCTTCGACGGTCATCTCTAACACGTCGTGGATACTCTTTCCTTTGTAAAGAACGCGCAGTGTTTGAGGATCAAACCTTTTGCCCATGCAGAGGGGACAAGTGGACCACACATCATCCATAAAATCCATATCAATACAAACCATGCCCATCCCTTGGCACTCCGGGCAAGACCCCTCGGCGACATTAAAGCTGAATCGCCCCGACTTAAAACCTTGGATTTGGCTTTCTGGGAGTTGAGTGAATAGATCTCGGATGGCATCAAACACTTTGACATAAGTACTTGGGTTTGATCTGGGTGTGCGACCGATGGGCGTCTGATCGATTGCGATCACTTTATCCAAGTGCTCCATCCCCTCGATCGAGCCGTGGGATCCGATTTTTTTTTCTGCGCAGTGCAGCCGATTTGCAAGAGCCGGGCAGAGGATGCCATGCACAAGAGAGGACTTGCCCGACCCCGAAACGCCTGTCAAGACGACAAACATTTCCAAAGGAATAGTGACTGTGATGTTTTGCAAGTTGTGGTGCATAGCTCCGTGAATGATCAGCTTTTTGCCCGTGCATTTCCTCCTTTGTTTGGGAATAGAGAGCCCTTTTTTCCCGCTGAGGTATGCTCCCGTGATCGAAAGGGGGGATGCGATCAGATCATCGACCGACCCTTGGGCGACAATCTCTCCGCCCAATGCTCCCGCTTTGGGACCAATATCGACAATATAGTCGGCTGCCTCCATTGTGTCTCGATCATGTTCGACCACAATGACTGTGTTGTTTTGAAAACAAAGAGTTTGCAGAGTATGGATCAGCTTGATCTGATCTCTGGGGTGTAGTCCCACCGATGGCTCATCGAGAATATACGCGGTCCCCACAAGGTTTGATCCGATGTGCGAAGCCAAACGGACCCGTTGTGCTTCCCCACCCGATAAAGTAGGGGCTGTTCGATCTAACGTGAGATAATCCAGACCTACATCCAAGAGGAAAGAGATTTTTTTTCGAATTTCTTTTAGCAACTCCTTTGCAATACGCATTGCGAGAGGAGGAAGTGTAAGCTCTTTAAAAAAAATAGCTGCCTCTTCAATGGTAAGGGAGGTGATCTGGTGGATCGTTTTTTCCCCAATTTGTGTTGCAGCAGGGTAGGGTTGGATACGGGAACCGTTGCAATGTGAGCAGACCGCTTCATGCATCAGCCTTTCCACTTTTGCTCGATGCTTTGCACTTTTTGCCTTCCCAAAGCGGTATTTGGCTTCTTTTAAAACGCCTCGCCATCGGATGTACTCAATCCAAGTTTTTTTTGTTTGAGGATGCACAAAGTCCATGCGGGTCCACTTTTTTTTATTACCGTATAAAAATATTTCTTGCGCCGACTGAGCGAGTTTTTTCCAAGGGGTATCTAGACTAAATCGATAGAGGCGGGCTAAATTATTATAGATGTTGCCCCACTTGACCGTATTATAGTCGCCGGCTACAAAGCAGCACCCCTCTTTAATGCTTAGATCTTTGTCGATGATCAGCTCTAGATCAAAATCTTGCACGATGCCCATCCCCTCACACTCTTTGCACATGCCCAAAGGGTGGTTGAAAGAAAAATCACGAGGTTCTAAGGGGGGATAGGAGAGGAGCGATTTTTTTGCATAGGCGTGCTGAGAAAAAAGGGTTTCCGTTTGTGTTTCCGTTTCAAAGACGCTCATCACACCATACCCGAGCTCCAATGCTTGCAAGACCGCCTCTGTTAGCCTGCCTCTCTCCCCTTTTTTCAAAATGATCCGATCAATGACTAGATCAATATTATGTGTTTGTGATGGTTCGACTGCAATTTCCCCCGTTAGATCAAAAAAATTTTGGTCTAAACGGATGCGGGTAAATCCCTTTCGCATCAACTCTTCAAAAAGATCTTTGAACTCCCCCTTTTTTGCTCTTGTGTGAGGCGCCAAAATAATGAGTTTGGACCCCGCCGGAAAGCGCAAAATCGTCAATAAAATTTGCTCTGCGCTCTGGGGGGAGACCTTTTCACCGCTAACGGGGCAGTGGGGGATGCCAGCCCTTGCGAATAAAACCCGCAAATAATCATAAATTCCGGTGATCGTGCCCACAGTGGAGCGGGGATTTTTTATTGCCGTTTTTTGCTCGATGGCGATCGTCGGAGGGATTCCCTCTATTCGTTCCGCATCGGGCCTTGTCAAATTGCCCATGTACCGCCTGGCATGCTGAGAAATGGATTCAATGTAGCGTCGCTGCCCTTCGATATAAATAGTATCGAAAGCAAGTGAGGACTTTCCAGATCCGGAAACACCGGTAAAAACGATAAGACTATTTTTTTGTAAAGTGAGATTGACCCCCTTTAAGTTGTGGACTTTAACGTTTTTCAAATGGATGGGTTGTTGCGTCATACAAGAAATTATATAAGATCCTCCGCTGCAAGATAAAGCTCTTTTCCGCTATAAAATATATAGAGGGCACATCTTATGTCAAAGCGTACGAAAATCATATGCACAATGGGGCCGTCGGTCTCGACCTATCAAAATATTTTACAGCTCATAGACATGGGGATGGATGTCGCACGGCTAAATATGAGCCATGGAGATTATGATAAGCACAGAAAAACGATCGAAATGCTCAAAAAAGCGAGAAAGGAGCGGGGGGTGGCACTTGCGATTATGCTAGATACGAAAGGGCCCGAGATTCGGGTCGGCAAATTGCAAGGGGAAAAGAGAACGCTTCAAAAAAAAGAAAGGGTTGCCATTGTGCGCTCTCCCACCTCAAAGTCTCGAGATGAGGTGCATTTGGACCCTCCTGAAGTTGTCGATGATATCCCCCTCGCCGCCACTGTGCTCTTTAAGGATGGATATATCAGCTCCCGCGTGGTCGAAAAAACAGCCAAAGGGATTGTTGTCGAAATGGACAACGGGGGGACTTTGCGTAGCCAAGATGGGGTCAATATCCCCCATGTCGCATTAAAAATGCCTTTTATGACCGAGCGGGACATACAAGATATCATTTTTGGATGCAACCAAGGAATCGACCTTTTAGCAGCCTCTTTTATTCAAAATAGTGACCACATCTTTACGATCAAAAAATTGCTTGCTGAGCAGCGCGCAAGTCATGTGCTTGTGATTGCGAAAATTGAAAGCGCTCTGGGGGTAAAAAACTTTGACAGTATCCTTCAAGTAAGCGATGGGATTATGGTGGCTCGCGGGGACTTGGGGGTGGAACTCCCCCTCGTCGAAGTGCCAAAATTACAAAAGAGCATGATTCGCAAGTGCTGCGAAATGTACAAACCGGTCGTCACGGCGACCCAAATGCTCGAGTCCATGATCAGCGAGCCCCGTCCGACGCGCGCTGAAGTCCCC
>JAQFVP010000020.1:0-5563 GCA_027942475.1 Simkania sp. | reverse complement strand
CAATTGCACCGCTTTGATCGGGTATTTGCCCACGGCCGTCATGCTATCAGGAGAGACGGCCGTGGGCAAATACCCGATCAAAGCGGTGCAATTGATGAGGGAGACCATTGTTGCAGCAGAGAAAGATTTTGATTATGAAGATTTCTTTCGCCGCAATTCTACTCAGTGCACCTTAGACGGCTTTGCTGCGCCGGTCGCCCTTGCCGCAGTGAAAACAGCGTATACCGGTGGGGGGAAGGCGTTGATTGTTTTGACAACCAGCGGGCGCACTGCGCATATGATGGCTCGCTTCCGCCCCCGTATGCCGATTATCGCGATTACGCCTCACCTAAATATTTATCATCAACTCGCATTTGCGTGGGGAGTGATTCCCCTCTGCACCTCTATAGAGAATGTGAAACAAGGGGTAGAAGAGGTGAGCTCTTTTGCTTTGCGAAGTCGCATCTTGGATTATGGAGACCTGATTGTGGTCACCTCTGGCTCCCCATTTGGGATCAGTCGCACGACAAATATGATGCTCGTAGATCACATTGGACAGGTCCTCGTGCGCGGTTTGCCCGGCAAAGGGAAGAAAGTACATGCGAAAGTGACACATGTTTTCCACTTTGATTCTCAGACGCCTCGTCAGTTGGAAGGTCGCTTCGCCTTGATGACCCACTGTGAGGAAAAGGATCACTCCCCGTTACAAGGCGCCGTGGGAATGATCCTAGACAATCATGTGGAGGATCGCCAATCAGAGGAAAGGGCCCGAGAAATCGCCTCCGCTTTACATATTCCCATTCTCTTAAGAGCGTTTTCCGCGTGCGCTGTGTTAAAAGAGGACCAGATAGTGACCTTAGATCCCATCAAAGGGTTAATTTTTGATGGAGTGGTTCCATAACATTAAAACAAGGTGCGCTTAAGCCTTTTGCAGGGCAAGGGTAATTGCTACAATGGCGGCTGTTTCTGCTCTCAAAGTGTAGGGGTGCAACCTAACCCCTTGGGCGCGAAAATGGGTTTTTATGGTGGATTGCTCTTGCTCTGTAAACCCTTTTTCTGGGCCGATAAAAAGAAGATAAGGGGAAAGTCCCTGAGGAAGGGGCGCAGCCCCCTTGGGATCTCCAAAGTAGGCATTCCCCTCGGGCAATTCCAAACGCTCCAGACTCGGCGCTAGATAGATCTTGGGCAAGTCAAGCCTTCCACACTGCTTTGCCGCTTCAATAGAAATCTGTTTGAGCCGCTCGATCTGATCGGAGTAAAGGATCCGTTTTTGGCTGTGCGCCGAGGGAAAGAGGTAAAAGCTGCTGACACCCAGCTCTGTGCCTTTTTGGATGATAAATTTTAAGTGAGAGGGTGTGGGAAGAGCTTGGACAAGGGTAAGGGGGAGCACTGCCGGTTTACTATATACAACTTCTAAAAGAAAAAGGGTTATTTTCCCCTTTTCTATTTTTACGATTTCGGCCTGGGCCAAAAAGCCTGTCCCATCGAAGAGTTCCACCTTCTCCCCCTCTTTTTTTCGCATGACATATTTGAGGTGGTTGCACTCCTTTCCTTCGATAAGCACTTCACTCCCCTTGGTCAGGGGGCACTTGAGATAAAAACGGTTTGCGGGCATTTTCTTACTTTACTTGTTTTATTGCATGTACTTATCCAAGCAAAGACTGTAGTGTGAAATCGACAATCGGCGCTAATTGATTGGAGAAATCCAGATGTTTGACAGAGCGGCGAATATTTTGAGAGCGGACCCATGTTTTTGGGTGCAGCGCAGCAGTTTTGAGCGCCTCAGCAAAGCAGTAAGGATCTTGTAGATCTTCAATCACAACCCCATTTCCCGGTTTAAGGACTTCGTACCCCCCATTCGTTTTTGATGTCACCACAAAAAGACCCATAGCGAGCGCTTCCACAGTCAC
Source organism: Simkania sp. (assembly GCA_027942475.1). Taxonomy (GTDB): domain Bacteria; phylum Chlamydiota; class Chlamydiia; order Chlamydiales; family Simkaniaceae; genus JANQSR01. Next base: position 3,674 of record JAQFVP010000020.1, on the reverse strand, counting down.
ATTGGCAAAGGGATCGTACAAAGAGGGGATCACAAGCGCATCCCCATATTGGTAAAAAGGGCGCATGTCGAGTTGGGGGCCAAAAAAACGCACTTTGTGTTCAATCCCCAAATTTTTGGCTAATTTCATGAAGTGCATGCTGTTGTTATCCTTGCCTATCACAGATACATGCACATCTTTTAAGGGGAAAACGCGGAGTGCCTCTAAAAGAAAAGTCAACCCTTTTCTCCTAAACCCATTTCCGATAAAAAGAAAGTGATAAGAGGAGGGGTCGAGTCCGAGCTTGCTGCAAATCATCGATTTTTTTTCTAGCCAGCAACTAAAGTCTGTTTCCATTTCGTTCCACTCTACCCCGTTGTGGACAACTTGAATCTTTTCAGCTGGGGTTTTGTAATAGGTAAGGATCTCTTTTTTCACCATATACGAGTTGGTAAAAAGCACTTTTAATTCCGGATTTTCGAACGCTGTTTTTTCAATATTTAGAATGGTTCGGTGAAGAGGTCTCAAAAAAGATCTTTTGAAAGGGTATCCACTGCGCTTTTGCTCTTTTAAAAAAGCGAGGTGTACGCCGTTGCTCGCGCGGATATGCGTCTGTTTGCGCGTTCGATCCATTCCAAAGACGACATCAGATTTTTGCGTGCTAAGATATTTGCGAGATGATCGATCAAAGAGCTCCATTTGGATAAAACTAGGCCACCTCCCGACAGAGATTTTCTGAACGTGTATGAGGGGGTGGGGGGCAATAGTTTTTGCGTAATTAGATGTGACGATCCGAACATGCGCCCCCTTTTTGATAAAGCCCGTGGCAAGGCGGTGACTATATTTTTCTAGCCCCCCCACTCCCCCAAAACGGCGCACTGTTAAACTGACTTTCACTTGCGCGCTAACGCAATAGTGAGATTTATATTCCACGCCCTTCCTTTTCTGTAATGATCACAGATGTCCCCTGCAGCTTAGGGCAAATCTCAAATTTATTCCCCTTTGAGGTGATGAGTTCAAATCGGTTGATATAACTGCGGAAACGGCGACGCAAATACTTTTCTCGCAAACTAGGTTGTAATCTGTAAGCTTGCTCACCAATATCCGACATGAAGCTTTCTACATAAAGATCCTCTAAATGGGCGAAATTTACAATTTGCACATTCCATCTTAGACATCTTTCTTCATTTTTTGGGTCGACGAGGATGACAATTTGAAACATATCTTGCAGAATTTCGAAAAAAAATCTGCTGACCCCTTTTGTATAAAGGGGGAGGGTTATGAAATAAAGACCGTTTTCGTTTTTCACCATTTCATTTGTTGCAATCTGCACTTTTTGTGGGTCTATTTGATGTGTTACATGAGGGGGAAAAAAGAGGGTAACGGGCACCTGATATTTGATTTTAAACCGCTCATTTCTCAAAAAATCAATTCTGAGCAAACGGGCATTAGGGTCGTTGATATCGACTATATGGGGAAAGAGCGTGGGAAGGGATACCTGTTTCCAATAATTGGGGACAAAATAACTCACGACATCGCCGTGTGCGCTGCTGGGAGAAGCAGAGAGCTCATCTAAGGTAGACTTGGAGATTCCGCTGAGATTGAAGGTCAACTTAATTCCACTGCTTTTAAGTTTTTTTACTGCAGGTTCGGGGCCGCTTACTGTCATGTAGAGCTCACTGGGCCAAATGCCCAGAAATTCGTACCCAATCGGAGGGCTGCCGATGGGCTCGGTGATCGTGATCGGGATTTTTTCGACAATCAGTTCGGATAGTTTAATCAAAAAATTTTGCGATGCCACCTTTTTAATCCCTCTGGAGAGCTTAATGTCGGGGTTGTCTGTCTGAATATTTTTTTTAGAAATTGTTGCAATCCACTCCCCCTTTTTACCCAGAGCGTCAAAAACTACCTCAATATCGGAGGAAGAGAGTTCTTGCAAAAGGGTTTTAGTTCCAGTCACAGTTAAGTTTACCCGTCTATTTAGCAGGCCATTTGGTTGCATATCGATAATCGTTTTCCCCTCTGGAATATTTGTAACCCGTACGGGAACATCGATGATCGTTTTGGTTGTAATAATCGACTTGTTCATGATCAGCCAGATCATGACGGCGATCACAATCGAGAGAAATTTTCGTGACCAGTTATTGAGAAAAATTTTTTTCAACAAGGTTCTCATTTCTTAAACCACTCCCTGAGTTTAGAAGGCGTCTGCAGAGTCTTTTTCAGGGGTGGATTGAAAACAGAACGGATAATTCCTTTAAAGCGATCCATTTTGATCCCGCGCGTCATGACTCCATCTCGGGCAATGGATATTTTCCCCGTTTCTTCCGAAACAACAATGATCAGAGCATCGGTCAATTGACTGACACCAAGAGCAGCTCGGTGGCGCGTCCCCATCGATTTTGCAATTTGGGATGTATCCGCCGCAAGGGGTAAAATAACCGAAGCAGCGACAATTGTCAGATTTTTGATGATCACAGCCCCGTCGTGCAGGGGGGTTGTTGTTGAAAAGATCGATTCGAGTAGCTCTGAAGAAAACCTGCCGTCGAACATCACCGCTTTGAGGGCAAATTGATCGAGGGGGTTCTCATTTTCAAGTACGACGAGCGCTCCAATTTTTTTATCGGCCAGTCGATAAATTGAAGTGGCCAATTGATCGAGAAATTTGTCAAACTCACTAATTTTCCGATACCGCTTTCCCTTTAAGCTTAGTTTAGACAAAGCCACTCTGAGTTCAGGCTGAAAAATAATCACGACGGCAATGGTGGCCACATTGGATGCAGAGAGCATCAATTTGTACAAAATGGGGAGATGAAACAAAAAAGAAGCTCCAAATAGGAGAAAAAAGGCGAGAATTCCAAGTACTAGGTCAATAGAACGGGTGTTCCAAAAAAAATACAAGATATAATTGGTCATAATTGCAATAACCAAAATTTCTATAACAGGTGTCATTAGTTAGTAAGAGTCACGATTTTAATTTTGTTTAATTATTTTCAACAATTTGTGATCGCAGTTCACTTGTCAATCGGTGCTGTGCATACAAGCGATCACAACAATAAAAGCCCTCGATGAGGGTAGAGAGCCCATGTTCGTTTTTTTGAAATTAAAGCGGTCCCAAGGGGAAGAATTCTTTGCGCTCACCTCATCACCTCCAGTAGAGCCTCCTCGTCTTAAGATAGGCTTTCGCCTGCCGATGGTATCATCTATTTTTTTATATACCAAAAGTTTCATTGATTTTTTACGCTGCGCTAGGAGCACTAGAAAGCAACCATTCTTCCAGGCATTTTTTTTTTGCTCAACGTGAGAACTTCGATCTACCAGTAATTATTTACTTACGCAAGTATTTTTGAGTTACCGTTTATTTTTGATGCGGTTTGTGTGTTGTATGGGGAGACTGTGTTGAAAAAATTGGTGAAAAAAACTTCCAAAATTGAGTTGCAAGAGGGAATAGCACTTTTTTCATTAATAAAAATGTATTTACACCACTCAAACTTTTTTTAGCACTTGCCTCTTATCTTGAAAAGGTATTCAAGCGCTCCTATCGTCCCACGGCTAAAGCCTAACGCCTGGGTCATTGCTTAGCGGGGTTAGCCCACCCCATAAAAACGTAATTGTTTAAATTGGTCATTTCTTGTGCCGCTGGCATGGCAACGTCTTGAAACAGTTCATCTATTTGGTTTTGCACGTCGCAGTCA
>JAQFVP010000019.1 GCA_027942475.1 Simkania sp. | reverse complement strand
TTTCTTTAAAGAGCTGCTTTGTCGGCACGAATGCGGGCAGAGCATCCCTTATTCTTTTAGTAAGATACTCTTTGTGAAAAGACAAAAAAGCCTTGCTCGTCATCTTTGCCTTTTTGCGAACTTTGCACAAAAATCCACCAAGCGTCTTGATCGATCCCCGGTATCCCTTAGCTATAATCTCTTCAAAAAGTCGCTTTGTCGGTACAAATTCGGGTATAGCATCCTTTACTCTTTGGATAAGATACTGCTTGTAAAAACACAACAAGGGCTTTTTTTGCGTCCCTTTCTTTTCGCGAACTGTGCACAAGAATTTCTCAAGCGTCCTGATTCCTTCTCGATATCCCTGGGCCCGAATTTCTTTAAGAAGCTGCTTTGTCGGCACGAATTCGGGCACAGCATCCTCTACTCTTTTAATGAGATACTCCTTGTGAAACCGCAACGAAGTCTTGCTTGTCATCTTTGCTTTTTTGCGAACTGTGCACAAGAATTTCTGAAACGTGTTAAACGATCTTTGATATCCCCGATCCGTAATTTCTTGAAAGAGCTGCTTGGTCGGCACGAATTCGGGCACAGCATCCTCAAATCTTTTCATGATATACTCTTTGTGAAAACAGAGGGAGGCCTTGTTTGGGATTTTTGCCTTTTTGCGAACTGTGCACAAGAATTTCTCAAACGTGCTAAACGATCTTCGATATCCCCGATCCGTAATTACTTGAAAGAGCTGCTTGGTCGGCACGAATTCGGACACGGCATCCTCTACTCTTTTAATGATATACTCTTTGTGAAAACAAAGGGAGGCCTTGTTTCGGATATTTGCCTGTTTGCGAACTGTGCGCAAGAATTTGTCAAACGCGTTAAACGATCCTCGATATCCCCGATCCGTAATTTCTTGCAAGAGCTGCTTGGTCGGCACGAATTCGGGCACGGCATCCTCTACTCTTTTAATAAGATAGGATTTGTAAGAACGCAAACGGGCCTTGCTTGACATCTCTGCCCTATCTCTTCCTGGACAAGGACGCTTTCCCAACGGATTGGTTGGCTGTTTTTGCCCCGAGAGATGCATATTAAAAGATGAGCGTGTTTTGGTTTGGTTGATGTTGATTTGAGGAAGTGTGCACATAAAACCGGGTACCTTAGAATAAGGAGTTGCTATGGGTATAGATAGTTGGGCTTTTTTTCTTTTTTGGTGCACTTTTTTTGCAATAAAAGCGCCCGAATTGCACTAATATCCTCTCAAGGGGCACCACACACAATTCTCTCTATTTGGAAATAATCATTGAAAACACCTCTTCCCTTTAAAGCCCCAGCCCTCACTTTCCTCACTTACGTTACGAATGGGTTGATTCCATTTTAATTTGATGCGCTCGTAGGCTGCATAAACTATTTTAAACAATGCGTCTTCAGAAGTAAAGGACCCTTTCGATTTAGTGTACTTTCTGACCTCGCGATAAAAGACCCCGTTCTTTTCTTTAAAAAGCTGCTTTGCCGATGCACCGTCGGGTAAAGCACCATCTAATCTCAAGCAAGATAGTCTTTGTGAAAATGCAAGGAGGTCCTTTGCATCTCTTCCTTGTTGCGAACTGTCCGTAAAAATCTCTGGAGCGTCCTGAGCGACCCTCGATACCCCTGCGCTATAATTTCTTCAAAAAGTTGATTTGTAGATGCACGGACGGTTGAAACATTCTCTAATCTTTTGACAAGATAATTTTTGTAAAAATGCAAAGAAGCCTTTCGTATTCCTTCTTTTTTCCGAACTGTGCACAAGAATCTTTCAAGCCTCTCAAGCGATCCTTGATATCCCTGGTCCTTAATTTCCTTAAAAAGCTGCTTTGTCGATGTACAGTCGGGCACAGCATCCTTTACTCTTTTAACAAGATAGTCTTTGTGAAAATGCAATGAGGTCTTTTGCATCTTTTCTTTTGCGCGAACTGTGCACAAGAACCTTTGGAGCGTCCTTCGCGACCCTTGATATCCCTGAGCTACAATTTCCTCAAAAAGCTGCTTTGTCGATACACAGCCGGGCGAAGCACCCTCCAATCTTTTCACAAGATAATCTTTGTAAAAACGAAAGGAAGTCTTGCGTATCCCTTCCTTTTTGCGAACTGTGCACAAAAACTTCTCAAGCGTGCCGAGCGACCCTCGATATCCTTTGACTACAATTTCCTTAAAAAGTTGCCTTGTCGATACACACTCGGGCACAGCATCCTTTACTCTTTTAGTAAGATAGTCTTTGTAAAAACGAAAGGAGGTCTTGCGTATCCCTTCCTCCTCCCGAACTGTGCGCAAGAATGTCTCAAGCGTGCAGAGACCCTCGATACCCCTGAGCTGTAATTTCTTCAAAAAGCTGATTTATCGGGACACGGTCAGGTAAAGCATTCTCTATTCTTTTAGTAAGATAGTCTTTGTAAAAACGAAAGGAGGTCTTGTGTATCCCTTCCTTGCTGCGAACTGTGTACAAAAACCTCTCAAGCGTGCTGATCGATCCTAGATATCCCTTGGCCGTAATTTCTTTAAAGAGCTGATTCCCCGTTAAGCGACTGGGCCAAGCTTCTCTTATTCTTTTTTTCAAGTAGCCCTCGTAGAGGGCCAATACTCCAACTGGTGAGATCTTTTTCTTGCTTTCCGATGTTTGCTTTTTATGAGCGGAATTATCCTCATTAGGACTGATATCTGCCGCAAACGAAACGGGTAGCTGCATTGTGATTTGGTTGATTTCGGGAACTGCGCACATAAAACCTTATGACTTTAATACTTTTCTAATTTGCCTTGATTAACCTGTAAAAAAAACTCCAATCCAAAGGAAACTTCTTTTATTTTTTCTCCTGAATCGCTGATGAAATTGACATTTTTTTCTTGGGAATCATTAGAGAAAAACCTCTGCGATGTGCTAATCGATCTTCGATATTTATTCGGCTTAAGTTCCCTCTGAGAGCTGATTACTCGCTGCACTGTCTGGATGAAGGCACCTACTACTCTTTTTCGGCAACGCTTATAACACGAAGACTCCCTTTTTTAAAGGAATTTTTATTGTTCCCCATCGACCTGCTGTTTGTCCAAGTGTTTTTCATCAATCAAGGGGGATGCCTAGACAAGCTGAGCAAGTAGACGTAAAACACTCAGGTCTTTTATAACGCATTTGAAAGACCCTAAGGTAAAGTTGGTCGCTAGCTCAAGTTGCAAAGGCATGGGGGTTGACACCCAAACCATCTAGCCGAAGGGTTATTTGAAAAAATATATTTTATAAGAAAAAGCCTTAAAGTCAGGGCGATCTTTCATCCCATCCCTAAACGGGTGGGTTTCCCGCTCGCCTAGGATAAGGAAATGATTGCTAATTATACATGAACCCTTTTGCCATACTTGCACTTTGCCTCTTGGCTATGGGATTTATTTGGTTTATTATAAAGATCCGCCGATTCCAAATAAGACCTCGAAAGTCGCTTGCTAAAAGCACGCAATCGATCCCTTTAGTTGATATTACCGAGATTAAATCATTTCGTGATATCCATTCAGAGTTAGGGTATGCAGACCATAATACTCTCGTTATTTTTGACGTAGATGAGGTCTTGATTACTTATGATGATATGGTTTTACGTCCTTGTGGGGCCCACTTTTGCCCTTCTTCATGGAAGGGTATTGATCCAAAACAGGTCCCCTATTTGATAAGTATTATGCTCAACAAAGGAAAAATAATACTCGTTGAACCCTCTGCTCCTCGAGTTATTAATAAATTAAAGACGCAAGGAGCTAAGGCCTTGGCTCTTACTGCGGCACAAACCGGAAAATTTGGTGTTATTCAAAACGCAGAAAATTGGAGGTTAAAAACCTTAAAGCAATTCAACTTAGATTTCTCTAATTCATTTTCTAAAATCCAGATCATGTATTTCGATAAAGAAGAAGGGAGGGAGACCGATTACCCAATTTTCAAAAACGGTGTTTTGTTTTTGGGAAATGAGAAAAATAGCAAGGGGACTCTATTAGTAAAATTCTTGGAAAGGATCCAATGGAAGCCAAATAAAGTAATTTTTATTGATGACAAAATGGCTAATCTTATTTCTGTTCAATCTGCTCTCAAACAGGGTGGCATTCCCTTTCAAGGATATCAATATAAAGGGGTGACACAACTTCCCGGCGAGTTTAATGAGCAAATAGCGGAAATGCAGTTCGCACGCCTCAGAAAAGATCATCAATGGCTGAGTGATTCCGAAGCTAAAAAAGAAGAAAGAAATTGGTCAAACTCTCTTCCATTATAAAGTGAAATTGAAAGTTCTCTTTTAGGCTACTTTTTTTTGAGATATCATAATGACTTTTCTTACCCGACCTGAGTCATAACCTCCATTTGCTTTCACTTTCTTCACTGCTAAAAGGGCATTCTTTAAAAGGTGATACTGATTCTTCAAGATAAGAAGCATTCGGATAAGTGCTAAAGAAAACAACAGGGGACGTCCTCTCAGGGAAACTTCTCTCTTATTTTTTTAAGCCTTCGAGTAGTTAAGTGCCTCTTCATCAATGAAAAAAGTGATACTCCCTCTTGCAACTACATTTTTGTTATACGCTTTCCAATTGCGTTTTTGCATGAGAGGCTCCTTGTTCATTTTGAATTTTAGATAAAAAGATTCCCTTTTTTAGGAAATTTTTGGAAGGGTTTTTTTTCACCGATTTTTTCAACACAGCCAGTGAAATTTCCAATTTTTTTCGCTCTGCTGTTCCTGTTACCAATTTAAACTTGATTTTAAAAAAAACCTATTTTAGCATATTTATTTTATTTAAAATGGAAAGACATGATACATGCAATTTGCTATTCAAAAAAAATCGATTCTATACAACAAGAAGAAACAACTGAAGAAGCAAGATTTGATGCGCCACTACTTGCAAAGATGCCGGATAACATTTTAGCAACAATTGTTTCCTGGATTCCCATTGTTACCCCTAGCTTAAAAAATGCGCTTTATAGCTTCAAAGCTTTGAAAATTGTAAACAAAAATTTTATAGTCTCCCTTCAAAAGGAACAAATAGTAGGAGCATTTGTGCATGGACTAATAGAAAAGCACAAACATGAAGATATCGAAAAAGAATCTTTCAAAAATGGTTTGAATTTAAGCAATAAAGTATTAGAAATAGCGTTTAAAAACTATATTAAAAGAGAAAATATTTTTAATAAATTAAACAAAATTGCTGATTTAAATAGATCAATTAAAGAAATATCAAATAGTATTTTTAAAAGTGCAAATAAGCTTTTTGGAAAAGAATACTCTATTAAATACAAGGTAATTCATAATGAAGTAACCAATCCCCATTTCATCGATTTAAATAGATTTTTTATAAAATTTAATCATGAAAGGATTGAGATATTAATGCCTTTTCAATATGTTGAAATTAAAAGCAATTATATAAAAAAACCCTCTGCGGGTATCCGCCTTTCTTATCCCTCAATCTCCATTGCTGAGGTTCTCATTGCACGTTTAGGTGCTATTTTTTATTTTGTTAATGATTTAAATTCTGAACAAACATTTTATGAAGTTGTAAATATTAGTCCTTTCTATGATCAGATAAGAGAGATTGAACCAGAAGATTTGAATAAAATTAGTTACGAAGATACCAATAATGCAAAAGGAAGCAAAAAAATAATTGTATCATTTCCAAATATAGATAACCCGGACAGCGATTGGCCCTACAGTATGTACAAAATAACGAAAATTGAAGACAATTTTTTGGATTTATCTGAGGAAAACTATTTTGATTATTTCTATTCATATAGCACTTTCAGCGCCATCTGTTCAATACTCCGGAGATAAATTGCATCTATTAAAAATTTTTCTATAAAGTAAAAGTACTTTTTCATTTTCATTCTAAAAACCATTTTATATTTTAAATTTTTGATAATAAATGATTTATGCTTTGATTTCTCTATATCTCTCTTATTTTTAAGTATTTTTCTCTTAAATATCCCTTATTAAACATAATATTTTTTATAATCCTTTAAATAAAAGTGTTTTACATAAAAAATAAAAAATTATTTATTATAATTTCAATTAATGTTAAAATATTATTTACTAACTATTTATTTTTCATGGGGGAAACATGTCATCCAAAATACAAAGTAAAAAAGAAATCACTGATACACAGCAATTTAGAGAAGTATCACCACAAAAAGCTTCTGACGATGTGACATCAATTCAGTCTATACCTGATGAACTCTTGCTAGAAATCATTGCTTACCTTCCTAAGGTTACCCAAAACATGAAAGAGGCAATCGATAGCTTAAACGCACTGAGCAAGACAAATAAAAAATTTCACACCCTTTGTCAGAAGAAGTACGCGCATGCACTATTGTATAACAGCTTATTAGAAAAGTACACAAGCCAAGATGTTAGACGAGAAGCCCGCAAAAATGGGCTCGATATAAGTCCTAGCGCATTAGAAGTAGGTTCTAGGATACACATCAGAAAACATTTGTATCACAAACTAGATAAAATTGTTGGTGTAGATCAGCAGCTTACCAAACTAACCGATGCTCTAGTCCATCAAGCAAACGCATTGTTTGGAGAAAAGCAATTGACTGAGTATACCACCGTGAATTACGACAAAAGAGAGTTAATGGGGGTATCCAATTCGACATTAGATGACCTTTTTATTCGCGTGCGTTGCAATGAGGTCGAGATTTTATCCCCTTTTCAATCAATTCAAATTAAAAAGGTGCAGCCCAAGACTTCTCGACAATCTACATTAATCTCTGTTCATCACCCTGGATTGGCTATAGCTGAGAATTTGATTCATCGTTTAGGCGCTACTCTTGTCCAAGTACGCACTAACCCTAAAAATGCAGATCAATCTCTCGAACTTTCAAATTCTGATTCGCCTCGGCAAAAGATAAGAAAAATCGAGGACAAAGATCTAAAGCAAGTCAGCGATGAACAAGTGAAGAGCAGGATGGGAACTCAAAAATTAATTATGCCATATGTAAGCAAAGATTGGTCAAGCTGGTACAAAATAGGAAAAGTGGGTAACACTGTGTTACAGTCATCCGAGGAAAGCAAAGCTTACTCACACAGCACGTTAAACAGAGTCTGTATTTTATTTAAAAAAGATTTGGGTCACTCGCGTTAAAAGAAAAGGGGTCTTGTCTCCTCTAACGGCCACTGGCTCAGTTTTGGCTTTATAGATAGTAGGCTGCTCTGTGGAGAGCAGCCGCTTTTTTATTTTGCCTTGCTGTCTGTTGTATAATAAAGGGTATTTCTGATAAAAAAAAGGAGTATTTGTATCAGCAAAGATGGTCACATGCTGGGAATTTTTCTCGATATAGAAACGAACGGGCTCAATACACAGAAGCACAAAATCATAGAAATCGCTTACAAGATCGTCGATGTCCGCACGGGAGAGGTGCTCGAATCTTTTGAAACAATTTTGCGACATCCATTCAAAGAGTGGAAACAGAGCAATCCCAGTAGCCTTCAGGTGAATGGGCTGAGTTGGGAAGATATTAAAGGGGGAATGAAACCGGAAAAAGTGGCCGATATTGTTAAAGAGTCTTTTTCTCGATACAATATTACCAGGAGAAATGCTGTTTTTATCTGTCAAAACCCCTCTTTTGACCGCGCTTTTTTTTGTCAGCTTATCGATGCCGATGTACAAGAAGAGCTCGAATGGCCCTACCATTGGCTAGATTTAGCCTCTATGCATTGGATGCACTGCTTAGTAGGTGGAAAAGGGGGCGTATTGCCATGGGAAACTGGTTTATCAAAAAATGAAATTGCTGCTTTTTACCATTTGCCTATAGAGAAAAGGCCACATAAAGCGATGAATGGAGTGAATCACCTCCTTCTTTGTTACCAAACGTTTGTAAAGTTCCCAGGGCAAAAAATGTCTAATTACTGCTCCTCTTCCGAAAAAAATCAGATTTTGAGCTGATTTTTTCAACCTTACATCAGTTTTAAAAGATAAATAGATAATTCATACAAACGGGAAACGTTATATTCATCCCTTCCCACAACTGGATCGATTGTTTGACCCTTTTTTGCACTTCGACAAGATCGGGCAAAGGAAATTTTGCGCCCGTTTCGAGCTGTTTTTCATATTTTTGAAAAAAGAGTAAAGATCGATTGCCTCCGAGTTTTAAAAGATGTAGATCCCGGTACCAGTAGTAAATAGCGGAAAAAATTTTTTCTACTTCCTTAGGGTAAGCCTCTTTAATAAGGAGACTTAACTCGCTTATATAGGTGAATAAAAGGGGGTAGTTTTCTTGTAAAGCGGCCATCCCCATTTGCACTACAAGTGGAAAGAAATCGGCTTCTTTCCCTTGTGCTAAATCCTCTGCTACTTTCAAATTGCCATGAGCAAGCAAGGCAATGCGCTGCGCCTCCTGTGCAGACTTTCCCCACTCTTTTTCCACGTAAACTTTTAGCGCAGTTTGAGACAGAGAAAAAAATGTAATGGGAAGTAATCGGGAGAGCACAGTTCTGAGCATATCTTCTGGTCGGGAAGAAAGGAGAATAAGATGAGCATATGTAGGGGGCTCTTCCAGTGTTTTTAACAGTGCATTGCTCGCATAAGGGAGCATGCGATCAGCTTCGTGGATGATAAATACTTTTTTTCGAGATTGAAACGGGGGAAGAAATACTTGCTTGATCAACCCTTTTACTGCCTCAATCGAGTGCATCCACATCTTCCCTTCCGGGTATAGCTGCCGTAAATCAACGCACTCTGACTGGGATTGATCTTTTCTTTCTAACAAAAGGTCTTGGGCAAATGCCTTTGCAAAACGGGCCTTTCCAAGCCCCCTAGAGCCTTGAAAAAGGAGGGCGGGTGGAGGAGCCACGCAGAGCTTGGTGAGGAGCTTTTTTATCCTCGAGTGACCGGGAAGTGTTTCTATCATCAACTGCCCAATGTAATTTGGATGGCATCGAGCGCTTTTTGCAATATCACCTCCTTTGTCGCACTCGCATCAAGGATGCAAAACCGCTTGGGCTCTTTTTCAGCGAGGCGCAAAAAAGCTGCGCGTACTTTTGTGTGAAAAGAGATCACCTCTAGCTCGATTTTATCTTCCAGACTTTTAGACTTTGCATCTTTTCGACAGCGATTGATTCCAATTGTGGGGTCTAAATCTAATAAAAATGTCAAATGGGGCAACAAATCAGAAGAGGCAAATCGACAAAGTTTTTCCAAAAAAGGGGGGTTTAAAGCGCGGGCAGCCCCTTGATAGGCGAGGGTCGAATCGTTAAAGCGATCACAGAGTACGATGTAATTTTTTTTGAGGTAGGGCAAGATCTTTGTTTCGACATGTTGGGCACGATCTGCCAAAAAAAGGAAAAGCTCCGATTTTTTGCTCAAACAAATGTCTTGGTCGTGCAACAAAATATTGCGCAGGACTTTTCCAAATCGGGTGTCACCCGGTGCATGTGTTTGAAGCACCGAAAAACCTCGGCTTTTCAAATTCTGATAGACACAGCGGAGCAATGTCGTTTTCCCCGCACCTTCCCCTCCTTCGAAAGTGACAAAAAGCCCTTTATTTTTCCTTTGAGTCACTCGTGCTTTGACTTTCAATAGATTCAATTTTTTGCATTGCGACTAAAACATCATCCGGATGCCGTAAATTGGCAATCTTTACCCCTTGTGTGGAACGTCCCATCACACGAATCTCTTGCATCCCCAAACGGAGTGCATGTCCACTGCTCGACATTAAAACAACGCTATCTTTATCTTTCACCGCAATAGCCCCCACAACGAGTCCATTCCGTTTGCTTGTGATGATCGAACGCACTCCTATGCCACCTCGATGAGTTTGCCTAAAGCTGTTCACATTAGATCGTTTCCCATACCCGTTCTCACAAGCAACGAGAACTGTTTCGTGCCCGCCTACCACTTCACAAGACACAACGGCATCTGAAACGCTTTTGAGCCTAACACCCCGTACGCCCCTAGCTGATCGTCCCATCATCCGCACTTGTTCTTGATCAAATCGAACAGCCATCCCCGCACGGGTAAAGAGCATGATTTGTTCGTTTGGATGCACGATGTGCGCAGAGAGCACCTCATCATTTTCATCGATATTAATCGCATAGATCCCTTTGCGGCGACTCGAATCAAACGCTTTGATCAACGTTTTTTTGACAATACCTTTTTTGGTCACAATGAGGATAGAGGCATTAGGGTCATCAAAATCGCGCAGTCTTAAAACAGCTGCAATCTTTTCATTTGGCTGGAGCCCTTCGAGAAGATTGATTAGGGGTTTTCCTTTGGCCCTTCTTCCAGAGTCCGGAAGCTGCCATACTTTAAGCCGATGACACCGTCCGAGATTTGTGAAGCTGATGAGATAGTCATGCGTAGATGCGACATAAAGCTCCTTGAGGCCGTCATGTTCTTTTTTCGAATCAAAACCAATCACACCCTGACCACCACGGCGCTGCTCTTTAAAAGTCGTAAGTGGCATCCGCTTGATATAGTCGTCATCAGAGATCGTAATAATCACCGTTTCATCTGCAATGAGGTCTTCCATTTGAAGCTCATCTTGGGCGGGCACAATCTGCGTACGCCGTTTTGTTGTGTCATGCTTTTGAATTTCTTCGAGTTCCCCCTTGATGATGTCATGGACGAGAGCATCACTTGATAAAACGGCGCGATAGTGATCAATTTTCTCGATAAGTTGTTTGTGTTCTTCTTGAATTTTTTCCCTCTCAAGACCGGTCAGCTGATACAGACGTAGATCGAGAACGGCATGCGCCTGTTGCTCTGAAAGAGCGTAATGCTCAATCAGCGCTTTTTTCGCTTCATCCCGGTGGGAGCTAGAGCGAATCAGCTCAACCACTGCATCCAAGTGGTCGAGCGCTTTGAGATACCCTTCCAGGATATGGGCTCGCAACTCTGCCTTTTTGAGTTCATAGCGCGTACGCGCACGCACAACTTCTATGCGGTGGTCTATCCACGCGGTCATGATTTGTTTGATATTCATGAGGCGGGGTAACCCTTTGTCCAATGCGAGCAGATTGCACCCAAAGGTGATTTGCATGTCGGTAAACTTGTAGAGCTGATTGATCACCACATCGGGAATCTCATTTTTCTTGAGGTCGAGAACGATCCGAATACCACTTTTATCCGATTCATCACGAATATCGGCAACCCCCGTAATGACTTTGTCGTTTACCAGGTCGGCTAAACGCTCAATTAAACGGGATTTGTTGACATTGTAGGGGATTTGATCGACGACAATGCACTGCCGCTCTCCCGTCTTCATTTGTTCTGTGTGCAGCACCCCGCGTAAGGTGAGTTTGCCCCTTCCGGTGTGGTAGGCCTCTTTCACGCCCCGGTACCCGCAGATCATACCTCCTGTTGGAAAGTCGGGGGCAGGAATACACTCCATGATCTGTTCAATGCTCGCTTCGGGATTCTTTAAAAGAAATGTGATGCCGCGGGCGAGTTCTCCGAGATTGTGTGGAGGGATATTAGTGGCCATTCCGACCGCAATGCCAGAAGATCCATTGCAGAGAAGATTGGGAAATTTGGAGGGGAAAACAGTGGGCTCTCGCCTCGTTTCATCATAGTTTGGAACATATTCAACAGTATCTTTTTCTAAATCTTCCATAAGCGCAACACAAGCGCGCGTAAGCCTCGCTTCTGTGTAACGCATCGCAGCGGGTGGATCTCCGTCAATAGACCCAAAATTGCCCTGTCCCTGAATCAAGCAGTATCCCATGACCCAATCTTGTGCCATGCGGACAAGGGTGGGGTAGATCACTGTTTCTCCATGCGGATGGTAATCCCCAGAAGTATCCCCGCAAATTTTTGCACACTTTCGGTGCTTGGCACCAGGGGTGAGATTTAGCTGTCGCATGGCGTATAAAACACGTCTTTGAGAGGGTTTCAGACCATCGCGCACATCGGGAAGTGCGCGCGAAATGATAACAGACATCGAGTAGCGGAGGTAGCTCTCCTTCATCTCCTCTTCGACATTTCGTGAGATGACCACTTCACCTTCTGTGTAACTCATAACACTCCTCTTTAAATATCCAAGTTTTTGACAGACAGTGCATGTGTCTCAATAAAGGCGCGGCGTGGGGCGACTTCATCCCCCATCAGCATGGCAAACATGTGATCTGCCGCAATGGCGTCTGGCATTTTTACTTGAAATAGGGTCCGTTTAGATGGATCCATTGTGGTTTCCCAAAGCTGATCTGCATTCATTTCACCAAGCCCCTTGTACCTCTGAATTTCTATCCCTTTCCGTCCATTGGTTCTTATTAGGGCAAGGACTTCCCTTAGGGTATGGGCACTTGTTTCCACCCCCTTGTCATCTATGACATCGAGTAATTTACCTTGAAAAGAACTGTATTGGTCTAGAGAAAAATGGTACTGAGACAACTGATTTGTGATTTTTTCCATTTTCTCCTCTTCGTAGAGTTCAACAAAACTCATCGGCCTTAAATGAAATGCTTTGATCTCTTCTGTCTGCTCCTTTTCTGGAATGGAAGCAAGCGCTTCTTCGTGTTTTTGCAATTGAATTTCTTTATCCTTTTCTTTGAGAGAAATCAAATCCTCTTCCAAGTGCACAAATTGTTGCCTTCCTTCTAAGATCATGTGAAAACGGGGTAGATTGCCCTCTTGATCGCGAGATGCAAGAAATTCCTTGAATGAAATTCCTTTCCTTTCAATGCCGCTAATGAGTTGTTCTAATTCGAAGATGGTATAGAAAAGCTTGCTCATTGCCTCTTGGCTTACAAGTTCATTGTTTGATGCTAAACGGATCGTGACATCACTCATTCCCAAGTTTAGTAAATACTCATCCATCTCCTTCTCAGAATGGATATAGCGGCTCTTTTTTTTCCTCGTGACCCGGTAGAGAGGAGGCTGGGCAATATAGATAAAATGATTTTCAATCAAAGCGGGCATATGCCTGTAAAAAAAGGTCAGCAATAAAGTGCGGATGTGAGAGCCATCTACATCGGCGTCCGTCATGACGATGATTCGATGGTAGCGCAGTTTGCTCAAATTGAAATTGTCTTTCCCGATCCCACATCCAAAAGCAGAAATCATCTTTCCGACTTCTTCGTTTTGGAGCACTTTTTGTAGTCTAGACTTCTCGACATTGAGAATTTTACCCCTGATCGGCAAAATAGCTTGAAACAGGGAATCCCGTCCCATTCTGGCAGAACCGCTTGCAGAATCCCCTTCGACAATGTAGATCTCACATTTGGTCGGGTCTGTTTCTCGACAGTCGCTAAGCTTTCCGGGTAATCGACCACTATCGAGCGCTGTTTTGCGCAGCGTAAGTGCGCGCGCTCTTTTTGCTGCTTCCCTTGCTTGCGCTGCTAAAATTGCTTTGTCTACAATCGCCCTTGCAATTTGTGGGTTTTCTCCGAGAAAAATCGAAAGCTCTTCGCCAACAATCTGTTGCACGACAGAGGCCACCTCGCTGTTGCCCAGTTTTTGCTTGGTCTGTCCTTCAAATTGCGGGTTGGCAATTTTAATCGATAAAACAACAGTTAACCCCTCCCGCATATCCTCTCCACCGACAGAAACTTTGCCGCTTTTGAGTAGGTTATTATTTTTGATGTACTGATTGAGCGATCTGGTCAGAGCAGAAGAAAAACCGGAAACATGCGTTCCACCGTATTGGGTGGAAATATTGTTTACATAAGAATAGACCGCCTCGACATAAGAATTATTCCACTGCATCGCAACTTCAAACTCAAGAGGTCCGTCATGGAGTTCTTTGCTCCCGCTAATGTAGATCGGCTTGGGAAACAACGCGCTTTTATTCTCATTGAGATAGGAGACAAACGAAGAAATGCCCCCCTCGTACTCAAAAACCACTTCTTCTTTATCTAATTGCCTTTCATCTCGCAAAACAATCGTTACCCCTTTGTTGAGAAATGCCAGCTCTCTCAACCGATGCAAAAGGATATCGTAATCGTAATCAGTTACCGTGAAGATGTCATCGTCCGGAAGAAAGCGCACAACTGTGCCCTGTTTATCCGTTTTGCCCTCTCCCTTCAAAGACTCTATGACTTTCCCGCGAGCAAATTTCATTGAATACGCTTTTCCATGTTGGTAGACATTCACTGTCATCTGCTTGGAAAGGGCATTGACACAAGACACACCGACGCCGTGTAGCCCCCCCGATACCTTGTACGTACTCTTATCAAATTTTCCACCCGCATGGAGGATGGTCATTACAACTTCTAGGGCAGATACATTGCGCCCTTGTTTTTTGGACTGTTTCTCGTGGAGCCCAACCGGAATACCCCGACCGTTGTCTTGAACAGTCACAGATTTATCCTTATTGAGCGAAACTTCAATCCGGGTACAATATCCGGCCATCGCCTCGTCAATGCAGTTATCAATCACTTCATAAACGAGTTGGTGAAGACCCCGCGTCTGTGTGTCCCCGATGTACATACCAGGGCGCTCCCTTACCGCTTGGAGACCCTCTAAAACTGTGATAGAACTTGCTGTATAGTCAGAAATTTTTTTCTCTTTTTTGGTCTTTGTGGTCATTTTTTACTTATCTCATCAAATCGCTTCAACCAATGCGAAAAATAATATTTTTAAAGTTCACTTTTGGAAAGCGATTTTTCATTTTTTCTAGAATCCGCTGTTTCTCGTACGAAACGAGAAAATCGAGAAGGGCAGAGCTCGCAACGTGTACAGTCAAAACTCCCCGATTAAAACTCGAAGCGCGCGTCCTCTTTCCCATTTCTTTTCCAACAATCTCGGACCAAAAGTGTAAAATTTCTATTTTACTTCCATTTGCCCTAGAATCGATTTGGACCATTACTTCTGAGAGCAAATTTTTGAGCAACCGGCCGGTTGGCTCAATGCCATTGTAATTTTTTGGTACGCGCTTCAATATCACCACTCCCTCAATTACTATATGAAAAAATAGTCAAAATAGCAAGTTTTTTGGCTTGGTTTTGAAACAGGTCAACAAAGCATTCAAAGCAGCTTTGACGCTCAAAATCCCCTAAAAAAATAAGCTTTTATCTTGGTTTAGATAGATTTCTGAGCTCAAAGTTATGCTAGTTGCGCTTTGACGGCGCTTTCTATCGGGGTTGTTTTTTTTCGCTTGTTTTGCTACAAGCTGGGTTTAGAATGTCAAGAGTTTAAAATCGTAGCTGCATGCGCGCAACAGTCTCCAAACACTCGAAGAAACAGATATGGAAAACATTTGATCAAATCTCCCGTTTCTACGATTTTCTCAACCGGGTTCTCTCTTTCGGTATCGACATCTACTGGAGAAAAAGGGTCGCAGCATTTCTTCCAGAAGGCCCTGATATTCGTTTGCTCGACCTCGCCACGGGAACCGGAGACCAGATCATCGAAATCATCAAAAAAGCCAAACAGGTTAAAAGCGCTCTTGGGATCGACCTATCGCGGGAAATGATCCGCGTAGGACACCGAAAAATCATCGACAAGCCCTATACCCACCAAGTGAGTTTAATGGAAGGGGACGCGATGGACATTGCTATGAAAGATGAGTCTGTAGAATGTGTGACCATGTCTTTTGGGATTCGCAATATGGAAGATGTGCAGGCCTGCTTGAGTGAGTGCTTGAGGGTGTTGACTCCAAGGGGTCGTTTGCTCATCTTGGAATTTTCTATACCTAAAAACAGACTGCTGAAAAAGTGTCACCTTTTTTATTTGCAACATATCCTCCCGGCCATAGGAGGGCTTATCTCCAAAAATAGAACTGCTTACCGTTATCTGAGCAAGACAATTGAAAAGTTTCCCTACGGGGAGGACTTTTGCGCTCTTATGAGAAAGGCCGGATTTGTGAGAGTCAAGTCTCACCCCATGACTTTTGGTGTTGCGACGCTATATATTGGGGAAAAGGTGCCTTGTCAAAACGAAATCTAGCCCTTGCTCATTTGATGAAAAAGGTGTCTTTGCGCACCCCCTTTGTGCCCCAAATTGTGAAGATGCAAGGCGGTAGCTTTCCCTATATGCGTATCAAAATTTTAGCTCCGCAAATAGATCCACTTGCTTGGCTCGCTAATCAGAGGGTATACCCAAAAATTTACTACGAAACGGTGGGAGGCACTGCGCAAATCGGCGCTGTAGGATGCGCTCATCAAATCAATCACGTGCCTTCGTTTACCTTATCGAGCGCATCTGCTCGATTTTTTGGCGGTATGGACTTTTTTCTGGGGGACAATCGAACATGGAAGGGATTTCCCTCTTGCCGTTATGTACTCCCCTTAGTCGAGCTAGAAAGACGAAAGGGAAAGACTCATCTTTATGTGAATAAAACGAGCCAAGCTCCCGATCTAAGCCAAATTCACTTTGATACTAGCGATATTCGATCAATCAACCAAAAGCTAATGCATGCGTCGCATATTCCCACTTATTCCGTCTGGGAAAAAGATGTGCAAGAGGCCCTGCAGTGCATTGAAAACAGGCTATTTGATAAAATTGTTTTGGCTAGGCGTGCACTTTTTACATTTAACGAGGCTCTCACCCCACTTGCTTTTTTTCGGTCCATACAGAGGTCCAAAACAGCCACCCTGTTTGCCTATCAATTCTCTTCAGATCAGGCGTTCATAGGTTCCACCCCTGAGTCACTGTATCAACGATGCAAAAGGAGAATTACTACGGCGGCCATTGCGGGAACCCGTCCAAGGGGAAAAAATACAACGGAGGATCGAAAACTAAAAAAAGAGCTCTTAGACAGCCCTAAAGAAAGAAGAGAGCTCTTGTTTGTTTTGCAAGGAATAGAAAAAACGCTTCAACCCCTCTGCTCTTTTTTAAGAGCAGCTAATCAAGTGCAAACGGTGCAAACATCTAGTTTGCACCACCTTTTTCACCCCTTTTCCGGCCTACTTAAAAAAGGGGTAGAAGATGCCCATATCATTCGAGCTTTGCATCCCACACCAGCTGTAGGAGGTCACCCAAAAACAGGGTCTTTGGAAAGGATTTGCCAATTAGAAATATTTGACCGAGGTTGGTATGCGGCCCCTGTCGGGTGGATTTCCAAAGAATGCGCACACCTTTTTGTCGCCATTCGCTCAGCTCTTATTAAACGCAAAGAGCTTTCTCTTTTTTCTGGTACGGGTATTGTTTGCGGGTCTTCCCCTGAAAAAGAGTGGGAAGAGCTCGATCAAAAGATTGCACAATTTATTGTATGGAAATAGGGATGGAAAGTCATAAAAGCGAGCTCAATCAACGGTTTGCCACATGTCTCATTGAGGCTTTTGTCGAGCAAGGGGTCCGTTACTTTTGTCTCGCTCCCGGATCCCGAAACGCCCCTTTGATCCTCGCTGTGAGCAACCATCCACTCGTTGATCGATCGATTCATTTTGATGAGCGCGCTCTTTGCTTTGATGCGCTTGGATTTGCAAAAGCGACTGGTCTTCCCGCCGCTGTGATTGTTACTTCGGGAACAGCTCTCGGCAATTTACTCCCAGGGGTCATGGAAGCCCATCATAGCCACATACCCATGATTTTGCTCACCGCAGATCGCCCCCCCGAACTTCGTCATACAGATGCAAATCAAACTACGGATCAAGTCAAAATCTTTCAAAATTTTGTGCGCTGGCAAGGGGACTTTCCTTGCCCAGATATCCACCTATCCCCTTGTGTGATTGGATCAACAGTCGCTCATGCGGTTGCCCATGCACGAGGAGCCCATGCGGGGCCAGTGCACCTCAATTGTATGCTGCGCAAGCCCCTATTTGCAGATGGGCCCACCTACAAACCTTCAAGAAGAGATCATACACACATTTCTCGAGGCCACCTTTGCCTGTCAGAGGGTCAGATCAAGCAGTTATCAGGTGAGCTCGCACAGTATGAAAGGGGGGTTATTTTAGTAGGGGATCTCGGGCCAAGCCCCTCTTTATACCCAATCTGCGCACTCTCAAAATGTTTAAAATGGCCCCTTTTCCCAGATATTTTATCACCACTGCGCTCTTATCCCGAGCTTTGTGACATGGTTGCTTATCACGACCTGATTTTACAAGGAGTTTCTATCGATGATGATCTGCTGCCAGACGCAGTTTTGCAGTTGGGTGGTCGTTTTGTTTCAAAAAAGCTTACCGATTGGATTGCGTATAAACCTCCTGCATGTCATATCCATATCATTTCTGATCATCATTTTGCACATGCGAGCCACTTGATTAGTCACAAATGGATTGCGAGCCCAAGTAAGGTCGCTGCGCTGCTTGTGCGCCATTTACCCAAACAAAATAGATCAGTTTGGTTTGAAAGGTGGCGGAAACTAGATCGCGCAGTAGAAACGCTTCTCAACCATTTCTTTGAGAAAAATGAAGGGCTAAGTGGACCGGCTCTGTTTCATCACCTTCCATCTTGGGTCGGAGCTAATACTTCTTTTTATCGGGAACAGCTTGCCTATCAGAGAGGCCAACACTTTTTTCTCTCCTAAAAAAAATGTCGGATCCATTTTTGGTAATCGCGGTTTGTCAGGTATTGATGGAAACATTGCCACCGCATTCGGCCTAGCCAAGGGTTTACGCAGTCCACTTCTTGCGATTATAGGCGACCTCACCTGCCTGCACGATCTGACCTCTCTTTGGCAATGCACCAAAACGCGCTGCTCCATCACAGTGCTCGTAATCAACAACGATGGAGGCGGAATCTTTTCCTTTCTCCCTATTCCCCGTGGCCAAGGGGCAAACTTTACATCATGTTTGACCTCTCCACACGGTCTTGACCTAGCGCATGCTGCCTCTTTTTTTCGCCTTTCTTATCAGAAAATTTGTTCGCTCGAGGATATGCAAAAGGTATTACAAAAAGCCCCCTCAGGGGTAAATATGATTGAAATGCGCACAAATCGAGACGATAATTTTTCCCTTCACAAAGAAATCTGCGCTCGAGTAAAAGAAAGATTGGGTCTTGTCCACTTTCTAGATGTTTGAGTTGCACAAGCCGTTTTAATGAAATAAGATCCCTTTATCTCAATGGAAATAAACCCTCGCGCTATACGTCTTGCGCTTTAAGCAAAAGGAGCTTTTATGCCCACAGTTCCCCGGAAAAAGAGAATATGGAATCGAGTAAAAAAGTATACAGATATTGAGTATCACAAATGGGAAGGAATTGCGAAAATCACAATCAACCGCCCCGAAATCCATAACGCCTTCCGCCCACTGACTGTGGTGGAAATGATCGAAGCACTCGAAGACAGCAGAAATGATGAGAAAATCGGAGTGATTATTCTCACAGGAGCGGGAAATCAAGCTTTTTGTTCAGGTGGAGATCAATCCGTTCGAGGGGAAGCGGGCTACAAAGACATAAAGGGGGCTGAGCGTTTAAATGTCCTCGATTTCCAAAAGCAGATTCGCACTTGTCCTAAACCAATTGTCGCTATGGTCGCAGGTTATGCAATTGGTGGTGGCAATGTGCTCCAGGTTATGTGTGACTTAACGTTAGCCGCTGAAAACGCCATTTTTGGGCAAGTCGGACCAAAAGTCGGCTCGTTTGATGGCGGCTTTGGCTGCAGTTACCTCGCGCGTATTATCGGGCAAAAAAAAGCGCGCGAAATGTGGTACCTCTGCCGTCAATACACAGCGCAAGAGGCACTAGAAATGGGCCTTGTAAATCAAGTCATTCCTCTCAAAAAGTTAGAATCAACCACGATCGCGTGGTGCAAAAAAATATTGGAACACTCCCCACTTGCGCTTCGCTGCCTCAAAGCGGCGCTCAATGCGGATTGTGATGGACAAGCAGGACTTCAAGAGCTATCGGGCAGCGCCACCCTCCTTTACTACATGTGTGAAGAAGCAAGGGAAGGGCACCGCTCATTTTTAGAGAGAAGAAAGCCCGATTTCAGTCAATTCCCCAAAAGGCCATGAACGTTTGGGTCGAAGGCACCAGACCAAAAACTCTGGTCATCTCTTTGTCTCCCGTGCTCATCGGATCTATCATTGCGTTTGATCGGGGTTGTTTCAATCTACTTATTTTCTTTTTGACCATCCTGTTTGCCTGCTCTATTCAAATTGGGACCAATTTTACCAACGACTACTGCGATTTTTACAAAGGAGCCGATACAGAAATGAGAAAAGGACCGCGCCGCTTGACCCAATCTGGCATCGCCTCTCCCAAACAAGTGAAAAAGGCGGCTATCGGCTCTTTTATTTTTGCCGTTTTATGCGCCATTTATTTGATCATAATTGGGGGATGGGCAATCGCTTTTCTCACTTTTTTTTCTGTTCTCTTTGGATATCTCTACACAGGAGGGCCTTTTCCACTAAGCTACCTCGGAATTGCTGATGTTTTTGTATTTTTGTTTTTCGGTCCTATTGCTGTTGCCGGCACAAACTATTTGCAGACCGGCCAACTCTCTATCGTCTCTATTGTCGCTGGTTTTGCACCCGGCTTGATTGCAACGGCGATCTTAACGAGTAATAACCTTCGGGATGTCGATGAGGATCGAATAGCCAATAAAAAAACACTGCCGGTCCGTTTTGGTCTTTTCTTCGGTCGTTTTGAGTACGCGGCCTGCTTGTGTATAGCGGGATTCATTCCAGTGCTCATCGTCGCTTTAACAAAGACGCACTACGGCTGTTTACTCACTGCTGTCTCATGGATCTTTGTATGGCCCCTCATCAAACAGGTCTTTTGCACAAAACACTCCCCCTCTTTGATCGCCCACACAGGTGAGTGGATGATCCTCTACACCGCGCTTTTCCTCATCGGTTGGTGTTTATGACGATCTGTTCTGCCACTGTCTATACATACCTGCGCAGATTACGCGGTCAAAAGCGAAAAGGGCTTTTCCTCAAGCTCGAAGGGAAAAATGGGCAAAAAAGCTGGGGAGAAATCGCCCCACTTGCGCTTTTTAGCGATGAATCCTACGAACAAGCGGCAGGCCAATTATTAAAGCAGCTTCCCTCCCTACTTTTAAATAGATGTGATCTAACCTCCCTTTTTCCCTCTGTGCATTTCGGTATTGAATCTGCTCTGCTCGATTTCCATATACCAAACCCTTTTTACCCAATCCCCGTACAAGCCCTCCTTGCAGGCTCTCCCGAAGAAATGCTCGTAAAAGCGCGCTATGTGACTTGCTATCGGGCCGTAAAGATAAAAGTCGGCCATTTAGCAATCGAAGAGAGCATCCCTTTGGTGAAAAAGTTACTCCCTTTTCTCTCTGGAAAAATTCGCATTGATGCCAATCAAAAGTGGTCATACGATCAGGGGATGGCATTTGCGCGCTCTTTTCCGCGAGATACTTTTGACTATTTTGAGGAGCCGTTTACCAAAATAAAAGATTATCTTGCGTTTCCATATCCCATTGCACTAGATGAAACAAGTCGCTCAAGTCAATTAGCCCATTTTTTCGATTTGCCACAGCTCAAAGCGCTTATCCTTAAACCAATGTTAATAGGGGGGCTTGCAAAGCTTGTTCCCCTATTACAAAAGGCACGACAAAAAAAGATTAGCTGCATTTTTAGCAGCAGCTATGAAACCGATTTGGGGATTGCTCTGATCGCAAAAATGGCAAACCGACTGCACCTGCCCAAGATACCGATGGGGCTAGATACGTATAGCTCTTTTCGAGATCAGCCTTTTTTTCAGAAGATTACATGCACAAAAGGCACTTTGTATTTTCCCCAAACGTGGGCGCTATGCACGCCATCTAGGATTGCCCATGAGTATGTTTGAATGCCCGTTTAGTTACCACGCTAGGCAATCTGCCCACCTCATTGCCCTCTCCTTTTCAAAAAGATGTTGGACCTATGCAAAATGCAATCGCATCATTGCAGCTTGGTGCAATCAATTACAGCACTTGGGAGTTGGAGCCAACCATCGGATCGGCTTTATATCCACATCCTTATTTTTCGAACCTCTTTTCTTGTTTGCCCTTTTTCGATTGGAAGCTGTTGCATGCCCCTTAAGCCCCCGCATTCCTTTCAAACAGCTTTGGATGCAGCTCGACTGTCTTGCAATTACCCATTTTTTTTATCCCAATTCAATGGCGCACTCTTTGCCCCTACCGCTCAAACAGCCCGCTTTTCCTTTTTCTTCTATCTTGCAGAGCAAAGAGACAAATCCACCCAATTACTTCTTTTTACGCAAGAAAAGTCTCGCCACTTGCCTGTTCACATCAAATAGCAGCTGCAAGCCCAAGATTGCCTGTCACTCCCTTGCCAATCATTATTACAGCGCCCTCGGGTCAAATGCTCGTTTGCCCTTGTGTCCAGGGGATCGATGGTTACTCTCTTTGCCCTTATATCATGTATCTGGCATTGCCCTTCTATTTCGCTCTTTTTTGGCAGGAGCCACCGTCAGCTTGACAAAAAGTAAACCCCATTTAGCGAAAACCATCCTGAGCACAGGTGCCACCCACCTCTCTTTTGTTCCCACTCAGCTGCGCCGCCTCTTGGACAGCGCAACACATAAAGAGCGGCTTCCACTCCAAAAACAGCTCAAAACAATTTTGATTGGTGGCGCTTCACTGAGCATCACCTGTTACTGTGAAAGTCAAATGTATGGACTGCCCGTCTTCCCCTCATACGGAATGACCGAGATGAGTTCACAAATCTGCACGCAGTGGACAAAAAACTACCTATTTTCCGCGGGGCACCCTCTTCCATACCGAGAAATGATGATTGACGACCAAGGTGAAATTCGGGTTCGCGGTAAAACACTTTTTCTCGGCTATCTCAAAAAAAAGATCCTACTTTCTCTGGACGAAAATGGGTATTTTTCAACTGGTGATTTGGGCCTATATTCTCCAAGATCGGGGCTTAAGATTTGGGCTAGAAAAGACCGCCTTTTCATCAGTGGAGGTGAAAATATTTATCCGGAAGAGATTGAGTATTACCTCAAACAGCTCAAAGGGATCATCTATGCGCGAATCCAACCAAAATGGGATCGAGAATTTGGGATGTCTCCGGTTGCCTATGTCAAAACTCAAAAACCCCTAGTTGAAGACGAGTTGCGGGATTATTTGAAAACATTTTTGCCGATTTTCAAAGTTCCCAAGATTTTTCATATTTCTTACTGCCCGGCAAGCAAATGAACGGATATCTGCGCTGCCTCTTTTGGATCGAGCAGTTTGAGAAAACATACATTTATTTTTTAATAAAAATAATTTAATTATTTTTGTTGATTTAATAAATAAATTATTTATAATATTCTTATAAAAGAAGGGAGTTTTATATATGGGTTATTTAACACAAATTTCAGCCTCTAATATACCCAAAACAATTCTTAATCAAAGTTGGCAATACCTAAAAGATAGTTCAAGCAAAATGCAAGAAAACGCTATCGAATTGGGCATTATTATCTTAAGTACTAGTATCCTTCAAAAAATCTTTGGTAATAAAAAAAGTGAATTGTCTAACAAACCAGAAGAAGCTACTAATTCAGCATGGGAAGACTTTAAAAATCGCAAATGGGAACTTGTTAATAGATCGGTTGGTTGGGCTTTTTCAAAACAATTTGTTTCTGGGGTGATTACGCAACGCTTTCTTTCTTTAGTTTCTTCTGCTTTGCAATGCCCTATTTCTTTGGCTTCTACCGCCTTAAAAAGTTCTCTCCCTTTGAATTCTAGTGATTTACAACGCTTTGATTTATTATGTAAGAAATGCAATGATTTCATCCCGATTATTTTTCAGTTATTTATAACCTACCGTAACTTCATTGAAATATATAAAAATAGCGATGAAGACACAGATATAACAGGTATAAACGTATTGAAACGCTTGATAAATCATCGCGAATATCAGGCTGGGCTCGTCGGTTTGGGGATGATCGTAAGGGATCAGTTTATCTCACATCTTGTAAAAAAGATATTTCCTTCAAGTGCGAATGTTTTGACCAATCTTGCTGTCGCTTTCATAGCTTCTTTCATAGAAAAATTTATGAAGAATCACGATACTGATGAGGAACAAAGAACTGAGACCTCGGGCACCGAAGAAATGGCACATTTCTCGATATAGCAATCCCCCTTCTAGGGGGCCCTACTCCCAGTTTCCGCGCTTTTTTATGATTTTTATTGAATAAGCAGAAAAAATTTATTAAAATCCAGCGAAAAAAATGAGAATTTAATGAATTTTTTATCAAAAATTTCTGCTTGTAATACACCCGGATTAGCCCTTGGACAAACTTGGCAATTCCTTAAAAATAACAAACGCGAAATTAAAGTGGTTGCTATTGATTTGAAATTTAGTTTTTTAACTATTGCTATACTTCAAAGTATTTTTGACAATAAAGATAAAAGCTCGTCTAAGAAACCGGAAGAGACTACTACTTCAGCATGGAAACACTTTAAAAATCATAAATTGGAGATTTTAAGTAGGAGTATTTTGGCTTTTCCAAAAACTTTTGCTTTAGAGGTTAGTAGTAAATATATTAGTTTTTTGATTTCCGCTGCTTCAAAACATTTTTTTTCTCCTGCTTCAAAACATTTTTTTTCTCCTGCTTCAAAACATTTTTTTTCTCCGTTTATAAATAGCTATCTTAATTTTATTGAAAAATATAAGAATAGCGATGAATATACAGGTATAATGGGTATAAACGTATTGAAACGTTTGATAAATAATCGCGAATATGAGGCTGGGGTAGCCGCCGTAGGGATGATCGTAAGGGATCAGGTTATCTCGCATCTTGTGGAAAAGATATTGCCCCCAAGTTCCCGTTTTTCAACCAATCTTGCTATCGCTGTCTCAGCTTGCGCAGCTTCCTTCATAATGAATGCGTATACAGATACAAATACTCGTGGCATCGATTAAGAAACTTAACCTTTCTCTTATGGAATCGTTAGAGATTGCTCCTTGGGCACAGTGAAGATTAAAGAAAGGATTGAAAACCCTCTTCATCTAGGATCTCTACACCCAGTTTTTGCGCTTTTTCATATTTTGATCCCGGACTTTTTCCGAGCAGGAGGAAGTCGGTCTTTGCGCTCACTGAATGGGCCACTTTTCCTCCTCGCTGTATGATTTCATCGGTTGCCTGTGCGCGGGTCCATTGATCCAAAGTTCCACTCAAGACAAATGTTTTGCCTGAAAAAGGGTGCGCACCCTTTTTGCGCTGGACGTATAGGGGGTTAACCCCAAGTAAAATAAGTGTATCGATCTCTTCAAGGTGTTTTTGGTCGGAGAAAAACTCAGTAATCGAATGCGCTACTTTGGGACCGATTCCTTTGATCATAGAAAGCTTTTCGAAGGTCATATTTTTAAGCGTTTCTATGGATGTAGCAACCTCGGCGAGAAGCTGCGCCGTACTCTCTCCGACCAGGGGAATGCCAAGGGCAAAAATGAATCGACTGAAGGGAACCTGCTTGGAGCGTTCGATGCTACTGAGCAAGTGATCTATCGATTTTTTTTGAAATCCCTCGACCCCAGCGAGCGCTGCTCCATCAATTTGATAAATGTCGGAAACAGAGCCTATGATCCCCTTTTCGACGAGTTTTTTTACAATTTTCGGTCCAAGGCGATCGATATCCATTGCTAGCTTGCTCACAAAAAAACTAATTCG
Source organism: Simkania sp. (assembly GCA_027942475.1). GTDB lineage: Bacteria > Chlamydiota > Chlamydiia > Chlamydiales > Simkaniaceae > JANQSR01. The sequence goes on along the minus strand of JAQFVP010000019.1, from coordinate 4,077 downwards.
ACGCAGCAGCTGTCCACTACAATCTTTTCGATTTGGACAACGAACGGCGATAAGACCCAATTCTCGGACCACTTTTGACCCGCAGATAGGGCAATGGGTGGGCATGCGCCATGCTTTCGCATCTTTTGGCCTTTTTTCTTTGATCACTTTGACTACTTTGGGAATCACATCTCCCCCCTTTTCGATAAGCACAGTGTCTTTGATATGAATATCTTTTTTATGCACCTCCTCTTGATTGTGGAGTGTGGCGCGTGAGAGAGTGCTTCCCGCAAGTGAAACTGGAACAAGTTGAGCAACGGGGGTAAGGACCCCTGTACGCCCCACTTGAATGGTAATATTTTGGATGATTGTCTCTGCTTGCTCAGGAGAGAATTTGTAGGCAACTGCCCAACGGGGGCTTTTGCTAGTCACGCCCATGATGTCATGCGCTTTGAGCTCATTGACTTTGATTACAACGCCGTCAATTTCAAAGGGCAAATAGCACCGCTCTTTTTGCATTCGACTGATAAAATCAAAAATCTCGTCTGTTGAATAGCAAAGCGCTACGCGATCCTCTTTTGCAACGGGAAGCTGTAATTTTTTTAATAATCTATGAGATTCCTCCTGTGTTTGGATCTTTTTTTCAGGGGAAAGTAGTTGGTAAAATTCCGCTTTGAGGCGGCGCTGCGCTGTTTCTTTTGGATTGAGCAGTTTGAGTGACCCCGCAGCCGCGTTGCGCGGATTTGCAAAAAGATCTAAGCCCTTTTCTAAGCGCTGAGAGTTGAGCTTAGCAAAATCTTGTATTGCCATAAACACTTCTCCCCTCACTTCAAGAGAACCTATTTCCCCTTTTATCCGCTGTGGAATTGAAGCAATTGTTTGCACATTGGCCGTGATATCATCCCCTTTTCGTCCATTGCCTCGGGAAACCGCATACGCGAGTTTTCCCTTTTCGTAACGCAAAGAAATAGCAACGCCATCTAATTTAAGTTCCACATAAAATCCAATTTTTTTCTTCCCGAGCTGTTTGCGCACTCGTTTGATAAAATGAGCAACCTCCTCTTTCGAATAGGTATTAGCCAAAGAGAGCATCGGAACTTTGTGCATCCGCTGTTTGAAACCTTTACTGGGCGCGCCACCTACATGCTTTGTAGGGCTATGGTCTGTTACCCACTGTGGATGCTGCATTTCTATTTTTCGCACTTTTTCGACGAGTAAATCGTACTCATAATCAGAAATCTCTGGGGCGTTTTGATCAAAATAGAGATGATCGTGCTTTTGAATTTCTGCAAGCAGCTTTAAATACTTTTTTTTGGACATAAAATAGATGTAGCAAACGGGGCTAAATTGAGGTGCATTTTTTCAACGTGTACATTTAGGGTGCCTCGGCCTCCATATTCTCGCGCATCGCTGTTAAAAATTTCAACGGGAGAGCAATCGGGAAAAGGGATCTGCACTTGTTTTAGGGGTTTGTCTCCAAAATTGTGTACACACAAGAGGACCTCTTTTACTCCGCGACGTAAATAGCTAAATGTTTCACTTTGGTCGATCCACTCATGCCCTTTTTTGTCGAAATCTTTTTCCCAAAGCGCAGGATGCGCGAGATAAAGCTCATTGAGGTGCTCTGCGCACCGTTTGAGCTTTTGATGCAAACCCACTTCAGTTAACTGCCAGGGCAATTCTTTTTTGTGATCCCATTCAGTCCAAAGTCCAAACTCCCCACCCATAAACAAGAGCTTTTTTCCGGGGTGGCACATCATATAACTCAAAAGCAGTCGCATATTGGCAAATTTTTCCCATTCATTACCGGGCATTTTAGCGAGGAGGCTCTTTTTTTCATGCACAACTTCATCGTGAGACAAGGAAAGTAGATAGTTTTCTTGGTACAAGTATGTCCATTCATGTTCGAGCCATCTTTGTTTCTCTTTTCGATCAGAAAAGCTCGACTGAAAAAATTGGAGAGTATCATGCATCCAGCCTAGATTCCATTTTAAATGAAAACCCAATCCCCCCTTGGACGTGGGGTGGGTAACGCCGGGAAAAGCGTGGGACTCTTCTGCGATCATGAGAACACCTGGAAATCTTTTTCGAGCAATTTGGGTCAGTGTGCGCAAAAATGCAATTGCCTCTAAATTTTCATTTCCCCCGTGTAAGTTGGGCGTCCACTCTCCTACCTTTCTCGAGTAATCTAAATAGACCATCGAAGAGACCGCATCCACTCTGAGTCCATCAATATGCATTTTATCGAGATAAAAAAGGGCACTACCCAAGAGGAAGTTGGTGACTTCGGGGCGCTTGTAATCAAAGATATGGGTCTTCCAATCTGGGTGTATCCTCTGCTTGGGGTCTTGATGTTCATAAAGATAGGTTCCGTCAAATTGCGCAATCGAGTGTGCATCTTTTGGAAAATGTCCCGGAACCCAGTCCAAAATGACACCGATCCCATGTCTATGCAAATGGTCTACGAGAAATTGGAACTCCTCCACCGACCCATAGCGACGGGAAATCGCATAAAAACCGGTGACTTGGTAACCCCATGACTCATCGAGCGGATGACCCATGATGGGCATAAACTCAACATGGGTGTAGTGCATCTTCTTGCAATACAAAGTGAGACAGGAGGCGAGGGTTTTGTAGTTGATAAAATTTTTTCCCTGTTTAGCCCATGATCCCAAGTGGAGCTCATAAATATTAATCGGCCGATCTAAAAAAGATTTGCAAAGCCTATTTTTCATCCAATCTTGGTCTTTCCATTGATGTTTGGTGATACAAGTAATAATAGAGGAGGTAAGTGGCCGCATTTCTCCTTGAAAAGCATAAGGATCCGCTTTTTTATATGTTTTTCCCTCTCTTGATAAAATCGAAAACTTATACCTTTCTCCCTCTTTTAATCCGGGAACAAAAAGCTCCCAAACATACGCAAAGTCGAGCAGGCGCATAGGATGAAGGAAACTGTTCCAAGAGTTAAAATCCCCGATCAGTGAGACAGAGCGCGCGTGAGGCGCCCACAGGGCAAATTTCACTCCATCAACACCTTGATGCCTCGTTAAACGACCTCCCATCACTTGATCGAGGGCGCCGTGTTTTCCTTGGCAAAACAAATGGCCATCTTCTTTAGAAAAGGTAGGAAGAAAGCTGTAGGGATCGTGGGCTTCAAGCCCTGATTCATGAATGATGTGGTAGTCGAGATATGTGATTTGAGGGTCAACTGAAAGCTCAAAGAGTCCGCGCCTTTCTGTGTTTCTCATAATCTGGAGCCTTCCTAGAACTTTGATGGACAGGTGGGGTAAAAAGGGATGCCAGACGCGGATTACTTTGCCAAGTGGGGTGGGATGAATACCTAATAGATGGTGAGGGGCTTTTTTGAGCTCTTCTAGCACGCGAACATTCTCGTATAAAAAATCGTTTAAAAAAGGCGCAAGGCCAAGTGGAGCGCACATCGCTTATGCTATGCGAGTTGAGCGATATTAGCAAGCCCCCCTTTTTGCCTGTCGAAATCGGAGTAGCAATTTGAGAAAGCGCTTTTTTTTATTTTTCAAAGCGGTCAAAAAAGTAGACTTTACCAGCCTCCAAGCTGAGCTCTGCTCCTCGCGGAAAGCGCGCGTTTTTCGAGCGGAAAGATTTGATCTGTTTTTGCAGTGCGAAGTGGATTTTTTGATCGACGTATGAGTGGAGCGTGAGACAGCGCACCATTTTTTTTGACCATTTGATTTCCACTTTGAGCTTTCTTGGGCACACTACATTTCGAAAGTGCCCTGCGTGCAACTCAACGGGCAGACAAGGAAGGATAGAGAGCTTGCTTTTGCTGAAATGGCAAAACAGATTTCGAATCAGCGCTGCCCCATGGCTGAGAAGCGTAAGAGGAGAACCCTCTATTGATTTGCTATCGGGGATAACTCCCTGAAAATCTGTATCACAGAGGCGAGGAGTCAAAATACCACAAAATCCGATTTGAAATAGCGTTAAAAAAAGGGATCCGATCCGCACACGGTCCCGCCTATCGATTGCCATTTGACACTGACGTAAAAGCTGCGCCGTCCCATCCCGATCAGTGAGACAGAGCGCGCGTGAGGCGCCCACAGGGCAAATTTCACTCCA